>NZ_JBHJSJ010000011.1:0-204919 GCF_042268845.1 Kitasatospora sp. NPDC056273 | reverse complement strand
CATCGGTAAGCCGTGTGCGGGAAAACCGCATGCACGGATTGAAAGGGGACGGAGGAACCGGGCTCGCAGGAGCACCGCGCCTCCAACTACCAATGGCTGATTCGGCACCCTCCACCGGCGCTCCCGGACCCCGCGATCCGGAGCTGGGCTTCCCGCGCCCCGGCGAGGTGCTGCAGCGGCTGCGCACCCAGCGCGGCATGTCGCTGCGGCAGGTGGCCGCCGAGTGCGGGCTGTCGGTCTCCTTCCTGGCTTCGCTGGAGCGCGGGGAGACCGACATCGCGCTGGAGCGGCTCGGCCGGCTCGCCCGGGTGTTCGGCCACGACGTCGGTTCCTTCCTGGGCTTCTCCCGGGGGCGGGCGACTCCCGCGCTGTTCCCCCGGGAGGGGCAGGAGGAGCTCCAGCGGGCCCCGGGGGTGGTCTACCGGGTGGTGCGCTCCCCGGAGCTCGGCTACCAGGTGGTCACCGGTGACTTCGCGCCGCACAGCGGTCTCGGCGAGGAGCTCCAGCACGAGGGGTCCGATCTGATCACCGTCACCCGGGGTGAGCTGGTGGTCCGTTACAACGGGGTGGACCACGTGCTGGGAGCCGGCGACAGCATCCAGTTCTCGGCCGGCCATCCGCACAGCTTCCGCAACGAGACGGACGAGCCGGCCCAGCTGGTGGGGGTCCTCTTCTCCAGCCTCTACTGACTTCCGGGCGTCGCCGCCTGCTCGCCAACTGCCCCACGGACAGCGGTCCGTGGGGCAGTCGGCGTTTCGGTCCCGGGATGTCGCCGCAGGGCCTGCCCGTCTCGACGTGAGCGATATTCTGCTCTACGGTGCTCTATATCGAACAATCGAGGAGATCCAGAGGAGCTCGGAGATGACGATGCCGACCCCGCCGCTCGAGGGCGCCGCGCGCGAAGCCGTCCCGGACGCAGGCCCGCCCGTGGGGACCGGCGAGCGGCGGGGCCGGGGGACCGGCGCGGCCCCGCGTGCGGCGCTCGTGGTGGTCTGGAGCTCCGGATTCATCTCCGGCAAGCTCGGCCTGCGGCACGCCGCGCCGTACACCTTCGCGACCTTACGGTTCGCGATCGCCGGGCTGGTACTGCTGGCGATCGCCGGAATCCGCCGGGAGCGCCTGCCCCGCGGGCGCCTGCTGCTGCACCTGGCGGTGGCGGGTGTGCTCGTCCAGGGCGTGCAGTTCTCCAGCATCTACATGGGCATGAAGCTCGGGGTGTCCTCCGGGCTCGCCGCGCTGGTCATCGCGCTCTACCCGCTGACCACATCGCTGCTGGCGGTGCCGCTGCTCGGTGAGCGGGTCACCCGCGGCCAGTGCCTGGGCCTGGTGCTCGGGATGGGCGGCGTCGCGCTGGCCGTCGCCGACCGGATCGACCTGTCCGGCGGCTACCTGCTGGGCCTCGGCTTCCTGCTGCTGGGCCTGCTCGGCATCTCGTACGGCACCGTCCACCAGAAGCGCCATTGCGCGCGGATGGAGCCGGTGGGCGGCAACGCGGTGCAGCTGCTGGCCGCCGCGGCGGCGGCGCTGGTTCCCGCGCTGCTGGTCGAGGGCTGGTCCGTGGAGTTCACCGCCTCGTACTGGCCGGTGCTGCTGTGGACGGCGCTGATCAACTCGATCGTCGGCGTGGGCCTGCTCTACCACCTGCTGCAGCGGCACGGCACGAGCCAGGTCAGCAGCCTGTTCTACCTGGTCCCGATGTGCACCGCCGCCTTCGCCGCGGTGCTGCTCGACCAGCCGCTCGGCGCGCTGACCCTGGCCGGGCTGGTCCTCGCCTCGGCCGGCACCTTCCTGGCGAACCGTGTCCACCGCTGAACGGCGGGAGGGCCGGGCGCTCGACCCGGCCCTCCCGCGCCTCCCTCAGGCTCCGGCCGCCGCCCGCTGGACCGTTTCCCGCTGGTCGGCGATCAGGTCCTCGATGTCGTCGGCGCAGTCGCCGCACCGGTGTTCGCTCCGGTGGCCCCGCGCGCCGCCCGCGCCGACCCCCACCGGCGCACCGACCGACACCCCTCCCGCACCGCACGTCCACTGTGAGGCCGACCCATCATGACCAACGTCGCCGTGCTCAACTACGGCCAGGGCCACGACTACCCCGGGATGTTCCCCGAACTCGCCGACAAGCTGCAGGTGTTCAGCCAGAACGAGCTCAAGAACACCGAGCGGCTGGCCCGTTACGAGTACGTCCCGGACTCCGACGCCGTCCCCTACGCGGAGCTGGCGATCCGCCGGCTGCACCGGCAACGGCCGTTCACCCACATCATCACCGACAACGAGTACGACCTGGAACGGGCCGCCCGGATGCGCGCGGACTTCGGCCTGGGCGGCCAGACCCCGGACAGCGCCCGGTCGTTCCGCGACAAGGCGGTGATGAAGGAGGTCGCTGGCCGGGCCGTGCCGACCGCCCGCTGGGCCCGGCTCGACACGGTCGTCGACCTCACCGGCTTCATCGAGGCGGTCGGCTACCCCGTGGTCGTCAAACCGGTCAGCCAGGGCGGCTCGCGGGACATCGCGGTGCTGCACGGGGACGAGGAACTGCTCGCCTTCGCCCGGCGGCGCTGGCGCGAGGACCTGATGGCCGAGGAGTTCGTCGACGGCCCGATGTACCACGTCGACGCGGTGCTCGGCGACGGCTACCGCTTCGTCGCCTCCTCCCGCTACCTGCGCAGCTGCCTCGGGGTCTTCACCGGGCAGAACAACGGCTCGGTCCAGCTGCACCCGGAGAGCGGGATGGCCCGGCGGCTGGAGGAGTTCCTCGACCGGACGCTGTCCGCCTTCGACGTCCCGCCGGTCAGCGCCTACCACCTGGAGGTGTTCCACACACCGGACGACGAGCTGGTGATGTGCGAGATCGCCTCGCGGGTCGGTGGCGACCGCATTCCGTGGCTCACCCGGGCCACCTACGGGGTGGACCTGCACACCTCGGTGCTGCGCCAGTCCGCCGGGCTGCCCGTCCAGCCGCCGCCGGCCGCGCCGCCGACCGAGGTGCACGGCTCGGTGTCCGTCCTGCCGCAGGGGCGGCCGGTACGGGCGCCGGGGCGGCCGCCGTTCCCGTGGGTGCGGCACTACCAGGTGAACGAGGAACTGGAGCCCGGGGCGGTCACCCTCTACAGCGCCTCGCACCTGTGCTTCGTGATCGTCGCCGGTGCCGACGCGGAGCAGGTCGAGGAACGGTTGTTGCGGGCCGAGGCCTGGCTGATGGCGAACCTGGAGGAGTGCTGATGCCGTACAGGATCCTGGTCAACGCGAAGAGCGACCCGGGCGGGCCGGGCTACCACCAGCGGTTGACCGGCGAGGAGCACTCCGCGGAGGCGGTCAACACCGCGCCGGCTGCCCTGCGTTCGGCGGGCCGGCTGGTCTGACGGTGCGGCGCCGACCGCTGGTCAGCACTCTGGTCCGGCGTCCGACCGGTCCGCCGGGCCAGCCGTCCGAGTCGGGACGCTGGAACGGTTCCACCCCCTCCGGCCTGCGGTTTCACTCCCGACTGGAACGGCCGGCCGGAACGCTCCGGGGCCTGCCGCGGGCGAGTGCGGCCAGGACGGCGGTGCCGAGGGGGGAGCCGGGGGCGGCGAGTGCGTAGGGGAGGGAGAAGTGGTTGTGGGCGGGGGCGACGAGGTCGGTGAGGGCGGTGCGGGGGCGTAGGGCGGCGGCCATCAGGGCGTGTTGGCGGGCGTACTCGGCGGTCTCGTCGGCGCCGCGGGCGAGGACGACCGGGGGCAGGCGCGGCGGGAGGTGGTGCAGTGGGCTGTTGCGGTGGGCGGCGGCCGGGTCGAGGGCGAGCGCGTCGTTGACGTAGCAGAGGCGGACGGGTTCCAGGTCGTACATGCCGCTCAGCAGGGTGGCGCCGGCGATCGCGGCGGAGACGTCGGGCCCGTGGTGGGGGGTGCCGGGGACGCGGGGGAGGAGGGCCATGGCGGCGAGGTGGGCGCCGGCGGAGTGGCCGGCCAGGTGGAGGCGGTCGGGGGCGAAGCCGAGGGCGTCGGCGTGGCGGTGGAGCCAGTGGACGGCGCGCCGGACCATGGCGACCATGTCGTCCAGCCGGGTGGCGGGGGCCAGGCCGTAGCCGACGACCGCGACGGCGGCGCAGGCCCGGAGCAGCGGCGGGGCGGGGAAGGCGGAGTCGTCCTTGGACAGTTCCTGCCAGTTGCCGCCGTGGACGAAGACCTGGAGCGGGGGCGGGCCGTCAGGGCCGTCGGGGGCGGGGAAGTAGTCGAGGGTCTCGGCCGGGTGCGGGCCGTACGGGAGGCCGGTGAGGACGGGGTGGCGGCGGCGGGCGTTCGCGCTGTCCCGTGTGTAGCGGTCCAGGTAGGCCCGGAGGTCGGGGACGCGGTGGCTGGGGGTGTACTGGCGGTCGAGGGCCGCGCGGTCCATGCCCCGGTAGACGGGGACGGGGGCGCGGCCGGGTATGAGCGTCGGGGCCGGGCTCTCGGGCACGGGAGGTCGCCTCCGCGGTACGTCGGTGGAGCCGTCGGACGTGGAGCCGCCGGACGGTGAAGGGGCAAGGAGGTGAAGGGGCAAGGCGGTGTCGGGAGCGGTCAGTCGAGGATGGTGACCGTCTGGTCGAGCGGAGCCCGGCCCACCCGGTAGCGGGGGGCGGCCGGGTCGGGGTGGCCCACGGAGAGGCCGCAGAAGAGCACGAGGGAGGCGGGCGGCGACAGGACGTCCGCGACGGTGCGGTGGTAGACGGACCAGGCCATCTGCGGGCAGCTGTGCAGCCCTTCGGCGCGCAGCAGCAGCATGACGGTCTGCAGGTACATCCCGAGGTCGGCCCACTGGGCCGGGCCCATCGACCGGTCGATGTAGCTGAACAGCGCGGTGGGCGCGCCGAAGCAGTCCCAGTTCCGGACGACGGCCCGCTGCCGGGCGTCCCGGTCCTCGCGGGGGATGCCGAAGGCGCGGTAGCGCTGTTCGGCGGCCTCCCGGCGCCGTTCCTGGTAGGGGGACTTGAGTTCGGGCGGGTACATCTCGAACTCGGGGTCGTCGCCCTGGTCGCCGGAGGAGGCGCGGGCGACGGCGAGCCGCTTGAGCCGTTCCAGCCGCTCCCCGGTGACCAGGTAGGTGTGCCAGGGCTGGAGGTTGGCGCCGGAGGGGGCGCGGGACGCGGCCGCGAGCACCCGTTCGAGCACCTCCCTCGGCACCGGTTGGTCGGTGAACCCCCGCACCGCCCGACGGGTCTCGACAGCCTCGTAGACGTCCACCAGCCGTGTCCTCACACCTCGCCCGACCGTTCCGGGGCCGCGTCCGGCACTGCCGGGCGTCCCGTTGCTGCAACGGTTCGGGCGCGGAGGAGGTGACGGCCGGGGGCCGAGGTCCCGCCGGACGGGTGTCAGCCGCCGACGGCGTAGCGGTCCAGGGTGCGGACGTACTCGGCGGCGCCCATCCGGCCGACCGACCCCAGCCGGTCCAGGTCGAGGTGGAAGCCGGTCTCGTCGACCAGTCCCTCCTCCGCGACGACGTGGACGACCTCGCCGATGACCACGGAGTGGTCGCCGACCGGCACCACCGAGGAGGTGCGGCACTCGAAGGCGAGCGGCGAGCCGTCGATGCGCGGCGAGCGGACGGCGTGGCCGGGCACGGCGCGCAGCCCGGCCAGCTCGTACTCCGACTCGCCGTACGGGAGCGGTTTCGCCGTGGTGGTGGCGGCCTCGGCGTGCTTCTCGATCAGGACGTTGACGGTGAACTCCCCGGTGCCGCCCTCGGCGGGGAGGCGGGCGTTGCGGCAGGAGTCCTTCTCGGTGCCGTCGGCCCGCCGGCTGGCGCAGAAGAGCAGCGCCATCGGGGAGTAGCCCACGGCCGTGTAGTACGAGAAGGGCGCCAGGTTGACGGCCCCGCCGGGGGAGACCGTGCTCACCATGGCGATCGGCCGGGGGACCACGCTCCACAGCAGCAGGCGCTGGCGCTGGCGGGCGGTCATGGATGCCACGTCGACGTGCAGCATGGCTCGGTCGCTCCTACGGACTTCGGGTTCGGACGTCGGGTGACGGGGAGGCAGGGGCCCTACACCGGGCTGGTGGCGAGCACCTCGGTGTGCGGGTTGCCGCGCAGCTGCCGCAGGTCGCGGAACGGGAGGGTGATCCGGCGCAGCAGGTAGTCCTCCCCGGAGGTGCCGCCGGTGCCCTGCTGCCCGCCGACCATCTTGGTCACCAGGCCCAGGTGGGCCACCTTCCAGCGCCAGTAGCCGTTGCCCACGTCGAGCAGCGCCTCGGCGACCCGGTGCGGGCCGCCGCAGGCGACGCCGAGGCGGCAGACGTCGGCGGCGCTCAGGCCCTGCCGGTGGGCGTCGGCCAGGAAGGCCCGGTACAGCTCGCTCGTCTCGGTGCCGTCCTCCAGCAGTCGGCCGAGCGCCCGGAACTGCTGCGACTGGGCGCCGCTGGCGGTGCCGAGGTAGGGCCGGAACCGGACGAAGTGCCGCAGCGGGAGGCGTTCCAGGACGATCACCTGCTCGTGCAGGACGCGGAGCAACTCGGCGGCCCGCTGGAGGAGTTCGACCCCGTCCTCGGCTCCGCCGGCCGGGTCGCCGGGGGCGTTCAGGAGGTCCCGGGCCAGCCGCAGGTCGGCCACGATCTGTTTGAGCCACAGCTCGCAGGACTGGTGGGCGACGATGAAGAAGTGCTCGGCCAGGGCGACGCTCCGGTCGGTGGACTCGGGGAAGCGGGTCTGCTGGAGCGAGAGCAGGGTGTCCATCTGGAGGTAGGTGGAGTAGGTCAGGTCGGTCATCGTCTCGGTGACGGCTTCGGTCATGGTCAGCTCCGCATCAGAGGGCCCGCGCCGGGCGCGGGGTGGAGTCGCCCGGGGTGGAGTCGCCCGGGTCGGCGGTGCTCGGGACGTCGGTGCTCGGGACGGCGGTGCTCGGGGCGGGGAGGCGCGGTGCCGGGGCGGCCGTCGCGCCGGTGGCCGCCGCGTCGACGGTCACCGCGTCGAGGAAGGCGGCGAGGTCGGCGAGGACGCCCTCGGGGTGCTGGAACAGGTGGAAGTGGTGGCCCTCGCGTTCGAGGAGGCTGAACGGCCCGGTGGTGACGGCCGCCCACTCGGCGACCAGGGCGCGGTCGACCAGCGGGTCCAGGGTGCCGTGGTGGCAGCGGACCGGGCAGGCCAGCGGCGCGGTCCGCGGCTCCACCCGGTACTGCTCGTGCGCGGTGAGGTCCGCGCGCAGGACGGGCAGGACGGCCTCCGCGACCTCCGGTTCCTCGGGGAGGTCCGGGTCGATGCCGCCCAGGGAGCGGATCAGGGACCACAGGACCTCGTCGGACAGTCCGCCGGCCCGGATCCGTCCGGCCCGGCCGGGCGGCGGGCAGCTGGAGGCCAGCAGGCCGGCCGGCGGGCGCCCCAGGGTGCCGAGGGTGACGGCGGTCTCGTAGCCGACGAGGGCCCCGAGGCTGTGCCCGAACAGCACGGTGGGCAGCGGCGGCAGGCGCAGGAGTTCGGAGGCCAGCTCCGCGCTCAGCGCGCGCACGTCGGTGGACGGCGGTTCGCCGAAGCGGTCGCCGTGCCCCGGGTACTGCACCGCCAGCAGCTCGACGGTCGGGGGGAGGGCGGTGGACCACGGGCCGTAGCCGGCCGCGCTGCCGCCGGAGTGCGGGAGGCAGACCAGCCGTGCCGTGGCCGCGGGCGCTCGGACCAGTGTCCGCAGGCAGTGGTCGCGGCGGGTACGAAGCATGACGGAACTCCTCCGCTTCGGAGTACGGGTGCTTCGGCAGGTGTCCGCAATCTTTCGGCTCTTCCTCCCTGACCGGACCGGCCACGAAAGAGTTCTGACACAACTGAAAGAGATCCGACACAACTGGCGCGGGCCGGTTCGGGCCTCTGTGAGGATCCGGTCACCGGGCCCGTGCCGAGCACTGCACGCAGTGCGTTTCCCGTCTTCCGTGGGGTTTGTGGACGATGAGCCGAACCGTGACCGCCTCGCTCGACCTGACCGACTCACGCACCTTCCTGGCGCACGATCCCTTCGAGTTCTTCGCCGGGGTACGGGCGAACGAGCCGGTGTACTGGCACGCCGCCGCGGCCGACCGGCCGGGCTTCTGGGTGGTGGCCGGGTACGCCGACGTGGTCGCCTGCTACGGCGCCGCCGACGCGCTCGCCTCGGGCCGCGGCACCGTGCTCGACGTGCTCCTGCGCGGCGACGACTCGGCCGGCGGCCGGATGCTCGCCGTCACCGACCGCCCCCGCCACCGCGGGCTGCGCGCGCTGCTGTGGCGGGCGCTGTCGCCGAAGGTCCTCGACACCGTGGCCCGCAAGGTCGAGCGGCGCACCGCCGGACTGGTCGGCGCCGCGCTCGACGCCGACACCGTGGACTTCGCGACCGACGTCGCCGAGCACGTGCCGATGAACACCATCTGCGACCTGCTGTCCGTCCCGGAGGCGGACCGGCCGGACCTGCTGCACTGGAGCAAGGGCGCGCTGACCGGGGCGGACGAGCTCGACTCGCTCGAGTCCCGCAACGAACTGGTGCTGTACTTCATGGACTTGGCGCAGCAGCGGCGCGAGTCCCCGGGCGAGGACGTGATCAGCACGCTCGCCACCGGCCTGGTCGACGGCGAGCCGCTGAGCCTGGACGACATCGCGCTCAACTGCTACAGCCTGATCATCGGCGGCGACGAGTCCTCCCGGGTCTCCGCCGTCAGCACGGTCAAGGCGCTGGCCGAGAACCCCGCGCAGTGGCGCGCGCTCCGGGACGGCCGGGTGGACCTCGACTCCGCCGTGGAGGAGGCCCTGCGCTGGGCCACCCCGGCGTTCCACTTCGCCCGCACCGCCACCCGCGACCAGCTGATCGGCGGTCAGGAGGTGCGGGCGGGGGACATCGTGTCGCTGTGGAACATCTCGGCCAACAACGACGAGCGGGCGTTCGCCGAGCCGCGCTCCTTCGACCTCTCCCGCTCCCCGAACAAGCACGTCGCGCTGGGCCACGGCGCCCACTTCTGCCTGGGCGCCTTCCTCGGGCGGGTCGAACTGCGGGCGCTGCTGGGCGTGTTGGCCGAGGCGGTGCGCGGCGTGGAGGTGACCGGGCCGGCCACCCGGATCCGGTCCGCCTTCCTCAACGGCTACAGCTCCCTGCCGGTGCGGCTGCTCCCGCGCTGAGCATCCCGGGCGGGGCCCGGGAACCGGAAACGAACGGAGAAGAGGGACAACCATGCGGGTGACGGTCGACCGACAGCGCTGTATCGGCTCGGGGATGTGCGTGATCACCGCGGACGAGGTCTTCGCCCAGCGGGACGAGGACGGCACCGTCCGGCTGCTCGGGGCGGAGGTGGCGGACGAACTCGGGGACCGGGTGCGGCAGGCCGCCCACCTCTGCCCCTCGCGGGCGATCACCGTCGGCGTCGGGCCGGAGGTGGAGCGGTAGCGCGCGCAGCTAGCCGGGGCGCCCCCCGAGGGAGGCGCCCCACCGGCGTTCCCGGACCCTTCCCGGACCGCCCCCGCTACGCGGTGAACGCGGCGAAGTCGACCGCGCCGACCCGCTCCGGGTCCAGCAGGATCTGGATCCGGGTGATCCGCCCGCCGCGCACCGAGAAGCCCATGACCGAGGTCGGCGCGCCGTCCCGGGTGACCAGGGCGCCGGGGACGCCGTTGACCAGCACCGGGAAGACCGCCACCCCGCCCTGGCGGAACAGCGAGGCGCGCCCCGCCACCGGCCGGGCACCGCGGATCGAGGCGGTGGCGGCGGCGAGGGCGGGCCCGCCGTCCGCGCGCAGCTCGACGTCCGGGTCGAGGACGGCCACCAGCCCGTCCAGGTCGCCGTCCCGGGCCGCCGCGAAGAAGGCGTTCACCAGCGTGCGGCGGGTCGCGAAGTCGCCGCCGGAGTCCGCCTCGCGCTCCTCCTGCACCCGGCGGCGCCCCCGGCTGGCGAGCTTGCGGGCCGCCGCCGGGGTCTTCCCGACGACGGCCGCGATCTCGTCGAAGGGCAGGTGGAACATGTCGTGCAGGACGAAGGAGACCCGCTCGGCCGGGGCGAGGGTGTCCAGCACGATCAGCAGGGCGAGGCTGACCGAGTCGCTCAGCAGCGCCTCGTCCTCCGGGCCGTTGGACGGCTCCTGCCCGACGACGACGTCCGGCAGGTGCACCCCGACCGGGTCCTCGGGCCGGGCGGCGCGGGAGCGGAGGATGTTCAGACAGATCCGGCCGATCACCGTGGTGAGCCAGCCGGCGAGGTTCGCCACCTCGTCGGCGTCGCTGCGGCTGAGTCTGATCCAGGTCTCCTGGACGGCGTCCTCGGACTCCGCGTGCGAGCCGAGCATGCGGTACGCCACGGCCCGCATGTGCGGCCGGTGCCGCTCGAACTGCTCTGCCAGCCGATCGTGGTCGGGCACGGTCACATTCCTCGGTCGGGAGGGGTCATCACTACGGGGGCGGCGAGCCGCCCCCGTCGTTCGTGGACCTTACTTGGAGCGCGGGATGATCACACTGGGTATCACACATATCACACGACTCCGGAGGGGCGAGAGGCCATGACCCTCTCCCTCACGGAGTCGCGACGCCGGCGGCTGACCCTGTTCGCGATGTGCATGGCCACGTTCATGACCTCGCTCGACCTGACCATCGTGAACGTGGCCCTCCCGTCGATGCAGAGCGAACTGCACATGGGCGCCGCCGAGCTGGAGTGGGTGATCAGCGCGTACTCGCTGAGCCTGGCCGCGGTCATCCCGGCCAGCGGGGCGCTAGGCGACCGGTACGGCCGCAAGCGGATCTTCCTGACCGGGATGGTCGTCTTCTCGATCGGCGTCGTCGCCTGCGCCGTGGCCTGGAACGCGCTCTCGCTGATCGCCTTCCGGGCGGTGCAGGGCCTGGGCGGGGCCGCGATGCTCGCGCTGGGGCTGTCCATCATCACAGAGACCTACCCGAAGGAGCAGCGGGCCTCCGCGATCGGCGCCTGGGCGGCGATCGGCGGCACCGGCTTCGGCGCGGGCCCGGTCGGCGGGGGCATCCTGCTGACCTTCTTCGGCTGGCAGTCGGTCTTCTGGATCAACCTGCCGTTCGCCGCCCTGGGCATCGCCTGCACCTTCCTGGCGGTGCGGGAGTCGCGCAACCCGCAGGCCCGCCGGCTCGACGTGCCGGGGATCGTGCTCAGCGCGCTCGGGCTGGTCTGCCTCACGCTCGGCTTCGTCGAGTCCGCCGACCACCCGTGGGGCTCGGCCGTGGTGGCGTTCCCGCTGGCGGCCGGGGTGGTCCTGCTGCTGGCCTTCCTCGGGTGGGAGCGCCGTGCCCCGCACCCGATGATGCCGCCCGCCCTGCTGCGCGCGCGCAGCTTCGCGAGCGCCTCGGGGATCTACCTGCTGTGCTACGGCGGCATGAGCGGCGCGCTGTTCTGGGTGACGCTGTACTTCCAGGACGTGGCGGGCTGGTCGGTGCTGCGCACCGGGCTGTCGTGGCTGTTCATGAACATCCCGTTCCTCACCATGGCGCAGTTCGGCGGCCGCCTGGACTCGCGGTTCCGCTCGGTGACGGTGGCCGTCTCGGGGATCCTGCTGGCCGCGGTCGGGGTGTTCCTGCTCAGCCGGGCCGGGACCACGCCCTTCGCGGTCAGCGCGCTCGGGTACGTGCTGTACGGCGGCGGGTTCGGCACCTTCGTGCCCGCCGTGACCCACGTGGCCATGCGGGACGTGCCCCCGGGGGCCTCCGGCGCCGCCTCGGGCGTGCTGAACGCCTCGCGGCAGATCGGCAGTTCGGTGTGCCTCGCGGTGCTGGGCGCCGTCGGCGTCAACTCGGCGGTCTCCGCCTGGCAGGAGAAGACGGCCGGGCTGGACGGGGCCCAGCGGGCCCAGGTGCTGGAGCGGTCGCGGGAGGTCGGCGGCGGCCGGCTGCACACGGTGGTGGAGGCGCTCGGCGAGCCGTTCCGGCAGCCGGCCGTCGACTCCTTCCTGCACGGCTACCAGCTGTCGATCGGGATCGCCGCCGCGGCCACGGCGGTGGCGGCGGTGCTGGCCTGGGCCGGGTTCCGGCAGCGCGCCGGACAGCTGCCGGCCGCCCCGGAGCCGGCCACCCCGGAGTCGAGTACTCCGGAGCCGGCCGGACCCCGACCGGCGGGCGGTTCGTCCGCCGACGAGGTGACGGTGGCCGGAAAGGGTCTGCGCCCCCGCCCGTGACCCATGTCACGCGGGTGCGCGGATAGAGCTCGGGCAAGGTAGGAGGTGGTCCGAACCACCGGTACGTCGCGCCCGCTCCCGGATTCCAGGGGGCGGGCACGGCGCTGCCGAGGGCCGAGTGCCCAGCAGCAAACGTGTGCTTACCAGTCGGTGAACGTGTGCAACCGGGCCTTGCGGAGCCCCGCCCCGGCGGGAGGCCGCGGGCCCGGCCGTGAGCCGCGCCGGGCGTCGATTCCCACTGCCTTCGGGGCGGTTCGTACGAGAAAGCAAGGAAAGCCGAGACTGCCTTTTTCTCTGACGAGGGAGACACCCTTGAGCAAAGGTGTCACGTTAATACGATGGCCCATCGAGGCGGACAAACGGAATCACTGCCGAAAGGCGGGAATTCCCTGCCTGCTCGTCGTGGAGGCCGGCAATGACGCTCCCGTGTGCGTCGACCCCGGGGAGGACTGGATCAGGTCGCCGGCCCCGCGCGGGGACGTCGAGGCGCGCATCCAGGCGCTGTCCCAACGCGTGTACGGGCGCAGGGTCCCGACCGTCGATTCCACCGGGGTGCTCTGCTTCGGCGGCAACTCGGTCGCCATCTCCACCACCCAGGTGGGGATCATGGAGGAACTCGTCGCCCACTACGGCGAGGTGGTGTACCGGGCCGAGCTGGAGCAGCAGGTGGTCCGGGCCACCGGAGCGATCTCCAGGAACGCCCTGGACCTGCAGATCATGCGGCTGCGGAGGCGGATCTCCGAGGTCGGCCTCTGCATCCGGACGGTGTGGGGCCGCGGCTACATCCTGGAGGCGGACGGCCTGTGACCGGCGGCGCCGACCGCGGCTGACACCCCGCGCGGGCGGCACACCGCGAAGCCCGTACGCCGTACAGCCGGCACGCCGCCACCCCGGCGTGCGGCCGGTGCCCTCTGCCCGTACCTCACACGGGCAGAGGGCGTCCCGCCGGGCCGGGCTCAGGCGTCGAGCGAGGCCTGGACGTCCAGGGTGATGTGCGGGTCGGCCTTGTCGATGCTCCAGGTGCCCGCGGTGTACGCGGGGATCTCGGCGACGGCCTCCGTCATCGGAACTCTCCTTCGAACGGTCGTGAGTCACAAGCCCCGCGGTGCGCGGGTCATCAGTACGACGGACCGTGAACCCGGAAGGTGACCGATGGATCAGCGCCAACTGCTGGCGGAATTCTTCGAGGAGAGCCGAACGGCGCTGCTGGGGCTCGCGTACCGCATCCTCGGCTCCCGGGAGGAGGCCGAGGACGCGGTGCAGGAGACCTGGCTGAGGCTGGACCGCGCCGACACCACGGCGGTGCGCAACCTGCCCGGCTGGATCCGCACCGTCGCCTCCCGGGTCTGCCTGGACGCGCTGCGCAGCCGGTCGGGGGGCCAACAGCGTTGCGGGGGCGAGGAGTTGACGCAAACCTGCGGCCCCGGCGCGGAGGCGGACCCGGAACAGGAGGCGCTGGCGGCCGAGTCGGTGGGCCTCGCGCTGCGGGTGGTCCTGCACGCGCTGAGCCCGGCCGAGCGGGTCGCGTTCGTGCTGCACGACGTCTTCGGGGTGCCCTTCGACGAGATCGGCGCGCTCCTCGACCGCAGCCGGACCACCGCCAAGAAGCTGGCCAGCCGGGCCCGGCAGAAGGTGCGGTCCCCGCTGGAGCGGCACCCGGTGGAGCCGGAGCGCCACCGCGAGGCGGTGGCGGCCTTCCGGCTCGCGGCCGCCACCGGGGACACCGGGCTGATCGCCGCCGCCCTGGCGCCCGACGTGGTGCGGGCCGCCCCGGCCCCGACTCCGGCCCCCGCCCGGCCGCCCCGACCAGCGCGGACGGAGCGCCTCTTTCGCAAATCTTTTTCCGCCGAACGGCCCGGCCGGGGCCCGTGCCAGAGTCGGTGTGCGGCGGCCGAGGACCAGGCCGCGCACCAGGACGTACGCCGTGACCAGGACGTACACCGTGACCGAGGACAGCGCGACCGTCGGTTCCCGACGGGACGCCAGGAGGTTCCTCCCCATGCCCCCCACGCCCATGACGGGGGCCGGCGGCCGCACGACGGCCGGACCGGTCTCCGCGACCGCGTTCAGAACCCTGATGGCGGGCTTCCCCGCCGGCGTCGCCGTCATCACCGCCGTAGACGAGGCCGGCCGGCCGTACGGCACGACCTGCACGGCGATCTCCAGCGTGTCGGCCGACCCGCCCACCCTGCTGGTGTGCATGCAGCGCTCCAGCCGTACCCTCGCCGTCCTCGAACGGAGCGGCGGCTTCGCGGTGAACCTGCTCGACGACCGGGCCCGCGCCGTCGCCGAACTCTTCGCCGCCCGGGGGCCCGACCGCTTCGAGCACGTCGGGTGGACCGCCCGCCCGGACTGGGCCGGCCCGCACCTCGACCGGGCCGCGCACTCCGTCGCCGACTGCCGGATCACCGGCTCGGTGACCGTCGCCGACCACGTGGTGCTCTTCGGCGAGGTCTACCGGGCCGCCGCGGCGGACGACGGACGGCCGCGGCCGCTGGTCCACGGACTGCGCGCGTACTGGTCCCTCGGCGGCCGCGGCGCCCTGCCCGACGCACCACCGGACCCGACCACGGAGGCCCAGAGATGACGACCTACGGAATATCCCTGCTGCCCGACACCCCGCCGCTGGTGCGCAGCGCCGAGGAGTACTACGGCAACCTGCTGGCGGTGTCCGAACTGGCCGACGACCTCGGCCTCGAGTACGTCAAGATGACCGAGCACTACCTGCACGCCTACGGCGGCTACTGCCCCGACCCGCTCGCCTTCCTCTCCGCCGTCGCCGCGCGCACCAGCCGGGTGCGGCTGATGACCGGCGGCATCCAGGCCTCCTTCCACCACCCGATCCAGCTCGCGGCCCGCACCGCGCAGCTCGACGCGCTCAGCGGCGGCCGGCTGGACGTCGGCTTCGCCCGCGCCTTCCTGCCGTACGAGTTCGACGCCTTCGGCATCGACCTGGACAGCAGCAAGGACCGGTTCCGGGCGGTGGTGGACGCGGTGGTGCGGCTGTGGACCGAGTCCCGGGTGAGCGAGGACACCCCCTTCTTCCGCTACCGGGACGCCGACTCCCTCCCGCTGCCCACCCAGGACCCCCACCCCCCGGTGTGGGCCGCCGCGCTGATCACCCGCTCCAGCTTCGAGTGGATCGGCGACTCCGGCTACAACCTGCTGATCGCCTCCGCCCCCAGCCGCGAACAGGTCGGCCAGGTACGGGAGATGATCGACCTGTACCGGCAGCGCTTCGCCGCGGCGCCGAAGAACGCCGGCCGCCGGCCCCAGGTCGCGATCAGCGTCGCGCTGTACCTGGCCGACTCCGACGAGGAGGCCGTGGCGGAGGGCAACGCCGCGCTGCGCCGGCACTGGGACACCTTCGGCGCGGCCGCGGAGTCCTGGCGCGAGCGCAGCTCGACCTCCTACCAGGGCTACCGCGAGGCCATGGTCGACAAGCACCAGGCCGGCCCCAGCGAGGCGGCGGGCCTGGCGGTGATCGGCTCCCCGCGCAGCGCTGTCGAGCAACTGCGGCGCATCGAGGCCGAGTTGGGGACGGACGTGGTGCTGTTCCAGCTCGACTACGGCCAGCAGTCGCTGGAGAGCATGGCGCGCAGCCTGAAGCTGTTCGCCACCGAGGTCCGCCCGCGGCTGGGCGAGGCGCCGTGACCGCGTCCGTCCGTACGGTGGCCGCGCCCGCGGCCGCGCGAGCCCGTACGGTCGCCGAACTGTTCGAGGAGCAGGCGGCGCTCCGCCCCGGGGCGACGGCCGTGCTGTACCGGGACACCGCGCTCGACTACGGCCGGCTCAACGCCCGGGCCAACCGGCTGGCCCGGCTGCTGATCGACCGCGGCGTCGGCCCGGACCACCTGGTGGCGCTGGCCGTGCCGCGCTCGCCCGAGCTGGTGGTGGCCCAGCTCGCCGTGCTCAAGGCGGGCGGCGCCTACCTGCCGCTCGACCCCCGCTACCCCGCGTCCCGCAAGGCCTTCATGGTGCGGGACGCGGCACCGCGGCTGCTGCTGCGCACCGCGGCCGCCCGGCCCGAGGGCGTGGAACTGGACGAGGTCGTGCTCGACTCCGCGGAGTGCGCGGCGGCCTGCGCCCGGTACGGCGACGGGAACGTCCGGCAGGACGAGCGCCTGGCTCCGCTGTCGCCGCACCACCTGCTGTACGTGATCTACACCTCCGGCTCCACCGGCACGCCGAAGGGCGTCGCCGTCCCCCAGGAGGGTGTCGCCGACCTGGTCGCCACCCAGGCCGAGCACCTGCGCCCGGCCCCCGGCGAGCGGGTGCTCTCCTGGGCCTCGGTCAGCTTCGACGCCGGGTTCTGGGACCTCTCGCTGGCCCTGCTGCACGGCGCCGCCCTGGTGGTCGCCGACGACGAGGACCTGCTGCCGGGCGACGCCCTGCACGGGACGCTGGCCAGGCACGCGATCGACCACGCCACCCTGCCGCCCGCCGCACTGAGCGTGACGGACAGTCAGAACGTGCTCCAGGGCGGCACGGTGACCTCTACCGGCGACGCCTGCACCCCCGCACTGCTGGGCGCCTGGGCGCCCGGGCGCCGGATGTTCAACGGCTACGGCCCCACCGAGGTGACCGTCGGCTGCACCCTCGCCGGGCCGATCGACGCGGCGGACGGGGTCGACATCGGCGTCCCCTGGACCGGGGCGCGGGTGTACGTGCTGGACGAGCGGCTGCGGCCGGTGGCCGACGGCGCGGAGGGCGAGCTCTACCTGGGCGGCTCCGGGCTGGCCCGCGGCTACGTCGGCCGCCCCGGGCTGACCGCGACCCGCTTCCTGCCCGACCCGTTCGGTCCCCCCGGCGCCCGGATGTACCGCTCGGGCGACCGCGGCCGGCGCACCGCCGACGGCCGGTTCCACTTCGCCGGCCGGGCCGACGGACAGGTCAAACTACGGGGATTCCGGGTCGAGTTGGGCGAGATCGAGGACCGGCTCACCCGGCAGCCCGACGTGGACCTGGCCGCGGTGCTGGTGCGGGGCGGACAGGCCGACGCGCGCCTGGTCGGCTACGTCACCCCGAGCCCCGGCGCGGCCCTCGACCCCGCGGCGCTGCGCGCCCGACTCGCCGACGTGCTGCCGGAGTTCATGGTGCCGGCCCGGATCGAGGTGCTCGACGCCTTCCCCACCACCCCGAACGGGAAGATCGACCGCGCCGCCCTGGACCGCGCCACCCCGGACCGTCCTGCCTCGGACCGTCCTGCCTCGGACCGTGCGACCGGATCCGACGGCGGTGCGGAGCCCGGTTCCCGGGAGGAGCGGCTGTACCGCACGATCGCCCGGCTGCTCGACCTGCCGCGGGTCGAGCCGGAGGCCAACTTCTTCGACCTGGGCGGCAATTCACTGCTGGCGGGGCGGCTGATCGGCGCGCTGCGCGAGGAACTCGGGGTGCGCGTGCCGATCCGCTCGGTCCTCGCGGCACAGGACCTGCGGGAGATCGCCCGGGCCCTGCACGGGTGACAGACCACGAAGGGCCGCCCGGCGGGACCCCGCGCGGCGCGGCGAGGAAGGGAGATTCCGTGACCATCGACGACGCGACCGGTTCCGCGACCGGGTCCGCAACCGATTCCGCTGGCGACCCCGCCGGCGGCTCCGCGACCGGGCAGCTCACCCGCTTCCCCATCCTGAAGGAGCCCGCCTGCCCCTTCGACCCGCCCTCCGCCATGCGCGAGCTCGGCGCCGGCCCGGTCCGGGTCCGGCTCTGGGACGGCAGCACCCCCTGGCTGGTCACCGGCTACGACCTCGGGCGCAAGCTCCTGGTCGACCCCCGGGTCAGCGCCGACTCGACCAGGTCCGGCTACCCGCACTTCGACCTGGGCAGCCGCGAACGGCGCAAGGACGGCCGCTCCTTCGTCGCCCTCGACGACCCCGAGCACGCCCGCCAGCGCCGGATGGTCTCCCCGCCCTTCGCGATCCGCAACATCGACGCGCTCAAGGACGAGGTCGCCGACATCGTCAACGGGCTCATCGACGAGTTCCTCACCCGGCCCCGGCCCGCCGACCTGGTCGGCGGCCTCGCCTTCCCGACCTCCACCAAGGTGATCTGCCGGATGCTCGGCGTCCCGTACGCCGACCACGAGTTCTTCCAGGACGAGAGCACCCGGATGCTGCACCGGGACAGCTCGCCCGACATGGTGGTCGGCGCCCAGGAGGCGCTGCGCGGCTACCTGCGGGAGCTGATCGACCGCCAGCTGCGCGAGCCCGCCGACGGCCTGATCTCCGAGGTGATCGAGACCCAGGTCCGCCCCGGCGCGCTCAGCCCAGAGCAGCTGTCGTACATCTCCATGACGCTGCTGGTCGCCGGCCTGGAGACCACCGGGAACATGATCGCCCTCGGCACGCTGGCCCTGCTGCGCAACCCCGAGCAGCTGGCGGTGCTGCGGGAGACCGACGACCCGGGCGTGGTCAACCGCGCCGTCGACGAGCTGCTGCGCTACCTCAACATCTCGCACTCCGGCCGCCGCCGGGTCGCCCTGGAGGACATCACCGTCGGCGACGTCGTCATCCGGGCCGGCGAGGGCATCATCCTGACCAGCGAACTGGCCAACCGGGACCCGGAGAACTTCCCCGACCCGGACCGCCTCGACATCACCCGGGACGCCGCGCACCACCTGGCGTTCGGCTTCGGCCCCCACCACTGTCTGGGCCGCCCGCTGGCCGTCCTCGAACTCCAGACCGTCTACGGCACGCTCTACCGGCGGATCCCCACGCTGCGCCTGGCCATCGACTTCGCCGACGTCCCGTTCAAGTACGACGGCGTGGCCTACGGCGTCCGCGAGCTCCCGGTCACCTGGTAGCGGCGGGAGGCCCCGATGAGCGACTCGTACGGGCCCGCGACGGCGGGCGGCGGCATCGTGGTGGTCGGGGCCGGGCTGGCCGGCCCGGTCGCCGCGCTCTACCTGGCCCGGCGCCACGGCCGGGTGACCGTCCTGGAACGGCACGCGGACCCCCGGCGGATCCCGGCCGGACAGGGCCGGTCGCTGATGGTGATCCTCTCCGAGCGGGGCCGGCGGGTGCTGCGGGAACTCGGCCTGGAAGCGGCGGTGCGGCGGATCTGCGCGCCGATCACCGGCCGGTGCGGGCACCTGCCGGACGGCAGCACCGCCGTCACCCCGTACAGCCGGGACGGCGCGGCGATCTGGGCGGTCGAGCGGCAGGCGCTGCACCGGCTGCTGCTGGACGCGGCCGAGGCCGAGCCGGGGGTCGACCTGCGCTTCGACCACCCGGTGCTGGCCGTCGACCCGGCGGCGCCCGCGCTGCTGGTCGGGGCGGGCGGCGCCGAGCGGTGGGTGCGGTGCCGGCACGTCATCGGCTGCGACGGCGTCCACTCGGCGGTGCGCGGCGCCCTCGTCGAGCGGGGCGCCCGGGCGCGGGTGAGCACCCTGGAACTGGCCTACCAGGAGATCGTCCTGGACCTGCCCGACTGCGACCGCGGGGTGATGCACTACTGGCCGGCCGGGGACGCGCTGTTCGGGGCCTTCCCGCAGGTGTCCAGCCGGCGCTTCGCGGGCTCGGTGTTCTTCCGCCGGGAGGGTCCGCGCCCGTCCTACCGGGCCGCGGTCGGCGGGCGGGCCCTGGCCGAGCAGTTCGCCGCCGTCTTCCCCCGGCTGGCGGCCGGAATCCCGGACCTGGAGGAGCAGTTGGGCGCCAAGCCGGTCTCCGCCGTCCGGCTCACCCGGTGCGACCGGTGGGTCCTGGGCGGCACGGCCGCGCTGGTCGGCGACTCCTGCCACGCGATGGCGCCGTTCATGGGCCAGGGCATGAACGCCGCCTTCGAGGACGTCCGCACCCTGGTCGCCTGCCTGGACCGGGAGCGGGACTGGGAACGGGCCTTCGCCGCGTACGAGCGGATCCGCAAGGGCGACGGCGACGCGATCGCGGACATCTCCTACCGGCACTACTGGACGATGTCCCGGCTGCCGGACCCCAGGCACGAGGCGGAGGAGGCCATCGCGCGCCGACTGGTCGACCTGATGCCGGAGCGGTTCCGGCCCCTGTACGAGCGCTGCGCGTTCAGCGAGGAGAGCTACTCCCTGGCGCTCACCGAGGAGCACCGGCTGCGCGAGCTGGCCCGGCGGATCCTCAGCCGGCACGGCGCCGGCGCCGCCGAGCTGCCCGACCCGCAGCTGCGGGCCTTCGCCGGGGCCGGCTGAGCCGCCAGATCTGCACGAGTCGCGTGAACTGTCGTGTCACCAGCCGGAACTGACGGGAGATCAACGATGATTCTGGTCGTTTTCAGGTCGCGCTTCTCGGAGCAGTACGACCACGAGTACGAGACCACGGAGGACTACCTCGCCAAGAAGGTGCGGGCGGTCTACGGGGACGACCTCGTCCAGGTTAAGAACTACGAGACCGAGGACGGCGAACGCCTCGCCCTGGTGTGGTGGCGCGACCCCGAGACGCTGGCGCGGTGGCGCGCCGACGTGGAGCACCACAACGCCCAGCAGCAGGGGAAGGAGAAGTGGTACGCCTTCTACGAGTTGACCGTCGCCGAGGTGATCCGGACCAGCTCGACCTTGGAGCCCGAGGCGTACCCGGCGCCCTGAGCCCGCTGTCCCGGCCCCGGCGGGCGCCGTCACAGGGCGGCGAGGACCGCGCGCGTCGCCTCCCGGGTGCTCAGCGTGCCACCGAGGTCCGGGGTGGTCCGTCCGGCCGCGATCGATCCGGCGACAGCCGTCTCGGTCGCGGCCGCCTCCGTGTCGTGGCCGAGGTGGCGCAGCAGCAGCGCGGCGGTCAGCAGGCAGGCGAAGGGGTTGGCGACGCCCCGGCCCGCGATGTCCGGCGCCGAGCCGTGCACCGGCTCGAACATCCCGAAGCCGCTCTCCGGGTTGAGGCTCGCCGAGGGCGCCAGCCCGATCCCGCCCGCCAGCGCGGCCGCGAGGTCGCTGAGGATGTCGCCGTGCGAGTTGCTGGCCACGATGACGTCGAACCGCTCGGGCTCGGTGACCAGCTTCATCGCGGCGGCGTCGACGTACAGGTGCCGGGTGGCCGTGCCGGGGTGCCGCTCGGCGGCCCGCCGCCAGCACTCCTGCCACAGTCGGCCGCCAGCCCGCACCGCGTTGGCCTTGTCCACCAGGCAGACCTCCCGGCGGGCGGTGGCGAAGGCGAAGTCCAGGATCCGGGAGACGCCGTGCCGGGTGTTGACGTCCGCGTCGACGGCCACCTCGTGGTCGGAGGAGGCGCGGAGGTTCCCGCCGATGCCGCTGTAGAGCCCCTCGGTGTTCTCCCGGACGATCACGCAGTCCAGGGCGCGCCGGGCCGGGTCCCGCAGCGGGCTGAGCCGGTCGTGCCACAGGCGCACCGGCCGGTAGTTGGCGTACAGGTCGAAGGCGTACCGCAGCTCCAGCAGGACGTCGCGCACGTACCTGGTGTGCTCCAGGTCCGGCCGCCCGATCGCGCCGAGCAGCACCGCGCCGCTCGCCGCCACCCGGGCCAGGTCCGCCTCGCCCAGTGCCACGCCCTCCCGGCGGTAGCGCTCCGCGCCCACGTGGTCCAGCACGTCGACGTCCAGTCCCAGGCCGAACGCGTCGACCAGCCCCAGCGCGGACTCGACCACCTCGGGGCCGATGCCGTCGCCCGGGATCACACTGATGGCAGCCACGGCCGACCCTTCCTCGCGGCGGACAGGACCAACTCCGCCCGGCCGGTGCGCAGTTCCGGCCGGGCCCAGGCCCAGGCTAGGCGCCGCGGCGGCACGTACCCCCGGTTCTGTCGCGCTTCATTCACCCGGCGGCCGCCGTCGGCGCGGGCGGCGGGGATTCCCGGCTCCGGGTGCCCGGGTACGGATCGGTACGATCCCTGTATGGGTGGTGCGCGGGAAGAGGCCTGGGACGCCGATGCGGCGGAGCGGGCGGTGGCGGTGCTGAAGGCGGTGGCCGACCCGTCGCGGTACCGGCTGCTGTGGGCGCTGAGCCGCCGGGAGCTGCCGGTGAGCGAGCTGGCCGAGCTGCTGGGGGCGCACGTCGCGGCGACCTCGCAGCACCTGGCGAAGCTCCGGGCGGCCGGGCTGGTGGTGGCACGGCGGGAGGGGACCCGGATCTTCTACCGGGCCACCGAGGTGCGCGGGCTGCTCACCGAGGCCGCGCTGATCGCCCACGACCTGCCCGACCGCCGCGACGGCGGCGACGACGGCGCCGCCCCGGCCGGTGCGACCGCGCCGCAGCCCTTCGCCCGCGCGGCCCGCGCGGTGCGCCGCCGCCCGGCGACGGGCTGAGCCCTCAGCGCTCCGGGGCGTCCAGCCGGTACTCCTGCCGGTCGGCGTCGTACGCGAAGAGCCCCGCGTAGCGGCCCCAGTCGGTCGCCGTCTCCAGCTGCCGGTCGGTCTGCTCGACGGTGTAGTGGCGGCCGAGCAGGTCGCGCAGGAAGCCGGTGCGGACGGTGGCGCCGGGCCGGTCGCCGAGGCTGTTGGCGATCAGCTTGATCAGCGGGACCTCCAGGGCCGCGGCGGCGAAGACGGCGCGGGAGTCCTGGGCGTCGGCCCCGGTGTAGGCGGCGCCGGCGTCGGTGAGCAGCAGGTCGTCGCCGTGGACCTCGGCGAAGCCGAGCAGGTCGAGGGCGTCGACCTGGGGGAGCAGGTCGTCGATGTCCAGGCCGAGCTCGTCGGCGAGGCCGGCCAGGTCGCAGCCGCCGCCCCGGTGGGCGATCGTCTCGGCGAGACCGGAGAGGCCGTCGACGCCGGCGGTGGGCAGCGGGGTGCTGGCGACGGTGCGGCGGTCGGGGTCGGGGCCCGGCTGGTCGGTGCGGCCGGGCGCCCGGGCGTCCTTGGGGCGGCCGGTCATGATCCGGTACACCCGGTCCACCCGCTCGTCGAAGGCGGCCGAGTCGCGGTCGCGCGGCCGTTCCAGGTCGACCTCGACGGTCTCCCGGATGGTCCCGTACGGGCGGGCGCCGAGGACCACGACGCGGTCGGCCATCAGCACCGCCTCCTCGATGTTGTGGGTGACCAGCACGACGGCCCGGGTCGGGAACTGGCCGGAGTCCCACAGCTCCATCAGCTCGCCGCGCAGGTTCTCGGCGGTGAGCACGTCGAGGGCCGAGAACGGCTCGTCCATCATCAGCACGTCCGGTTCGACGACCAGCGCCCGGGCGAAGCCGACCCGCTGGCGCATGCCGCCGGAGAGCTCCTTGGGGTAGGCGGACCCGAAGCCGGTGAGGCCGATCAGGTCGATGGCCTGGGCGGCGGCCCGGGCGCGCTCCCGGGGCGGCACCCCGCGGGCCTCCAATCCGAGCTCGACGTTCTGCCGGACGGTCAGCCAGGGCAGCAGCGCGAAGGTCTGGAAGACCAGCGCGGTGCCGGGGTTGGCGCCGGTGAGCGGGGTGCCGCGGTAGCGGACGGTGCCGGAGCTGGGCGGGATCAGGCCGGCCAGGCAGCGCAGCAGGGTGGACTTGCCGGAGCCCGAGCGGCCGAGCACGGCGACGATCTCGCCGGCCCGCACGGTCAGGTCGATGCCGGAGAGCACCGGCAGTTCGCCGGCGGCCCCGGCGTAGGCCTTGGTCAGGCCGACGGTCTCCAGCAGGACCTCGTCGTCCGGGCGCGGGGCGTCGTCGTGCGGGACGTCCCCGCGCGGGACGGGCGCGGGCTCGACGGGCGCGGGCTCGGCGGGGCGGCGGCGGAAGGGGAAGCGCATCGGCGGACTCCGGACTACAGCGAGTAGCGGCGCTCGGCCAGCCGGTACAGCCGGCGCCAGAGCAGACGGTTGAGGACGACGACGTACAGGCTCATCACCGCGACCCCGGCGAGCAGGCGCGGGTGGTCGCCGTGCTCGGCGGCCCGGGCGATGTACGCGCCGAGGCCGGTCGCGGTGAGCGTGGTGGAGCCGAAGGTGACCACCTCGGCGACGATGGAGGCGTTCCAGGCGCCGCCGGAGGCGGTGATGCCGCCGGTGACGTACGCCGGGAAGATCCCGGGGATGATCAGCCGCCGCCAGCGCTGCCGGCCGCGCACGCCGAGGTCGTCCATCGCCTCGCGCAGGTCGGCGGGGACGGCCATGGCCCCGGCGATGGCGTTGAACAGGATGTACCACTGGGAGCCGAGGGCCATCAGCAGGATGCCGCCGAGGTCGATCGACACCCCGGTGCGCAGCAGCAGCCAGACCACCAGCGGGAAGACGAAGTTGGCCGGGAAGCCGGCCAGCACCTGGACGACGGGTTGGGCGATCCTGGTCAGCCGGGGCGAGAAGCCGATCCGCACGCCGATCGGCACCCAGACCACGGTGGCCACCGCGACCAGCACGACCACCCGGGCGAGGGTGGCGAGCCCGAGCAGCAGCGGCTCGCCGAAGACGCCGAGGCCGGTGCGGTCGGCGAGGTAGCGGCCGAGGTCGACGAGGCCCCAGAGCACGATGCCGCCCGAGACGAGGCCGAAGGCCACGTCCCCGGCCCGCCGCCGGCCGGGGTGGACGGCCGGCGGGCGCTCGGCGGTGCCGAACACCCGCCCGGCCCGGTTCAGGGCCCGGCCGACCGGTCGCAGCGCCCGGCCGAGCGCGGCGGGCAGGCGGGAGCGGCGCAGCAGGTCCAGCACGACCGAGCGCTGCACCTCGGTGGCCTCGGACTGCTCGTTCTTGAACCGTTCGGCCCAGGCGGTGAGCGGCCGCCAGAACAGGAAGTTGACGCCGACCACCAGCACCACCATGGTGGCGATCGCCCAGCCGACCCGGCCGAGGTCCCCGGCGGCGATGGCCGCGCCCGCGTACGAGCCGACCCCGGGCAGCGCGTACCGCTGGCCGTCCACGGTGATCGCCTCGGAGGCGACCAGGAAGAACCAGCCGCCGCCGAAGCCGAGCATGCCGTTCCAGACCAGGCCGATCATGCCCGAGGGCAGTTCGACCTTCCAGAACCGCGTCCACCGGCTGAACCCGAACGAGCGGGACAGCTCGTCGAGTTCGGGCGGCAGCGAGACCAGCGCCTGGTAGAAGGCGAAGGTCATGTTCCAGGCCTGGGAGGTGAAGATGGCGAACACGGCGGCGCACTCCAGGCCGAGCATCGAGCCGGGGAAGAGCGCGAGGAAGCCGGAGACGGCGACGCTCAGGAAGGCGAGCACCGGCACCGACTGGAGGATGTCCAGTGCCGGGATCAGCACCCGCTCCAGCCGGCGGCTGCGGGCGGCGGCGTAGGCGTAGCCGAAGGTGAAGACGACCGAGACGGCGAGCGCGGTGAACATCCGCAGCAGCGAGCGCAGGGCGTCGTACGGCAGCCGGGCCGGATCGGTGTCGACGGCCGCGTCCCGGGCGGTGGAGAACCGGAGGGTGCCGCCCTGGCCGAGGCGCAGCCCCAGGTAGAGCAGCACCAGCACGGCGGCCGCGACGACCAGGTCCACCCACACCCGACCGCCGAGGCGGCTCGCCGTCCGGGCGGGCAGCGAGCCCCGGGACAGGGCCGGGACGGACTTCGGCAGGGTCATGGCGGTACCTCCGGCGCAAACCCGGGCAGTCTGCTCCCTCGGTACGTCCGTACGCAAACCCGTCCCGCGTTTCGAGGACCGCTGCCCGGGCCCCGCCGGTCGCTACCGGGTGGGAGCGGCCCCGGTGTGCCGCCGGGCCGCGGTGACCAGCAGCCGGGCGGTGCGGACGGGCAGGTCCAGGTGCCGGGCGATCCACTGCGGGTCGTGCCCGTGGGTGGCGAACACCCAGGCGGTGTAGAGCCGGCTCAGGCCGGGCGCGCCGGGTGCGAGCAGCAGCGGGCGGACCTGCTCCATCGGGAAGCCGTCCAGCGAGCGGGCGCTGAACCACTGGGCGTCGTCGCGGAACGGCCGGGCCCCCGCCGCCGCGGCCGCGCCCGCCCGCCGCCGGCTGGTGGCCAGCAGCAGGGCGAGCAGCAGCCCGGCGGTCGAGGCGCCGATGAACGTGCCGGACAGGAAGAGCCGCAGGGGGTGGGGCGCGAGGGCGACGGCGAGGCCCTCGGCGGTGATCAGCAGTAGGACGCCGCACAGCGCGGTCCCTCTGCCGGTCCTGGGGAACAGGGCGGTTCGGGTCATCGCGGGGGTCCTCCTTCGGACGGTCGTCGGGTCCTTCGGTGGTGGGGTCGGGTGGTCAGGTCAGGTCAGGTCGGGTCAGGTCCGGCCGGCGGCGTCAGGCGGTCCGGGCCAGCCGGGGGTCGTACTTGTAGCCGATCTGCCGGACGGTGGCGATCGCCTCCCGGTGCCCGGGGCCGAGCTTGCGCCGGATCCGGGCGATGTGGGTGGCGACGGTGCGGGAGTCGCCGCTGTCCGGGCGCCCCCAGACGTTCTCCATCAGCTGGCGCCGGGAGTGCACCCGCAGCGGGTTGCCGACCAGGTGGGCGAGCAGCTCGAACTCCAGGTACGGCATGGTGACGGGGCGGCCCTCGACGGTGACGGTGCGCTGCTCGGTGTCCACCACCAGGCCGGGCGCGGGAGCCGGCCGCGGGGCCGGGCGCCGGGCGGGCGCGGGGTGGTCCGAGAAGAGGGCGTCGAGCCTGGGGTAGCGCAGGGCCATGGCGGAGGGGCTCCTTCGGGGTCTGGGCGGCCGGGGCGACCGGGGTGGACGGGACGGGCGGCGCGGACGGGGCGGGGGTGCGGGCGGAGCGGGAGCGCCGCTCCGCCCGCTCAGCGGCCGGGGTGCCAGGTGGCCTCCAGCCGGGCCGTCCCGTCCGGCGCCGGGACGGTCCGCCAGCGGGCCCGCAGCCCGCCGGTGCCCGCGGCCGCCGGGCCGCCGCACCCGCCCGCCGGGCCGGCGTGCGGAGCCGTGGCGGCCCGGAGGACGCTGTTGTCGAGGGGGCTCGCCGCCAGGCGTCG
Source organism: Kitasatospora sp. NPDC056273 (assembly GCF_042268845.1). Lineage (NCBI taxonomy): Bacteria > Bacillati > Actinomycetota > Actinomycetes > Kitasatosporales > Streptomycetaceae > Kitasatospora > Kitasatospora sp. NPDC056273. The sequence goes on along the minus strand of NZ_JBHJSJ010000011.1, from coordinate 178,091 downwards.
GCCGACGGCGGCGAGGGTGGAGCGCAGTCGGCCCCGGTCGGTGGACGGACGGGTGGGCCGGAAGACGGCGACGATGGTCATGGCAGGTCACCTCCGTGACAGGACAACGGGCAGGGCGTGCGCGGAGCCGGTCGGCTCAGTGGTTCAGCGCGGTCTGGACGATCTTGACGACGACCATCGCCATCGCGATCAGCAGGTAGGCGCGCAGGGCGCCCATGCCGACCTTGCGGGCGGTGGACAGCACCGGCTTGTCGAGGGTCTCCAGCGGGGGCATCCGCCAGTTCTCCCGGCCGGTGCGGTCGACCGGGTCCTCCTTGGTGCCGCGGCGCCCGAAGGTGAAGAAGTACCCGGCGACGAGCACGCCGGCGACGCCGCAGCCGGCCATGATCCACAGGATCGCGTCGGAGCTGATGTCCGGCCAGACCACGGCGGCGGTGAGGATCAGCGAGAGCATCACCAGGACGCCGACCACCGCCGAGGTGAAGGCGTTGGTCCTCGGCCCGTTCGTCCAGGGCCCCAGTACGGCGCGGTCGTTGCAGAGCAGCAGCAGGAAGACGGTCGCGGAGGGCAGCAGCACCCCGGCCAGCACCTGGACGAACTGGGTCATCAGGCCCTGGGTGTAGTCGGTGGAGAGCAGCGTGATCGCCGCCGCCGCGACCACCAGGCCCGCGTAGATCCCGTAGAAGCCCTTGGCGCCCTTCACCCCGCGGTGCAGCGAGTGCTTGATGCCGAAGACGTCGCCGATCGCGTACGCGGTGGACAGCGACACCGCGAAGGCGCCGATGATCGAGGCGTCCAGCAGGGCTATCGCGAACAGCACGCCGGCCAGGTGCCCGGCCTTGTCCTCGATGCCCCGGGCGACGGCGGCCGCGTCGGAGAACTGGCCGAAGCCGTCGGTGCCCGCGAAGGCGGCGGCGGTGAGGCCCATCATGGCGGCGGCACCGACGATCACGATCACGATGCCGATCCAGAGGTCGGCCTTCTCGTACTTCATGAAGCGCGGGGTGATCCGCTTGTCGATGACGTACGACTGCTGGAAGAACAGCTGCCAGGGCGCCACGGTGGTGCCGACGATGGAGACGATCACCAGCATCACGGCCGCGAGCTGACCGGACCCGCCCGGCATGCTCGGGACGACGAAGTCGTGCGCCATCTGCGAGGTCTTCGGGTGCACCATGAAGTAGATCGGCACCAGCAGCAGCGAGCCCAGGCAGAGCGCCACGGCGACCCGCTCGAAGCGCCGGAACGAGCCGGTGAAGGCCGAGGCGATGATGATTCCGGCCGCCAGCACCACCGAGGCGGCCTTGGGCAGGCCGAGGTACCCGGCCGCGAGCGTGACCCCGATGAACTCGGTGACCAGGGTCAGCGCGTTCAGCAGGAAGAGGTCGATCACGCTGAACGCGCCCCAGAACTTGCCGAAGCGCTCCAGGATCAGGCGGGCGTGCCCGACCCCGGTGACGGCGCCGAGCCGCAGCACCATCTCCTGGTTGACGTAGAGCACCGGGACCAGCATCAGCAGGGTCCACAGCAGCTGGGTGCCGTAGTTCTGCCCGGCCTGCCCGTAGGTGGAGAAGGCGCCGGCGTCGTTGTCGCCGACCATCACGATCAGGCCGGGCCCGATGATCGCGAGCAGGGTCTTCAGCCGCGCCGACAGGCCGTGGCGGGGCGTGGTGTCGTCGAGCCGGATGGTGCCGAGCGCACCCTTGATGTCACCGAGGTGTGCGTCGTCCAGGACGGCCGAACGCGGCTCGGGGACAGTGGAGTTGAGTGTGGCGTGGGTGGTCATGGTGGTTTCCTCCCTGGGCCCCGGACAGGCGGGGCGGTTCGGAGGCAGGCGGCAGCGCTCCCTGCAAGCGGACACGGCGCATCGGCGCGCGGCTGCGCGGCCCGTACGGAGGTGTGCGGGCACGGCGGAGCCGCGTGCGGACGTGGCGTGGACGTCGTGGCTGACGGATCGTCAGGACGTGGTGCAGGGAAGGTTGTTACCGCATGCCGGAGGTGTACGAGGGCAAGCGGGGGTAGGGGCAACTGTGGCCCGGACTACTGCAATCCATGTCTCTCGCCTCCTCCCGGCCGGCGCACCCCGTGGTGCGTGTCATCGACGCGGCAAGGAGTTCACCGGCCCGCGCAACGCGACCGCCGGTTCACCCCAACTCGTCAGAGCTTAGTCCCGTCCGGAGGTGATACTTGCGCACTTGGTTAAACCTTTACCTTTGGCGTTCTGGGCGTTCCGGGTGCTCCGGGTGCTCCGGGTGCTCCGGGCGTTCCGGTCGCTCCGCGGCGCTCGTCCCGGTCCTCCGCTTCAGGACTTCTCGATCGTCACCTTCAGGTGCTTCATGATCGGCTGGTCGCTCTGGGTGCTGTAGTCGCCGATCGCGCACAGCACGTTCAGCTCCGGCATGTACCCGGCCGCGCAGCCGCGCGGGATGTCGTACGGGACGGCCAGGTAGCCGTGCACCGAGCGGGTGCTGCCGTCCCGGGCGGTGCTGGTGACGTCCACCCGGTCGAACTCGGCCAGCCCGCGCTCGCGCATGTCGTCCCGGTTCATGAACACCAGGGTGCGGAGGTTCTTCACGCCCCGGTAGCGGTCGTCGTCCGAGTAGATGGTGGTGTTCCACTGGTCGTGCGAGCGCATCGTGCCCAGCGCCAGGGTGCCCGCCCCGGGGACGACGTCGGGCAGCGGGGCGGCGGAGAACTCGGCCCTGCCGGAGGGGGTGTCGAAGACCAGCTCGCGGGCCGGCTGCTTGATCCGGAAGCCCAGCGGCAGCCGAACCCGGCGGTTGAAGTCCTCGAAGCCGTCCAGGACCCGGGCCATGGTGTCGCGGATGCGGTCGTAGTCCTCGATGTACCACTCCCACGGGGTGGCGCTGTCCGGCAGCGCCGCGCGGGCCATCCCGGCGACGATCGCGGGCTCGGAGAGCAGGTGCGGCGAGGCCGGGCGCTTCATGCCGACCGACAGGTGCACCATGCTCATCGAGTCCTCGACCGAGGTGGACTGCACCCCGGCGCGCTGGTGGTCCTTCTCGGTCCGGCCCAGACAGGGCAGGATCAGCGCGGCCCGCCCGTGCACCAGGTGGCTGCGGTTCAGCTTGGTGCTCACCTGGACGGTCAGCTCGCAGGTCTCCAGGGCCTGCCGGGTGTACGGGGTGTCCGGCGCGGCGAGCGCGAAGTTGCCGCCCATGCCGACGAACACCGTGACGTCGCCGCGCCGCATCGCCTCGATCGTGCCGACGGTGTCCAGCCCGTGCTCGCGCGGCGGCTCGATCCCGCACACCTCGGCGAGCCGGTCCAGGAACCCGGCGGCGGGCCGGTGGTCGATGCCGCAGGTGCGGTTGCCCTGGACGTTGCTGTGCCCGCGCACCGGGGAGGGGCCCGCCCCCTCGCGGCCCAGGTTGCCGCGCAGCAGCAGGAGGTTGACGATCTCCCGGACGGTGTCCACGCCGTGCTCGTGCTGGGTCACGCCCAGGCACCAGCTGAAGATCGAGCGGTCGGCCTCCCGGTAGACCCGGGCCGCCCCGAGGATGTCGGCCCGCTCCAGCCCGCTCTGGCGCTCGATCTCCTCCCAGGGCGTGGCCAGGCAGATGTCGCGGTAGGCCTCGAAGCCGGTGGTGTGGCGGTCGATGAACAGCCGGTCCAGCGCCCGGTCGTCGGCCGCGGACTGCTCCAGGATCGCCTTCGCCATGCCGCGCAGCAGCGCCATGTCGCCGCCGATCCGCGGCTGGAGGTTCAGGGTGCTGGTGCGGGTGGCCCGGTTCAATGCCATGTCGGTGAAGTCGTGCGGGATGATCGTCCGGGTCGCCGCCGCCTCGACCAGCGGGTTGATGTGGACGACCTGCGCGCCGCGCTTGTACGCCTCGGCGAGCGAGGTGAGCATCCGGGGCGCGTTGGAGGCCGCGTTGACGCCCAGGATGAACAGCGCGTCGGTGACCTCCCAGTCCTTGAGGTCGACCGTCCCCTTCCCGGTGCCGAGCGAGGCCTGCAGCGCCCGGCCGCTGGCCTCGTGGCACATGTTGGAGCAGTCGGGCAGGTTGTTGGTGCCCAGCTCGCGGGCCAGCAGCTGGTAGAGGAAGGTCGCCTCGTTGCCGAGCCGGCCGGAGGTGTAGAACGCCGCCCGGTTCGGGTCGTCCAGCCCGCGCAGGGCGCGGCCGACCAGGGCGAACGCGTCCTTCCAGCCGATCGGGACGTAGTGGTCGGTGTCCGGGTCGTAGACCATCGGCTCGGTGAGCCGGCCCTGGTCCTCCAGCGCGAAGTCGCTCCACCCGGACAGCTCGGTCACCGAGTGGGCGGCGAAGAACTCCCGGCCGACCCGCTTGCGGGTCATCTCCCAGGTGACGTGCTTGATGCCGTTCTCGCAGATGTCCAGATGCAGGCCCTTGGTGTCGTCGGGCCAGGCGCAGCCGGGGCAGTCGAAGCCGCCGTTCTCGTGGTTCATCCGCATCACCGCCCGCGGCCCGTCCAGGTACGCGCCCTCGCGGGCCAGGAAGCGGGTGACGCTCTTGGCGGCGCCCCAGCCGGCGGCCGGGTGGTGGTACGGCGCGACGTGGGGCGGCCCGGCGGGGGAGGGGCCGACGTCCTCCTGCGGCTCCCGCGGGGGTTCCTGCGGCTGCTTCCGCGGGGGAGTGGTGGCGGCGTCGTCGGAGGTGGTCACGGTACTCGCCTTCCGTCGCACGGGTCGGACAACCGGGGCTGGGTCGAGGCTATGCCGGGCGGTCGGGGCGCGCGCGTCGAGCGGTCCCCGTGCGCCCGGTGTGGGCGCCCGGTGGTCAGGCGCCGCCCGGCAGGCTGCCGAGGACGGCGGCCACCTCGGTGCGCCGGGCGACCTCCAGCAGCGCGCGGGCCATCACCGAGCCGGGCTCCCGGGCGGCGGTCACCAGCCCGATCGGCGCGCTGTGCACCGGCTCCGCCAGCGGGACGGCCCGCATCCCGTGCGGTACGCCGAACACGTGCAGCCAGGCGTACGGCACGATGCTCGCCCAGTGGCCGGTTCGGACGTGGGCGAAGAGCGAGGCCACCGAGTCGGTCTCGACCCGGGGCGTGGCCTCGAGGCCGAGGCCCGCGAACACCTCGTCCAGCACCCGGCGGCCCTGCATGCCCGGGTGCAGCAGGCACAGCGGCAGCCGGGCGGCCTCCTCCCAGGTCGCCCGGGGGTGCCGGGCCAGCTCGTCGGCCGGGCCGGTCAGCAGGACGTACCGCTCCTCGTAGAGCGGGAGCGCGCGCAGGTCGTCGGTGCCCGGTCCGGGCAGGTAGGTGATGCCCGCGTCGATCTCGAAGTTCCGCACCTGGCGCAGGAGTTCGTCGGATCGCAGGTCGGTGGACAGCTCCACGGCGGCCAGCGGGTGGGCGGCGCAGAACGGTCCGGTGAGCAGCGGGACGGCGCCCGAGGCGGTCGGCACCGAGCCGATCCGCAGCCGTCCGGCCAGGCCGGTGCGCAGCGCGTCCACCTCGTCCCGCAGGGCGTCCCGGTCGGCCAGGATGCGCTGCGCCCACAGCACGATCCGCTCGCCCTCGGGCGTCAGCCCCTCGTAGCTGCGCCCGCGCCGCACCAGCAGCACCTTCAGCTCGTCCTCCAGCTTGCGCAGGGCCTCGGAGAGCGCGGGCTGGGAGACGTGGCAGGCCTGGGCGGCGCGGGCGAAGTGGCGCTCGCGGGCGAGCGCGACGAGGTACTCCAGCTGGCGGAAGAGCATCTACCGGCCTTCCTCCCGGACGGCTTCCCGGCCTTCCTGCCGGAGGTCGCTTCGGACGTCGATCCGGTCCGCGCGGGTGTAGACGTTCATCGACTCGCCGCGCAGGAAGCCGACCAGGGTCAGCCCGGTCTCCTCCGCGAGGTCCACGGCCAGCGAGGACGGCGCGGAGACCGCCGCGAGCAGCGGGACGCCCGCCATCACGGCCTTCTGCACCAGTTCGAAGGAGGCCCGGCCGCTGACCATCAGCACCGTGCCGCGGGCCGGCAGCAGCCCCTCGCGCAGGGCGTGGCCGACCACCTTGTCCACGGCGTTGTGCCGGCCCACGTCCTCGCGCAGGCAGAGCAGCCGCCCGTCGGCGTCGAACAGCCCGGCCGCGTGCAGGCCGCCGGTGCTGTCGAAGACCTTCTGGGCGGCGCGCAGCCGGTCCGGCAGCGCGGAGAGCAGCGCGGGGGTGACGCGCAGCCCGTCCTCGGCGACGCTCCACGGCGCGGTGGTGCGCACCGCGTCCAGGCTGGCCTTGCCGCACAGGCCGCAGGAGGAGGTGGTGTAGAAGTTGCGCTCCAGCGAGGCGTCGGGGGCGGGCACACCGGGGGCCAGCTGGACGTCCACCACGTTGTAGGTGTTGCCGCCGTCGGCGGTCGCGCCGGCGCAGTAGCGGATGCCGGCCACCTGCCCGGCGGCGTGCACCACGCCCTCGCTGACCAGGAAGCCGGCCGCCAGGTCGAAGTCGCCGCCCGGGGTGCGCATGGTCACCGTCAGCGGGCGCCCGCCGACCCGGATCTCCATCGGCTCCTCGGCGGCCAGGGTGTCGGGACGGTACGAGGGCGCGCCCTGGCGCAGGCGCAGCACTCTGCGGGGTACGGTCACTCGGCCCATGGCGGTCGGCTCCTCGGTGGTGTGCTGGCGACGGACTGTACGGATGCATCCTCGCGCGTCGGCGGCTCCGGGTGCTCCCCGGCCGGCAGGTGGCGGCGGCTGTGGGCGGCGGTGACCGCCAGGCAGAGCAGGCCGACGGCCGCCATGCCCGCCAGCAGCGCCGGGTAGGAGGCGTGGCCGGCGGTGCCGGCGAGCAGCAGCGGGGTGAGGAAGCCGCTGGAGGTGGTGCTCTGGTAGAGCGAGGCGGAGGTCGGGCCGGAGGCGCGCGGGTCGGGGGCGTGCCGGGTGAGCCGCTCCACCTCGTGCAGCCCCGCGCCGAGCGTCAGCCCGTACCCCGTGCCGAGGACCACGGCGGCGGCCACCACCAGGCCCACCGAGTCGCGGGCGGCGGCGACGGCGCCGAGCAGCAGCCCGGCGATCACGGTGGCCATCGCGGTGAGGGTGGCCCGGGCGCTGTCCGCGTCGTCCAGCCGGGCGGCGAAGGGCTGGGCGACCACGCCGGTGGCCAGGGTCAGCGCCGCGACCAGGCCGCTGAACAGCGGGGCGTAGCCGGGCACCCGGTCGGCGACCAGCGGCGGCAGCACCACGTACGCCACGGTGGCGGCGCCGAGCACGGCCGGGCTGGCGGGCAGCACGACGTAGCGGAACCGGGGGTGGCGGACGGCCGCCGTGCGGTGCGGGGGCGTGCCGCGGCCCGGGGCGCTCTCCGGCCCGCCCGCCGCCCTGGTCCCTGCCCTGACCCCTGCCCTGGCCTCCGGCTTCGTCTCCGGGAGCCCGCGGGTGGCCCGCAGCACCAGCAGGCAGCCCAGTGCGTGGGCGAGGGCGGGCAGTACCGTCGGGCCGGGCAGCCACTCGGCGAGCACCCCGGAGGCCAGCGCACCCGCCGCGAAGCCCGTACCGGTGGCGTACATCGCCCGGCGGGCCGCCCGCTCGGGCGGGACGGCAGGCCCGGAGAGCTCGCGCAGCCAGGCCGTCCCGGCCAGGAAGACCAGCCCGGCCGCGAAGCCGGTGGCCAGCCGGGCGGCGTACACGGACGGCTCGTCCGGCAGCGCCAGCACGACGCTGGCGGCGGCGGACAGTCCCAGCGCGCCGCGCACCGTCCGCCGCCGGCCGTACCGGTCGGCGGCGGGCCCGCCCAGCAGCAGCCCGGGCACCAGGCCGACCAGGTAGACCGAGAACATCGCGGCCAGCGAGAGCGCCGACCAGTCAGTGCGCGCCCGGTACACGGTGGCCAGTGCGGTGAACTGGTTGGCGCCCCAGGCGGCGACGGCGACGGCGGCGGCCGCCGGGAGCCAGCGGGCGGTGCGGGACGGGGGCATGCGCGCGATCTGCTCGGTTTCTCTCGGGTGCTTTCCGGGGGCGTGAATTCGCTGGGAATTCGCGGTTCCCCGATTCCCGTCCAGTGTCCGGCAGGCCATCGCGGCACGTCAAAGAGGCAACGCGACTGAACCGATAAGCCCCGCCTATCAACAGTCGCGTGGATATCCCGCCGATACCCCGCCGATATCCCGGCCCGTTTCCCCCGGAATTCCGACCGGAATTCGACCGTGCCGGCGCTGTGCCGCCCAGCGCCGCCTCAGCCCGACTGCGGGCCCGCGTCGGCGCCCACCGACAGCACCACCGCGCTGGCCGCGCCTGCCGGGGTGTCGTAGTTCACCGTCTCCCCGGCGTGCCGCCCGAGCAGCGCCTTCCCGAGCGGGCTGTCGAAGGTCACCAGGGTGAGGTCCCGCTCCTCCGCGATCTCCGAGATCTCGACGGTCTCCTCCGTGCCGTCGTCGAACCGCACGTTCACCGTCGACCCCACCCCGACCACCCGCGCGGACGGCTCCCCGGCGACCTCGGCCTCCCGCAGCCGCGCCTCCAGCTCGACGATCCGCCGGTCCAGCCGCGCCACCTCCGACGCCCGCTGCAACTCGTCCGCCGCGTCCGCCCGGTCCCCCACCGGCTCCACCCCGCGCAGCGTCGCGGCCACCTCCCCCCGCTCCACCCGCAGCTGCGCCAATTCCTCCCGCACCGCACGCAGACCCTCGGCACTGATCGGTTCCGGCCCACCGCTCATCCCAAGCTCCCGGGGCTGCTCGTCACACACTCGAACACCGGCCGTCTCCCATTACCCCACCACCCGCACCCCCGGGCAACTTCCGGGCCGGTCGACCACCCGGAGCGGGCCCCGCGGGGCCGTGGGTCAGCGGGTGAGCAGCCGGGCCGGGGCGATCGGTTCGAGGAAGACGCTGGGTGTGCCGTGCCAGGACACGCTGAGGGCCTCGCGGGCGCGGGTGCACGCCACGAAGAGCAGGCTCAGCTCGCCGGTGAGGTCCTCCTGGTGCTGCAGCGGGTCGGTGTCCGCCGGGGTGATCGCGCTGCGCAGCGGGACCGTGCCGTCGCTGACGCCGACCACGGCGACGCAGCGGTACTCCAGGCCCTTCATCCGGTGCATGGTGCCGACCCGTATGCCGGGGGACGGCGCGTCGCCGAGCACGTGGGTCGGGATCCCGGCCTGCCCCAGGGCGTGGGCGGCCTCGCGGCCGAGCCGTCCGGTCCGTACGGCGACGCCGATGTCCTCCGGGCTCACGCCCGAGGCGGTCCACTCCTCGACGCGGGCGACGAGGGCCCGGAACTCCTCGGCCCGGTCGGGGTGGCCGGACACGTCGGGGTGGGCGCCGTGCAGGGTCGAGTGGTAGCCGGCCAGCGAGTCCTCCCCGCCGTCCATGTCGTCCGGGCGTTCGCCGGTGAGCAGGGACGCGGACCAGGTGAGGATCTCCTGTGTCGTCCGGTAGTTGATCCGGAGTCGGAAGGAGCGGCCGACCACCTGGATGCCGAGCGAGCGCAGCGAGACCTTGTTCCCGTAGATCCGCTGGTGCGGATCGCCGGAGAGGAACAGGTCGTCCGGGCCGGTGGCCACGAGCGCGCGCAGGAACCGCCATTGGACGGGGTGCAGGTCCTGCGCCTCGTCGATCACCACGTGCCGGAACGGGCGGTCGCCCTGTTCGTCGAGCATCCGCGCGGCCCGCGCGCAGACCTGGAGGTACGTCAACTCCCCGGCCTTGCGCAGCTCCTCCTCGAACGCGGCCACCGCGCGCCACAGTTCGGTCCGCTCCGGCGTCCCGAGGGCCTTGCCCCGTCCGGTCCGCGGGGCCTTCAGGTACTGCTCCCGGCTCCCGATCGACTGGGCCAGTACGACCTGCCGCCACTCCTGGTCGAGGAACAGGTCGGTGAACCCGACGCCGAGCCGGCGGGCGACCCGTCCCCAGCGGGCCAGGATCGGGTGCTGCTGGAAGAGGACCTTCGACGGGGCGCCGCCGGGGGAGCGCCGCAGGACCTCGGCGGCCAGCGCGTCGACGGTGACCACCCGGACCTTCGCCCGGATCCGTCCGTCCGTCACGAGCAGGGCGAGGCAGCGCTCCAGCTCCGCGGCGAGGTCCTCGGAGGAGGTGGTCAGCAGAATCGATCCGTCAGGCGCGTTCGCCGGCAACCGGCGGGCCAGGTGGTAGGCCCGGTGCAGGGCCACCACCGTCTTCCCGGTGCCGGGGCCGCCGGTCACCCGGGCCGGCCCGCTGTACGACTCCCGGTAGGCGACCCGGTACTGGGCCGGGTGCAGGAAGATCCGCCAGGCGTCGAAGGGGCGTTCCAGGATCTCCAGCAGTTCGTCGGGCCCGGACACCAGGGCGACCCGGCCGCGCGCCCGGGCCATCGCCGAGACCAGCCCGTCGGCGGGCTGGTCGACGCTCGTGGGCGCGGCCGCCCGGGCGTACGCCCGGACGATCTCACGATCGATCTCGGCCGGCTCCATCCCGCTCGCGAGGCCGACCAGGACGTCGAACTGCTGCTCCGGCAGCACGCGGTGGAGCGCCTCCAGGTGGGCCTCGTCGGGGAGCAGCCGGATGATCGGCAGGATCTCCTCGTCGACGCCCAGGCTGCGCAGGACCTTGTCGGAGCGGTCGGCGAAGAGCCTGCGGGGTTCGTCGGCGGCCAGCGCCTTCAGCGACCGGGAGGCCCGTTCCAGCGCGACGTCGTTGCGGATCTCGACGCCCTGGGTGGCGGCGTTGACGGAGGCCCGGTGCTTGACCGCCCAGTCGTTGGCCTTGTCGTGCGGAAGGACCTTCAGCAGGAGGTAGCCGTCGCCCCGGTCGGCCTTGAGGACGACCCCGCGCCAGAAGTCGGTGATCCGGATGGTCCGGATCCGGGGGTCCCGCTGGTTGGTGAGCTTCTCCAGGTGCACGCCGGTGTGGGTGGCCTCGGTGAACTTCTCGAAGGTCTCGAAGACCCGCCGCTGCACCGGCTTCTCCAGCGCCGCGAACTCCATCAGGAAGTCCCGGTGCATGCCCAGCGTCGCCACCCCGGCCCCCTCGTGCCCGTGCCCGTCCGCCCGGGCCGTGCGTTTCACTGTACTGGCCCGGATGATCACTCACGCCGGGCCGCCCGACGGGTGGTCGGATCGAGGGTGGCGGTGATCACCTTCGGGGGTGGGGGTGGGGGGAAAGCGCAGGTCGGGGGCTCGGGTGGGGAGGGTGGGGGAGGGACCGGCGGTCGGGGCGCGGGCGGGCGAAGCTACCATGTGGGCAACACCCTCAGCTCGAAAGATGGACTTGTGACTGTCAACGACGACGTGTTCACGGACTGGAAGAACCGCGAGGAGATCGCGGAGTCGATGATCCCGATCATCGGGCGGCTGCACCGGGAGCGGGACGTCACCGTTCTGCTCCACAGCCGGTCCCTGGTGAACAAGTCGGTGGTCAGCATCCTCAAGACGCACCGCTTCGCCCGGCAGATAGCCGGCGAGGAGCTCTCGGTCACCGAGACGATGCCGTTCCTCGAGGCCCTGACCGCCCTGGACCTCGGCCCCTCGCAGATCGACCTCGGCATGCTCGCCGCGACGTACAAGGCGGACGACCGCGGCCTGTCGGTGGCGGAGTTCACCGCCCAGGCCGTCGTCGGCGCCACCGGTGAGAACAAGCTGGAGCGCCGGTCCGGGCAGGACGTCGTGCTGTACGGGTTCGGCCGCATCGGCCGGCTGGTCGCCCGGCTGCTGGTCGAGAAGGCCTCGGGCAACGGCCTGCGGCTGAAGGCGATCGTCGTGCGCAACAGCGGCGGCGACGACCTGGTCAAGCGCGCCTCGCTGCTGCGCCGTGACTCCATCCACGGCCAGTTCCAGGGCACGATCACCGTCGACGAGGCGAACAACAAGATCATCGCCAACGGCAACGAGATCACGGTGATCTACTCTGACGACCCGACCACGGTCGACTACACGGAGTACGGGATCAAGGACGCGATCCTGATCGACAACACCGGCCGCTGGCGCGACCGCGAGGGCCTGTCGAAGCACCTGCGCCCCGGTATCGCCAAGGTCGTGCTGACCGCGCCGGGCAAGGGCGACGTCCCGAACATCGTGCACGGCGTGAACCACGACACGATCAAGCCGGACGAGCAGATCCTGTCCTGTGCCTCGTGCACCACCAACGCCATCGTCCCGCCGCTGAAGGCGATGGAGGACGAGTACGGCGTGGTCCGCGGCCACGTGGAGACCGTCCACTCGTTCACCAACGACCAGAACCTGCTGGACAACTACCACAAGGCCGACCGCCGCGGCCGCTCGGCGCCGCTGAACATGGTGATCACCGAGACCGGTGCCGCCTCGGCCGTCGCCAAGGCCCTGCCGGACCTCCAGGCGAAGATCACCGGCAGCTCGATCCGCGTCCCGGTGCCGGACGTCTCCATCGCGATCCTCAACCTCCAGCTGAAGCGGGAGACCAACCGCGAGGACGTCCTGGAGTACCTGCGGAACGTCTCGCTGACCTCGCCGCTGAAGCGCCAGATCGACTTCACCGACTCGCCCGACGCCGTCTCCAGCGACTTCATCGGCTCGCGCCACGCCTCGATCGTGGACGCCGGCGCGACCAAGGTCGAGGGCGACAACGCGATCCTCTACCTGTGGTACGACAACGAGTTCGGCTACTCGTGCCAGGTGATCCGGGTCGTCCAGTACATCTCGGGCGTCGAGTACCCGACCTACCCGGTTCCGGCGGTCTGATCCACCGGTAGGGCAGGACGACGGAGCAGTACGGCGGGGTGGTGACCGACAGGTCGCCGCCCCGTCGGCGTTCGCGGGCGGGGCGGTCGCTATCTTGAGGGATCACTGACAGGACTGGGGAGGGTGATCGGGATGGGTGGTCGGCGGGTGCTCGCCGCGGTGGCGGCGGCCGGGGTGCTGACGGGCGTGCTGACGGGGTGCTCCTCCGGGGGGTCTTCGAAGGCCGCGGGCGGGGCGGCCGCGGGTTCGACCGCGGCTTCGTCCGCGTCGAGTCCGGCCACGACGGGAGCGGCGACCGGTACGGCGGGGGCGTCCGCGTCCGCGCCGGCGGCCGCCGACGCCCCCGGGGCGGCCTCGGCGCCGGCCTCCGCACCGGCCCCGGCCGCTGCCGAGGCCCCGCACGCGGACCTGGAGGCGGCGCTGCTGGACGACAAGGTGGTCGGCCAGGTGCTGCCGGACGCGAAGGCGATGACCGGGTGGGAGGAGGAGAAGCGGAAGGTCGACACCGCCGACCACCAGGTCACCTGTGCCGGTGCCGCCGCGGCCTCCTGCGCGGGCAAGCCGCTGAGTGGGTCGGTCCGGTTCTCCTCGGGCGACGTGGTCGTCCGCTTCCTGGTGGACACCCTGCCCAGCCGGGACGCGGCGGCGCAACGGCTGAAGGAGAACTACGCCTCGTACTCCGCCGGGCCGTTCAAGAAGGTCGACACCCCGGCGCTGGGCAGCGAGAGCCAGGCCTTCCAGGGGCCGTTGGCCGAGGGCGAGGGCGTCGGCATCGTGGTGCGCTCGGGCACCGTGGTGGCGAGCGTCACCAGCGAGGGCGGTCCGGTGGACGTGCCCGCGACGCGGAGGTTCGCGGTGATGCTGGTGAACCGGATCGAGCAGGCGCAGGCCGGGAAGACGCCGGACGCCGGGCTCGGCGCGGCCTGACGGAACCCCCTCGCCGGGCGGGCAGGGCGCTGGGCTGGGCAAACGGATGTCAGTCGACCGTGATATGTACTTTTCCCGTGGCCGCTGTGCGGTCGTGCGAAAGATACCGATGACGTTCGAGGGGGCCAGACATGCCGCTGTTCCGACGCCGCTCCGGCGGGGAGGGCGCGGAGGACCGGGCCGAGCGGCGCGGGTTCGGGTTCGGCCGCCGGGGAGCCGGAGCACCCGCGCCGGCCGGTGGCGGCGAGCCGCGGCTCGACCCGGCGTACGGGGACGAGTCGCTGCGCCTGATGCTCCGGCAGGCCTCCGCCGGGGACTGGGCCGCGCTGCGCCCCGCGCTGGCCGCCGCCCAGGGCGAGGAGCTGACCTTCCTCGTCGGGGCGATATCCGACGTGCCCCGGGTCGAGCAGTGGACGTCCCGCGCGCTGGCCGACGCCCCGGACGACACGCTGCTGCTGTTGCTGTCCGGCGCCCGGCAGATCGCCTGGGGCTGGGAGGCCCGGACGGGCGCCCGGGCCAAGGACGTCACCGAGGAGCGCTGGAAGGCGTTCCACGAGCGGCTGGACACCGCCGAGGAGCAGCTGCTGGAGGTCGCCGAGCGCGAGCCGTCCTGGCACGCCCCCTGGCGGTTCCTGCAGACCAGCGCCCTCGGGGCCTCGCTCGGCCCGGAGGTCGCCACCTGCCGCTTCGAGGCCGCGGTGCGCCGGGCGCCCGGGAGCTCCGCCTCGCACTGGGTCAGGCTTCAGCAGCTGAGCGCCAAGTGGGGCGGTTCGCACGAGGAGATGCACGCGTTCGCCCGCTCGACGATGCTCGCTGCCCCGGAGGGCAGCCACCTCGGCGAGCTGGTCGCGGTCGCGCACCTGGAGCACTGGCTGGCCCTCCCGGACGGCGAGGACCGCGCCTACCTGACCAGTCCGGCCGTGGTGGCCGGGCTGCAGGAGGCGGCCTTCCGGTCCGTCCTGCACCCGGCCTTCGAGCCGGCGCGCGGCTGGCAGGGCTCCTTCAACACCTTCGCGATGGCCTTCTCCCTCGCCGACCAGCCCAAGACCGCGCGCCTGCTGTTCGAGGCGCTGGACGGCCTCGTGACCAAGGCGCCCTGGCGCTACCTGTCGGGCGATCCGGTCAAGGCCTTCCGCGCCCACCGCGACCGCTGCACCTCGTACTGGCGCTGACGCGCACCCGGCGCCGGGCCGTACCGGCGCCGCCGCCGACCCGCATCCCACCACCGTCATCCACCCCGCGATCGAAAGAGCCTCCGGTGTCCCCTACCGACAACCCGACGAGTGCGCACACCTTCCAGGTGGACCTGCGCGGCCTGGTGGACCTGCTCTCCCACCACCTCTACTCCAGCCCGCGGGTCTACCTGCGCGAGCTGCTGCAGAACGCCGTGGACGCGATCTCCGCCCGCCGCGCCCTCGACCCCGGGGCGCCGGCCAGGATCACCGTCCGGGCCGACGACGAGCTGTCCGTCACCGACACCGGCATCGGCCTGACCGAGCAGGACGTCCACACTTTCCTCGCCACCATCGGCCGCAGCTCCAAGCGCGACGCCGACGGCCGGCTCGACGGCGCCGGGCTGGCCCGGGCCCGCGGCGACTTCATCGGCCAGTTCGGCATCGGCCTGCTCGCCTGCTTCGTGGTCGCCGACGAGATCACCGTGGTCACCCGCTCCGCCGCCACCCCGGACGCCCCGGCGATCGAGTGGCGCGGCAGCGCCGACGGCAGCTACACCATCCGCACCCTGCCCGCCTCGGCCAAGCCCGAGCCGGGCACCACCGTCACGCTGGTCCCGCGCGCCGACGCCGCCGAGTGGACCCGCGCCGGCCGGGTCCTCGCCCTCGCCCGGGACTTCGGCAGCCTGCTGCGCCACGACGTCACGGTGGTCGACGGCAACGGAACCGAGCACCGGGTCAACCGCACCCCGCCGTGGGCCGAGCGCCACGCCTCCCCGCTGGCCAGGCGTGACGCGCTCGCCGAGTACTGCCGCGCCGCCTTCGACTTCACCCCGCTCGACACCATCGAGCTGGACCTGCCGCTGGTCGGCCTGCGCGGTGTCGCGTACGTCCTGCCGGACGCCGCCCCGCCCTCGCGCCGCAACGGCCACCGGGTGCACCTCAAGGGCATGCTGCTCTCCGACCAGGCCGACGAACTGCTGCCGGACTGGGCGTTCTTCGTCCGATGCGTGGTCGACACCGACGGGCTGCGCCCCACCGCCTCCCGCGAGGGCCTGTACGCCGACGAGACGCTGGCCGCCGTGCGGGACGCGCTCGGCGCCCGGATCCGCGACTGGCTGACCGGCCTGTCCGCGAGCGACCCGGCGCTGCTGCACCGCTTCCTGTCCGTCCACCACCTGGCCGTCAAGGAACTCGCCCGCTACGACGACGAGTTGCTGCGGATGATGCTGCCGTGGCTGCCGTTCGAGACCACCGACGGCAACGTCACCCTGGACGAGTTCGCCCGCAGCCACCCGGCGGTGCTGGTGACCAGGACGGTCGAGGAGTTCCGCCAGGTCGCCCCGATCGCCGGCGCGGCCGGGCTCGGCGTGGTCAACGGCGGCTACACCTACGACCACGACCTGGTGCACCGGCTGCCCGAGATCCGCCCCGGCGTCTCCGTCTCCGACCTCGACCCGGGCACCGTCACCGCGCACCTGGACACCGTCGACCCGGCCGCCGAGCTGGCCGCCAACGCCTTCCTGGCGATCGCCCGCGAGGTGGTCGGCCGGTTCGACTGCGACGTCGCGCTGCGCAGCTTCCACCCCACCAACGCGCCCGCCCTGCTGCTCGACAACCGGGAGGCCCGGCACGAGCGCACCCGGGCCCAACTCGCCGACGAGGCCGACGGGTTGTGGGCGGACATCCTCGGCTCGCTGCGCGCCGAGGCGCCCCGCGCCCAGCTGGTGCTCAACCACCTCAACCCGCTGGTGCGCCGCGCCGCCACCGTCACCAGCCGCGAGCTGGCCGTCACCGCCGTCGAGGCGCTGTACGGGCAGGCCGTGCTGATGACCCGCCGCCCGCTCAAGGCCAGCGAGTCCGCGCTGCTCAACCGCTCGTTCATCAGCCTGCTCGACCACGCCATGCTCGGCCACGAGGCCGGCGGGGCGGGCGGGGCGAACGAGTCGAACGAGGCGGGCGGGGCGGCGTGATGCTGGACACCCCCGACGCGGTGATGGCCGCGCTGCGCGAGAACGACGCCCGCCCGTACGGCCGGACCAGGACCGTCACCGCCGAGGAACTCGTCGACGCCACCGAGCAGTTCGACGACACCGGCGTCCTCTCGATGGCCCTGCTGGAACTGATGGAGGCCTACGAGTACGACGGCGAGCGCGGCAAGGGCCCGGTCGTCTTCGCCCGCGTCCTCAGACTCTGGGACACCGACCCGGACGGCTTCGGCGAGTGGGCCCGGCAGCAGGTGCTCTGGCGCTTCAAGTGGGTCGCCGACACGCTCAAGGACAACCCGGACGTCCCGCTCGCGGCGGTGCGGCGCTGGCACACCGAGCTGCGCGACCGCTACCGCGCGGCCGGCCAGGACCTCCAGCCGTACTACGCCCAGCGCTACCACCTGGCCGCGCACACCGGTATCGACGTGCAGGACGCCTACGAGCTGTGGGCGGCCCGCCCGCGCGCCGAGCTGAGCGACTGCCACGCCTGCGAGACCCGCGCCCGCGCCCGGCACCACCTCGCCGCCGGGGACGACGCCCGGGCCCTGGAGGCGCTCGCCCCGGTGCTGGACGGCCGGAGCGGCTGCGAGCAGGAGCCCCACCTCAGCCAGGCCACGGCGCTGCTCGCGCAGCTGCGCCAGGGCCGGTCGGACGAGGCCCGCTCGGGCCACCTCGCCGGCTACCGCCACGCCCGCGGCAAGGCCTCGATGCTGAGCGCCGTCGGCCTGCACATCGAGTTCTGCGCGCTGTCCGGCAACGAGCCGCGCGGCCTGGAGCTGCTCGCCGAGAACCGCGCCCTGTTCGCGGTCACCGGCGATCCGGCCGCCCGGCTGGACTTCCTGACCGGAGCCGAGGTGCTGGTCGCCCAGCTCGCCCGGGCCGGCCACGGCGAGCTCGCGGTCAGCGGCCCGGCCGGCACCGCCTGGACGGTGGACTCCCTGCTCGCCCACCTGCGCGCCGAGGGCGACGCGCTGGCCGGCCGCTTCGACGCCCGCAACGGCACCGACGCGGTCGGCGCCGGGCGGCGCGCCCGGCTGGCCGTGGAGCCGCTGCTCGCCGAGCCGCTGGCGCTGGGCGTGCGGGCCGCCGCCGCTTCCGGGCTGTCGGCCGCCCCGGCGGCCGCGCCCGCGCCGCGCCGGCCGGTCGAGGCGGAGCCGGAGGACTTCACCGCCCTGGTGCTGCGGGCCCGCGAGCTGGAGGTGCTCGGCCACCCGGACGCCGACCGGCTGTGGAAGCGGGTCGCCGAGCGCGCGGAGGCCGCGGACTTCGTCCACCCGGAGAGCGCCGAGCTGGGCGGCCCCGAGCGGCTGCGCGCCGAACTCGCCGAGCAGCGGGCCCACGAGGCGCTCCAGCGGGACGCGTGCGAGGAGGGC
Source organism: Kitasatospora sp. NPDC056273 (assembly GCF_042268845.1). Taxonomy (NCBI): domain Bacteria; kingdom Bacillati; phylum Actinomycetota; class Actinomycetes; order Kitasatosporales; family Streptomycetaceae; genus Kitasatospora; species Kitasatospora sp. NPDC056273. Next base: position 160,040 of record NZ_JBHJSJ010000011.1, on the reverse strand, counting down.
AAGGCCGGGCTGCTGGCCGCCGCCGAGCTGTTCGAGCAGGCGGGGCTGGCCGGGTCGGCGCTGATGTGCCGGGCCCGGACGCTGATCGCGGACCTCGACGAGGGCGACGAGAGCGACGAGGGCGCCGAGGCCGAGGGCGCTGCGGACGGCGAGGGCGCCGGGCGCGGCGGCCGGCGGGCCGACTGGGCGGCGCTCGACGCGGCGCTGGCCCGGGCCGAGGAGCTGCGCGCCGGCGGCGAACTGACCGACGACGACTACCTGATCGTGCTGCAGACCCGCGCCTACGCCGCCCACCACGACCTGTCCGAGGCGCTGCCCGAGCCCGCCGCCGAGGTGACCGGGCGCTTCGAGGCGGCGGTCGGCGGCTACCGGCGGGCCGCCGTGGAGCTGGGCTCCGAGCGGCGGGCCGCCACCTCCCGGCAGTACACCGCCGACATCGCCGCCCGGCAGGGCCGGCTGGCCGAGGCGGAGGCCGAACTGCGCGAGGTGCTGGCCCAGTTGGACGCGGCCGAGCTGCCCTGGCACACCCCGCGGGTGCTCGGTCTGCTGGGCCAGGTGCTGCTGCAGGGCCACGAGCCGGGCCAGGCGGTCGAGGTCTTCCACCGGGCGCTGGCCGAGGCCGTGCGCTGGGGCGACGACTCCTACCCGTACGCGCCGACGTACATGATGCTCGGCCACTCCTGCCTCCAGGTGGGCGACCTCGGCGGCGCGGTCCGCGCGCTGTCGGAGGCGGCCGCGCGCTACGACCGCAAGGGCGCCGAGGCGGTCGAGGAGGCCGCCCGGGTGCGCCTGCAACTGGCCGACGTGCTGCGTGACGCCGGCCGGGCGGCGGACGCGGTGGCCGTCCTGGAGTCGGTGCTGCTGGACGCGTCGGCGGCGCGGCTGGACGTCCGGATGCTCGCCCAGGGCCGGCTGGACCTCGCCCGGGGCCTGTCCGACCTGGAGGAGCACCGGGACGCCGCCGAGGAGTACCTGCGGCTCGCCGACCTGGTGGCCGGGTGGGAGGACCAGGAGACCCACACCATGGTCGCCTGCGAGGCCACCCTGGCGCTCGCCCGGGCCGAGCGCTGGGACGCCGCCGAGGCGGCGCTGGCCCGCGCCCGGGAGGCGCACGGGAAGGCCCCGCAGGTGGACCAGCTGGCCGCCACCCTGCGGGAGCTGGCCCGGCTGACGACGCGGGAGAAGGGCGAGGAGGGGCTGGCGGCCGCGCTCGCCCTGCTGGCCGAGGCGGACGCGGTCGGCGAGGCGGCCGAGCGGTCCGGCGAGGAGTACAACTCCTGGTACCTGCGCGGCGGTTCGCACTACGAGCGGGCGCGTTCGCTGGCCGTCGCCGGGCGGCACGAGGAGGCGCTGGCCGAGGTCGAACGGGCCATCGCGGAGTACGAGGCGGGCGGGGTGCGGGCCGAGTCCCCGCGGGCGGAGGCCGTCCGGCTGGCCGCGCTGATCGAGGGCAGCGACCTGGGGCGTACCGACGCGGCGGTGGCCCGGCTGGCCGCCGGCATCGCGCGCTGCGAGGCGGCCGGGCTGCCGGAGGCGGCGGAGGTGCTGGCGGAGCTGCGGGAGCGGTTCGCGAACTGACCGGCGGGGGGCGGGCGTTCATGGCGCCCGCCCCCACCGGTGGTCGCCGGTACGGCCGTCAGCAGGGCCCGTCGTCGGCCCAGACGCCCCACTGGCCACTGGCGCTCGGCACCTCGTTCAGCGTCCACCACTTGGCGTGGTAGGCGTGCCCGTTGTACGAGACCTTGGCGCCGCCGTTGTACGTGGTGCTCGCGCTCCACGCCGGGGCGGCGCAGTTGCCCGGGGTGGTCGGCGGCGTGGTCGGGGGAGTCGTCGGCGGGGTGGTGGGCGGCGTGGTGGGCGGGGTCGCCCCGGCGAACTTCACCGTGAACCTGGTGAAGTCCCAGTCGTTCTGCACCACGCTGGAGCAGGAGCCGGACAGCCCCGGGTCGACGTTGCCCGCGCACTGGCGGTCCCGGTTGACCGACCAGTAGGTGTACCGGGCCAGGCCGTGCGCGGTGGCGAAGTCCAGCACGGTCTGGAAGTCGGACTGGTGGAAGTACTCGGCGGCGTCGGTGCGGCCGTTCATCATCGACACGCCCTCGTGGGCGTAGGCGGTGGCCTCGTTCCAGCCGAAGGTGGTCTGCAGGATCTGGTTGAACTTCACCAGCGCGTCGGTCTGCGCCGCGGCGCCGCTGAAGCCGCCGTCGAACGGCATGATCGAGTAGTTGTCGGGCGTGAAGCCCTGCGACTTGGCCTCGTTGAGCATCTGGGTGCCGAACCAGCCGGTGCCCGCGTTGGTGCCGGCGGTGGTGATCGAGACGTACAGGCCGGGGTTGTTCTGCTGGAGGATCCGCGCCGCGCCGATCTCGTTGTGGATGGCCGCGGTGTTCTCGTACTCCGGCTCCTCCAGGTCGAAGTCGATCGCCTTGAGGCCGTACTTGGTGATCACCTTCTGGTACCCGGCGGCGGTCGCCTCGGGGGTGCCGCAGACCTGGCCCAGCTTGGTGCCGCCGTACCCGCCGACCGACACCGAGACGTCCCCGCCCTTGCCGCGGACGGTCTGGATGACGCTCGGCATGGTGGTGTCGGTGTCGATCGGGGAGGTGCCGCCCCAGGCGGGCGAACAGCTGGTGCCCTGGGCCAGGATGAACGCCAGCTGGAAGGCCTTCTGGCCGGTGGCGTCCATGACGGCGGCGGCGTCCGGCGGGCTGTTGTCCTCGGGCATCAGGTACGGCGCCGAGGCGTACCAGTTGCTGCCGAGCCCTCCGGCGGCCCCGGCGGCCCCGGTGCCGGTGGTGTCCGCGGCGGCGGAGCCGGTGCCGGCCAGGGCGGCGACGCCGCCGGCGACCAGGCCGAGCGCGGCGGCCACGGCGAGTACGGCGCGGCGCCTGAAGGGGGGACGTGCGGTGTGCTGTGGGGGAAGAGCGCGCTCCATCGGAAGCCTTTCCAGGACACGGCAGTGGGGGAGGCGGGCCTGCTCACGCCGGGTGCGGGGGTGGCGTGGCGGCCGAACGGGCCGTCGGCGGAGGGTGGTTGCCGAAGGTCCTCACTGGTATAGACCTGTCAGGGAAGGGTGGTCAACCCCAAGGAGGTCAAGGCGCACCGGTCGGCCGACGGGCCCTGGAGCCGGCTCACCGGGACGGAACTCCGGCCGCCGCCCCAGCCGCCACTCCCGGCGCCATCCCCGCCAGCAGCGAGCCGACCGCCGGGGTCCACGGGCGGCCGGTCGGCCCGGTCAGCGACAGCGTCCGGTGGACGGCGGGCCGGATCGGGACCAGCACGCAGTCGGCCGGGAGCATGGTCAGCGCCAGCGCGGGCATCACCGAGACCCCGACGCCCGCGTGCACCATGCCGATCAGGCTGTTCAGGTCGCGGATCCGGTGCCGGGGCGTGAAGCGGGTGCCGGCCCGCCGGTAGGCCTCGCGGATGTGGCGCTCGCAGCCGCCCTCCGAGAGCAGGAAGTCGTCGTCCTCCAACTCGGCCACGTGGACGGTCGGTTGGCCGGCGAGCGGGTGGTCGCGGCGGAGCAGCGCGTGCATCGAGTCGGCGCCGAGCGAGACCGCCCCGGGCGGCAGCGGCCCGGCGTCCACCAGGACGGCGGCGTCCACCGTGCCCGCCTCCAGCCAGGCCGCCAGCTCGTCGTCCTCGCCCTCGAAGACCCGGACGGTCACCTGCGGGTAGGCCGCCCGCCAGTCCTTGAGCAGCCCGGGCAGCAGCGCCTGGCAGACGGTGGTCGGCGCCGCCAGCCGTACGGTGCCGGTCGGGCCGCCGGAGTGCCGGGTGGCGATCGCGCGGACGGCGGCGGCCGAGGCGACGGCGGTCCGGGCGTGCGGCAGGACCTGCTCGCCCAGTGGGGTGGGCCGGCAGGGGGTGCCGCGCCACAGCACGGGGGCGCCGAGGCTGCGCTCCAGCGCGGCGACGGCGTGCGAGACCGCGGACTGGCTGATGCCGAGCTCGTCGGCGGCCGCGCTGAAGCCGCCGGCGTCGGCGACCGCGACCAGTGCCCTGAGCTGGGCCAGGTTGACGTCCGGGGTCATGAGACTTCCTCATCGCGAGTGCACTGCCACTTGTTGGACTCATGCTGCGGCGCCGGGCCACGCTCTGTCCAGAAGACGCGACGGGAGGACGGAGGTGGTCGGGGTGAGGCGCTGGTTGCCGGGCTTCGTGGCACTGTCGGCGATCTGGGGCGCGAGCTTCGCCCTGATCAAGGTGGCGGTCGAGGCGGGCGTGCCGCCGCTGTGGGTGGCGCTGTGGCGCTGCCTGCTCGGCGCCACCACGCTGTGGGCGGTGCTGCTGCTGCGCGGCGAGCGGGCCCCGCGCGACCGGGCGCTGTGGGGGCACTCGGCGGTGGTCGCGGTGCTGCTCAACAGCGTGCCGTTCACCCTCTTCTCCTTCGGGGAGACCAGGGTCAGCTCGGTGCTCGCCGGGGTGATGAACGCGACCACCCCGCTGTTCACCCTGCTGTTCGCGGTGCTGACCGTCCCCGAGGAGCGCCGCCCGGGCACCCGCCGGCTGGCCGGTCTCGGGCTCGGCTTCGTCGGTGTGCTCACCGTGCTCGGGGTCTGGCACGGCCTGGGCGCCGGTGCGACCGCCGGTGCGCTGGCCTGCCTGGCCGCCGCCTGCTGCTACGGCGCGGGCTTCGCCTACCTGCGCCGCTTCCTGTCCGGCCGCCCGGAGTCGGTGACCACCCTCTCCACGCTCCAGATCACCTGCGCCACGGTGGAGTTGGCCCTGGTGGCGCCGTTCGCCGCGGGCCTCCCGCGCTGGCCGGGCGCCGCCGCGGCCGGCGCGCTGCTGGTGCTCGGCGCGCTCGGTACGGGCGTGGCGTACCTGCTCAACCTGGCGCTGGTCCGCGGCGCCGGGGCGACGGTGGCCTCGGCCGTGACGTACGTGACGCCGCTGTGGTCCACCGCGCTCGGCGCGGCCTTCCTCGCCGAGCCGGTCGGCTGGAACGCCCTGGCCGGCGGCGCCCTGGTGGTCGCCGCCGTCGCGCTGACCAGGCCGCGCGCGGCCCGCGCCCGGGCCCCGAAGGACCGTCAGCCGGTCGGTTAGGGTGGACCGGGTGAACGAGGGGTCGGTGACGGACGGGGAGCGGCGGCCGACGTCCGTCCGCGAGGCGCTGCGGGCGCACCCGCTGCGCTTCCCGTTCACCCGCTGGGTGCCGCGCTGCTGGGCGTACCTGCTCGGCGGGGCGCTGTTCGGGCCGGTGCTGCTGGTGGTCCTCGCGGTGCTGCTGGTGGTCGGTGCGGGCCTGTCGGTGGTCGGCCTCGGACTGCCGGTGCTGCTCGCCCTGGCGCTCGCGGGCATCCCCGCCGCCGGTGTGGCCCGGTGGCGGCTGCGGCTGGTCGAGCCGGTCCCGCCGCCCGACCCGCACCGCAGTCTGCCCGGGGCCGGCCGCCGGGCCCGTGTCCGCACCCGGCTGCGCGAGCGGGCCACCTGGCGCGAACTCGCCCACGCCGGGCTCACCTCGACCGTGCTGGCCGCCGCCTCGCTGGGCTTCACCGCGCTGCTGGTGATCTCCGGCGCGTTCACGGTCTCCCCGCTGGTGGTCTGGGCGCTCGCCCCGGAGACCGTGATGCTCGTCCCCGGGCGCGCCGTCGCCGGGCCGTTCGCCGCCCTGCCGTTCACCGCCGCCGGACTGGCCGGTCTGCTGCTCTGCGCGTACGCCGGAGCGCTGCTGGTCCGGGCCGAGGTCGCGCTGGCCCGCTTCCTGCTCGGACCCCGGGAGGACGACCTCGGCCACCAGGTGCTCGAACTCACCCGCTCCCGGGCCCGGTTGGCCGACGCCTTCGAGGCCGAGCGGCGCCGGATCGAGCGCGACCTGCACGACGGCGCGCAGCAGCAGCTGGTCGCGCTCAGCATGACCCTCGGGCTCGCCGAGTACGAGCTGCGCGACCGGGACGGCCGGGCGGCGGAGCTCGTCACCCGGGCGCGCGGCGAGGCCCGGCAGGCGCTGGAGCAGCTGCGCGGGCTGGTGCGCGGCATCCACCCGCAGGTGCTCACCGACCACGGGCTCGCCGCCGCCGTCGACGAGGTCGCGCAGCGCCACCCGATCCCGGTGGCCACCGACATCGAGCTCCCGGAGCGGCTGCCCGCCCCGGTGGAGACCACCGCCTACTTCACCGTCACCGAGGCGCTCACCAACGCCGCCAAGCACAGCGGCGCCACCGCGATCACCGTCCACGGGCGGCTCGCGGGCGGCCGGCTGGTCGTCCAGGTGACCGACGACGGCCGGGGCGGGGCGGACCCGGCCGCCGGGGCCGGGCTGGCGGGACTCGCCGACCGGGTGGCACTGCTGAGAGGACGGTTGATGGTGACGAGCCCGACGGGCGGCCCGACGACGCTGCGGCTGGAGGTCCCGTGCTCCGGGTCGTGATCGCCGAGGACGCGGTGCTGCTGCGCGCCGGGCTGGTCGAACTCCTCACCCTCGGCGGCCACCGGGTGACCGCCGCCGTCGGCGACGCGGAGGCGCTGGCCGCGGCCGTCGACGCCGAGCGGCCGGACATCGTGGTCACCGACGTCCGGATGCCCCCCGACCACACCGACGAGGGCCTGCGCGCCGCCCTCGCCCTGCGCGAGCGCCACCCGGGCCTGCCCGTCCTGGTCCTCTCCCAGTACGTGGCCACCCCGTACGCGACCCGGCTGCTCGCCGCCGCCGGCGCCCAACCGGCCGGTCTGGGCTACCTGTTGAAGGACCGGGTCGGCGACGTCGCGGACTTCCTGGACGCGCTGCGGCGGGTCGCCGACGGGGAGACGCTGATCGACCCCGAGGTGGTCCGGGTGCTGCTGCGCGGCCGGTCCGCCGACCGCCCGCTGGCCCGGCTCACCCCGCGCGAGCGCGAGGTGCTCGCGCTGATGGCCGAGGGCCTCAACAACCAGGCCGTGGCAGGCCGGTTGAGCATCACCGAGGCCTCGGTGGTGAAGCACTGCGGGAACATCTTCATGAAGCTGGACCTGGACCCGACGGAGGGCAACCGGCGGGTCCTCGCGGTGCTGGCCCACCTGCGCGGGGAGTGAACGGGCGGGCTCCGTACGGCTTTTGAGTGACGCCCTTGTCAGGGCGGCCGCGGTGCCGGAACGATGGCGGCATGGCGAGGACACGGGAACCGCAGAGCGCGATCGTCAACCGGATGCTCAAGGGCGAGGCGACCAGGGACGACACCACGACGGCCCAGACCAACTTCCTGCTGTGGCTGCGGCAGGAGTGGGCCGGGGACGGGGACCAGGCGCTGGCGGCCTGCCAGGACGTGCTGACGGCCGCCGGGGGCGAGGAGTGGCGAGCACTTCCGGAACGCGACCTGTCCGCCCACGTCTGGCTGTTCAGCTTCTCCTGCCCGAGCCGGGAGGACCTGCCGGGCCAGGCGCGGAACTGGGTGACGGCGGTCGGCGCCAACGGCGGGGCGCCCGCGATCGCCCGGCTGGTCAGGCACCTGCGGGGGCAGCCGGAGTGACCGCGGCGGCCGGGTCGGCCGGGTCGGCCGGGTCCGGCAGGGGCACGGCGGGGTCGAGCAGCTCGGTGAGCCGCCGCGCCGAGGCCTCCCAGGTCCAGTGCTCCTCCGCCCAGCGCCGCCCCGCCGCCCCCATCCGGGCGCGCTCGGCGGGCGGGGCGAGCAGGATCCGGGTCAGGGCGGCGGCCACTTCGGCGGGCGCGCGGCCGTCGACGACCGCGCCGGTGACGCCGTCCAGGACGGTGTCCGGGGCGCCGCCGGAGCGGCCGACCACCACCGGGAGGCCGGCCGCGGCCGCCTCCAGGAAGACGATGCCGAGGCCCTCGGCCTCCAGGCCCAGCCGGCGGGTGCGGCACGGCATCGCGAAGACGTCCGCCTCCGCGTAGTGGCCGGCCGTCGCGGCGTGGTCGAGGCCGCCGGTGAACACCACGCTGCCCGGCTCGGTGAGGCGGAGGGCGAGGCCCCGCAGCCGGTCCTCGTCCGGGCCCCGGCCGACCAGCACCAGGGTCGTCCCGGGCACGGCCCGGCGGATCGCGGGCAGCGCGCGGATCAGCACGTCCTGGCCCTTGCGCGGGACCAGCCGCGCCACGCAGAGGACCACCGGGGCGGCGGACGCCTCCCCGACGGAGTCCTCGGCGGCCGGCCGGAAGACCGCCGGGTCGACCCCCGGCACCAGGCGCGCCAGCCGGGCGTCCGGTCCGAGCGCAGGCGCGATCCGGGCGCGGGTGTAGGCGCCGAGGTAGGTGACCACGTCCGTGCCGCGGCCGATCCGGCGCAGCAGGCCGCGGGCGCCCGGGGTGCGGGCCCACCAGATCTCGTGGCCGTGGGTGGTGGCGACGGTGCGGCGGATGCCGGGCGCCAGCCGCCGCAGGCCGGGCGTCATCGCGGCGAGCGGCGCGGCGGCGCCGAACCAGACCCGGTCGCAGCCGTGCGCCCGGGCTATCTCGGCGGCCCGGCGGGTGGCCCGCGGGGTCGGCAGCAGGGTGCGGGCGCGGTCGCGGATCACCGGGTAGGGGAGAGCGGCGTCGTGCTGCTCCGCACCCGGTTCGGCCGAGGTGTAGACCACGAGGTCGTGACCGGGGACGCGGTCGGCCATGGCCTTGACGAAGGTTTCGATGCCGCCCTGGCGCGGCGGGAAGTCGTTGGTGACGACGAGGGTGGTGCCCATGGCAGGCCTTTCGGAACGGGGAGTGGAACGGAGGACGGGAGGGGGAGCGGAACGGAGGACGGGAGGGAGGACGAGACGGAGGACGAGAGGGAGAGCAGGACCAGGACGAGCGGCAGCGCGAGGTAGCCGAACCGCCCGGCGGGCGCCAGCAGGAAGGCCGCGGTCAGTCCGAGCGCCAGCCGGTGCACCGCGGCGGGCGCGGTGCGGGGCGGCCGGACGGCCAGGGACGCCCCGACGGCGAGCCCGGCGAGCAGCAGCAGTCCGACGGCGGCGCACCAGCCGGCCGGGCCGAGGTCGGCCAGCAGCCGCCCGGGCAGCGGGCTCGCGGCCGGCGTCGGCAGGCCGCCGCGCCCGGTGGGGAAGGCGAACACCTGCTCCACCAGCGGCCCCGGTGCGCGCAGCGCCACCGGCAGCACCGCCAGTGCCGCCGCCCCCACCGCGACGGCTACCCCGCGCAGCGCCGCGCGCCGTCCGGCGGTGGCCGCCAGCAGGGCCGCCACCACGGCCAGCGCCGGCCAGGCCGTCCACTTCAGCGCGCAGGCGGCGGCCAGCGCCAACCCGGCCGCCACCGGCCGCCGTTCGGCGGCGCGGACCAGGGCGAGCCAGCAGAGGCCGGTGAGCGGCAGGTCCACCCCGCTGACGCAGAGCGGCAGCGCGACCACCGGCGAGGCGGTGAGCGCGGCGGCGCCGAGCCGGCGCCCGGCGGGCACCGTCCGCAGCACGCAGACCAGGAACACCGCCGCGCACCACAGCCGGGCGTCGCCCAGCGGGGTGCCGCCCAGCGGGGTGCCGTCCAGCAGCGCCCGGGGCAGACCCAGCAGGGCCATCCCGGGGAGGTACGGGGTGTACTCCTCGACGGTCCGCGGCTCGGCCAGGTACGGCGTGCCGGTGTGCAGCAGCAGCGACCCGGAGCGCTCGATCACCCCGACCTCGCTCTGCCCCCGCCCGTCCAGGACCAGCAGGAGCAGCGGCACCAGCACCGCCCCGAGGGCCGCGACCGCCACCGAGACCTCACGTCCGCGCCGCCGCACCAGCACCACGGCGAGCGCCGCCAGCAGGTACCCGCAGGCCGCCCAGGCGCCCCAACTCCGGTGCGGACCGAGCCCGGACACCACCGGGAACGCCCCCGCCCACCCCGCCGCGACCAGCCACCCGCCGCACCACCACCACGCCCGTTTCGTCACCGCTTCATTGCATCGCCGCAGCTCGGCGGGGTCATCACGGCCAGGTCGAGTCTCGTGGTCGGGTTTTCCCTACCCCGCCCCGACGGCCGCCGGCGGCGGGCGCCGTCCTCGGGGCCGGCCCGGCGGCGGGGCGGGGTCGGCGCCACCTCCCGCTCCCCGCACTGACATTCGGTGGCGGCCGGATTACTGATCGTCCCCGCCGCGCCGCTATCCTCGCCCTGTGGTGAGGTCGTGGGATGCGGCGGTGGAGCGGGCGCAGGACCGGCTGGCGGCGGGGCCGCGGCTTCGGGCGGCCGGGCCGGGGGACGAACGGCGGTTCGCGCTCTGGGACTTGGCGTCCCTGGTGGAGGGCGGGTTGGGCGAGCTGGTGGACCCGGACGGGCTGGCGCCGCCGGCGGAGCGCGCCTGGCGGGAGCGGCTGGGGGAGAGCGGGCGGGAGTGGCCGGGCGGTGAGCTGTACCGGCGGCGCTACTGGATCCAGGACGACGACGGCGCCGTGGTGGGCACCGTCGCCGTGGACAACTGGACCAAGGGCCCGAGCCAGCTCGCCGTCTCCTCCCTCTACGTGACCCCGGCCGCGCGCGGGCGGGGCCTGGCCGCCGCCGCGCTGGACGAGGTGTACGCGGCGGCCACCGCCGAGGGCCTGCCGGGGTTCCGGCTGGAGGCGCACTGGACCTGGCAGCCGGCGGTCCGCTACTACCTGCGCCGGGGTCTGTGGGTGGTGGGCTGGAAGCACTCGCTCTCCTTCGCCCGGATGCCCCAACTCCCCCTGCACCGGGTGCGGGAGGAGGACGGCCGGCTGCTCCTGCTGGTCGCCGACCGGCTGCGCGGCTGGGTGCCGATACTGGCCGCCGGGCAGGAGGGCCACTGGCTGCGGCTGGACGAGACGGCGGACTACCGGGGCTGCGACGGCTGGGTGCACGAGTACGCCCGCTCCACGCTGGCCCTGTACCTGGCGCTGGCGGGCCGGCCGCTGGTGCGCGGCCCGCAGTGGTGGGCGGAGGCGTGGCGCTGGTCGGACGCCGGGGAGCCGGAGGGCCTGGCGTACCGGATAGAGGAGTTCGAGCGGGTGGCCCGGGCGGCGGGCCGGCGGGTGGTGAGCCCGTACCGCCCAGTGCCGCTGCCGGAGAGCGCATTGCCGGAGGGCGCGTCGCCGGAGTCCGTTCCGCCGCAGTCAGTGCCCCCGCGGTCCGCGCTGCCGGGTTCCGCGCCGCGGCCCGGGTCCCCGCAGCTGGCAGACTCGGGGGATGGCTGAGATCGAGATCGACGGCGCCCCCGCCGACCCGGCGCGGCTGGCCGCGCTGGGGCTGCTCAACTACGGGCACTTCACCACCCTGCGCGCCGAGGCGGGCCGGGTGCGCGGTCTGGCCCTGCACCTGGACCGGCTGGTCCGGGACTGCCGGGCGCTGTTCGGCGCCGAGCTGGACCGGGCGGCGGTGCGGGAGCGGATCGGCGCGGTGCTGCCCGCCGACGGTGCGCCGGTGATCGTCCGGGTCACCGTGTACGACCCGGCGCTCGGCCTGGAGCGCCCCGCCGCCCCGGCCGCGCCCGCCCTGCTGGTGACCACCCGCCCGGCCGCGGCGGCCGAGCCCGCCCCGCTGCGGGTCCGCACCGCGGCGTACCGGCGGGAGCTGCCGGAGGTGAAGCACGTCGGCCTGTTCGGCCTGGTGCACCACCGTCGGCAGGCCCAACTGGCGGGCTACGACGACGTGCTGTTGGTCGGCGAGGACGGCCTGGTGGTCGAGGGCGCGACCTGGAACGTCGGCTTCCTGGCCGGGGAGCGGCTGGTCTGGCCGCAGGGCCCGAGCCTGCCCGGGGTGACGGAGGCGCTGCTGTCCGGCGCGTACCGGGGCCCGCAGTCCCGCGAGCCGCTGCCCGCCGACGGGCTGGACCGCTTCACCGCCGCCTTCGCGGTGAACGCGGGGGTCGGGGTGCGCCCGCTGGCGGCCGTGGACGGCACCGCCTTCGACCCCGCGCACCCGGCGCTCGCCGTCCTGCGCGCCGCCTACCTGGGGATTCCCGCCGAAGCGGTGGGGGGATAACCCCACCGCCGTTCCGCCGGTGGCCTGCATGGTTCGCGGAGCCCGTCGTCCCTAGGTTGGAGCACGTTGACGACGAGCGACGCAGAACCGAAGGAAGGCCCACCCATGGCACGCCGCCAAGACCGCCGCAGGACCGACGAGTTCGGGACGGATCAGTACGGCCCCGGCGGCCACGCTGCCGAGGGGTACGGCCCCGACGGATACGGCCGCGAGGGCTACGGCGCCGACGGTCACGGCGGGTACGCCCCGGCCCCGCAGGCGGCCCCCGCGATCGAGCTGCGCGGGGTGCGCCGCACCTACGGCCGCGGCGAGGCGACGGTGCACGCGCTGCGCGGGGTCGACCTGGCGCTCGCCCACGGCAGCTTCACCGCGGTGATGGGCCCGTCCGGCTCCGGCAAGTCCACCTTCCTCCAGTGCGCGGCGGGCCTGGACCGCCCGGACTCCGGGCAGGTCCGGCTCGGCGGCGAGGACATCACCGCGCTGAGCGAGAACCGGCTGACCAAGCTGCGCCGCAGCCGGATCGGCTTCGTCTTCCAGGCCTTCAACCTGCTGCCCTCGCTGACCGTCGAGCAGAACGTGCTGCTCCCGCAGCGCCTCGCCGGGGAGCGCCAGGACCGGGCCCGGGCACGGGAGCTGCTGGCCCGGGTGGGCCTGGGCGAGCACGCCAAGCGGCGGCCCGGCCAGCTCTCCGGCGGCCAGCAGCAGCGGGTGGCGATCGCCCGCGCGCTGATCACCCGCCCGGACGTGGTCTTCGCCGACGAGCCGACCGGCGCGCTGGACACCCGCACCGCGCACGAGGTGCTGGCGCTGCTGCGGCAGGCCGTGGACTCGCTCGGCGCGACGGTGGTGATGGTGACCCACGACCCGGTGGCGGCCTCCTTCGCCGACCGGGTGCTGTTCCTGGCCGGCGGCGCGATCGTCGACGACCTGCCGCACCCGAGCCCGCAGACCGTCGCGGACCGGATGGTCGCGCTGACCGCCCGCCCGGTGGGAGCCGCGGCATGACGAACGGACTCGCGCGCTCCTCGGTGCGCTTCCGGCCCGCGTCCTTCGCGGGCACCCTGGTCGCCCTGCTGCTGGGCGCCGCCGTGGTGGTGGCCTGCGGCGTGCTGCTGCAGACCGGTCTGACCGCGAGCCTCAAGCCGGCCCGGTACGCGGACACCCCGGTGGTGGTCGCGGCCGACCAGGCGGTGAAGATCCAGCGGAAGGTCGGCACGGACACCGAGACGACGGAGGAGGCCACCCCGGAGCGGGCCCGGACGGACGCCGCGCTGGCCGGCCGGCTGGCCGCGCTGCCCGGGGTCGCGGCGGCCCGCCCGGACACCGCTTTCCCGCTGCCCGCCTCCGGCCGGGCGCCGGCCCTGACCGGCCGGGGCTTCGCCGCGCTCGGTATCGCCGGGCCGGGCGACACCCTGGTCGAGGGCCGCGCGCCCGGCGCGAACGAGGTGGTGCTGGACGCCGACACGGCGCGCGCCGCCCACATCGCGCCCGGCGCGAACCTCACGCTCACCGCGCCGGGCGGCACCGCGGACTACCGGGTCTCCGGCCTGGCCGCCGCCCAGCAGGCCGGCCCCACCGCCTGGTTCGCCGACGCCACCGCCGACCGCCTCTCCGGCCACCCCGGCCGGATCGACGCCATCGCCGTCCAGCCCCGCGTGGGCGTGACCACCGCCGCGCTCGCCGCCCAGGTCCGCCAGGCCGTCGGCGGCGACGCCGGTGCCGGAGCCGGTGCCGGAGCCGGTGCCGTCAAGGTCCTCACCGGGGACGACCGGGGCGCCGTCGAGCACCCCGACCTCGGCGGAGCCCGCACCCTGCTGATGGCCCTCGGCGGCAGCTTCGGCGGCTACGCCACCATGACCGCGGTCTTCGTGGTGATGAGCACCGTCGCCCTCGCCACCGGCCAGCGCGCCCGCGAGTTCGCCCTGCTGCGCGCCATCGGCGCCACCCCGCGCCAGATCCGCCGCACCATCGCCGCCGAGGCGATGCTGGTCGCGCCGCTCGCCGCGGCGCTCGGCATCCTGCCCGGAATCGCCCTCGCCCGCTGGTGGTTCGACCAGCTGGTCGAGCGCGGCGCCGTCCCCGCGGACGTCCGCCTGGACGTCGGCCCGCTGCCGATGCTCGCCGCCGTCCTCGCCTGCACCCTCGCCGCGCTGACCGCCGGGTTCCTGGCCGCCCGCCGGCCGTCCCGGATGCGGGCCGCCCAGGCGCTCGGCGAGGCCGCCGTCGAAGCGCCCCGCCCGGGCGCGGTGCGCACCGTCCTCGGACTGGTCTTCGCCGCCGGCGGCATCGCGGCCGCGGCCATCGCCACCTCCCTGGACGGCGCCAAGGCCGCCCAGACCGCGCTCGGCGTGGTGATGTGCTTCATGATGGCCGTCGCCCTGCTCGGCCCCTGGCTGGCCCGGGTCGCCGCCGCGGTGCTCGGCGCCCCGCTGCGGGCCGGCGGCGCGCCCGGCTCGCTGGCCGCCGACAACACCCGCGCCAACGCCCGCCGCCTGGCCTCCGCGATCACCCCGATCGTCCTGGTCACCGCCTTCTGCGGCACCCTGCTGATCATCCAGAGCACCGTGCGCCACACCAGCGGCGAGAACGTCCGGGCCGGCGTCACCGCCGACCACGTGGTCGGCGCCACCGGCCCCGGCCTGCCCGCCGGGACGGCCGAGCGGGCGGGCCGGGTGTCCGGCGTGGACACCGCCGTCGGCGTGCTGCGCACCGGCGTCGTCTACCGCAACGGCGACCAGCTGAGCTCCGCCCCCGTGCTCGGCGTCGACGGCGACCCGGCCCGGCTGCCGAAGGTGCTCGACCTGGGCGTGCGCAGCGGTGCGCTCGCCGACCTCGGCCGCGCGCCCGACACCGTGGCGCTGAGCTCCACCCTGGCCGAGGCGTTCGGCGCCAAGGTCGGCGACCGGGTCCCGCTCTGGCTCGGCGACGGCACCGCCGTCCGGCCCGCCGTGGTCGCGGTGTACGACCGCGGGCTCGGCGTCGGCCAGGCGCTGCTGCCCCGGGCCGCGGTGGCCGCGCACGTCACCGCCGGGTACGACAGCCAGGTGCTGGTCGCCGACGCGCCGGGCGCCGACCGGGCGGCGGTGGCCGCCGGGCTGGGCGGGCTGGCCGGGGCCGCGGTGACCGACCGGGCCGGGTTCGTCGCCCAGTCCGACAAGGCGATGGAGGTCAACGGCTGGGCCAACACCGTGATGGCCGCCGTGCTCGGCGGGTTCGCCGCCGTCAGCGCCGCCAACACCCTGGTGATGACGGTGCTGGACCGGCGCCGCGAGGTCGCGCTGCTGCGGCTGGCCGGCACCACCCGGCGCCAGGTGCGCGGCATGATGCGCTGGGAGGCGCTGCTGGTGGCCTCGACCGGGCTGGTGGTCGGCGCGGTGATCGCCGCGGTCACCCTGGTGCCGGTCGCCCGGGGCGTGGCCAACTCCGCCCCGTACGTCCCGCCGATGCTGGCCCTGCCGCTGGCCGCCGGAGCCGTGCTGCTCTGCCTCGCGGCGACCGGGGTGCCGGTCCGGGCGCTGCTGCGGACCCGGCCGGCGGGGCTGGGCGCGGCGCGCCAGTAGCGGGCCCGCGGGAGGCGAGGAAGGGGGTGCTCTTGAGGACGACTCAAGGGCACCCCCTTCCTTCGGGTGAGAACGACGGCCCCGAGCGGGCGGTCATGGGGACCACATGACGGTCCGATGACCTTTTCAAGAGCTGATCGTGACGTCGCATCAGTTACGCTCGCGCCCGCCCCGCCAGACCGTCGACGCAGAGAGTAGCCCGACCATGAGCAGTCCTCCTGCCGCCCCCGCGCCCCGCTGGCCGCTGATCCTGCTGCGTACCTCCACCACCCTGCTCGCCCTGCTGGCACTGCTCCAGGTCATGCTGGCCGGCAGCTTCCTGAACGGCACCTACGACTCCCTGAAGGACCACGAGGGCAACGCGATGATGCTGGCCACCGTGGTGGTGCTCCAGCTCGCGGTGGCCGTCGCCGTCCGGTGGCCCGGCCGGGGCCCGCTCTGGCCGCTGTGGACCACCGCCGTGCTCACCGTCGCCGTCATCGGCCAGATCACCGCCGGCTACGCCCGGGCGCTCGGCGTGCACGTCACGCTCGGCGTGCTGCTGGTCAGCGGCGTGCTGTTCGGCCTGGTCGGCACCTGGCGGCTGCCGCTGCCGGCCCGGGAGGCGCGGGTCGTCGGCGGTCCGGACGGCACCGGGCGGCTGCCGCGCCCCGGCGGACCGGTCGAGGTGGTCAAGTGAACCGGCGCCGGTTCCTGCGCGTCGGCGCCTCCGTGCTCGGTGCGGGCGCCCTGGTCTCGGTGGCCGGCCCCTCCGTTGCCCGGCTGCTCGCCGAGGGCCGCCCCGGGCAGCTGCTGAGCAGCGAACTCGACCTGCCGGAGGCCTTCCGGGCCGCGCTGCCGGTGCCGACCGTGCTGCAACCGGTGCGCACCGACGCGACCGCCGACCACTACGAGATCACCCAGCAGGTCGCCCGGCTGGAGATCCTGCCCGGGGTGCGGACCGAGGCCTGGACGTACGGCGGCGGCTTCCCCGGGCCGACCGTGGTCACCCGCTCCGGGCGGACGGCGGTGGTCAAGCACCGCAACGAGCTGCCGGTGCCCTCGGTGACCCACCTGCACGGCGGGCACACCCCGGCGGACAGCGACGGCTACCCGGTGGACCTGCTGCTGCCGGTGGGGTCCTCGGCGGACGCCGCCCAGCAGGCCGGCGGCATGGCCGGGATGGCCGGCATGGCGGGGATGTCCGGGACGGACCACGCCGCCGCCCGCACCGCCGTCGGCGAGCGCAGCTACACCTATCCGGGCAAGCAGCGCGCCGCCACCCTCTGGTACCACGACCACCGGATGGGCTTCACCGGCCCCGGCGTCTGGCGCGGACTGGCCGGCTTCCACCTCGTGCACGACGACGAGGAGGACGCGCTGCCGCTGCCGCGCGGCGAGCGGGACCTGCCGCTGATGATCACCGACCGCTCCTTCGCCGCCGACGGCTCCTTCCGCTACCCCGCCGTCGACCCGCAGCTCGCCGAGCCGGGCGTCACCGACGCCTACGCCAACGGCGTGCTCGGCGACGTCATCCTGGTCAACGGCGCGCCCTGGCCCCGGCTGGACGTCGACCGGGCCCGCTACCGGCTGCGGCTGCTCAACGCCTCCAACGCCCGGCTCTACCGGCTCGAACTCGACCCGCAGCCGCCCGGCGGCGACGCCCTGGTCCAGATCGGCTCCGACGGCGGCCTGCTCGCCGCCCCGGTCCGGCACGACGGCATCGAGATCGCGCCCGCCGAACGCTTCGACGTCGTGGTCGACTTCTCCCGCTACCAGCCCGGCACCCAGGTCCGGCTGGTCAACCGCTTCGGCAGCGGCCGGACGGCCGAGGTGATGCGCTTCGACGTCACCGCGAAGCAGCCGGCCGACGACGCGACGGTGCCCGACCGGCTCGCCGCCGTCGAGGCCCTGGACGCCTCCGCCGCCGTCGCCACCCGCGACTTCACCTTCCGGCGCAGCCGCGGCGACGGCTGGACCATCAACGGCCGCCCGTACACGCCGGGGGAGTCCATCGCCACGCCCGCCCTCGGCGCGGTCGAGCTCTGGCGCTTCTCCACCGACCTGCACCACCCGGTGCACGTCCACCTCGACCACTTCCAGGTGATCGGCCGCAACGGCGCCGACCCGGGCCCGTACGACGCGGGGTGGAAGGACACCGTGGACCTGCGCCCGGCCGAGGCGGTGGAGGTGCTGGTGCGCTTCACCGACTACGCGGGGGCGTACATGCTGCACTGCCACAACCTGGAGCACGAGGACATGGCGATGATGGCGGACTTCACGGTGCGCTGAGCCGCCGGGGTTCACCCGGACGGCCGACCGCCGGAGGGCGCGCGCTGCGCCCTCCGGCACCCGTGTCCTAGCCTCGCGGGGAGGAGGGGACCCGCCGACGCCCGGAGCCGCGCCATGACCACCCCCGCCGAACGCCGCCGGCACGGCCGGGCCGCCCGGGAGCGGGTCTCCCGCTCCGCCCACGGCCGGTGGATCCCCGCCGCCGACCGGCCCGACCCGCTCGGCGTGCTGGAACGGCAGGGCGCGGACCGGGTCGCCCGGCTGCTGCCGATCCGCCACGGGCGGATGGCGGAGAGCCCGTTCGCCTACCTGCGCGGCGCCGCCGCCGTCCTGGCCGCCGACCTCGGCGCCCTCCCCGACACCGGGCTCACCGTCCAACTCTGCGGCGACGCCCACCTGTTGAACTTCGGCCTGTACGCCTCGCCGGAGCGCGCGCTGCTCTTCGACGTCAACGACTTCGACGAGACCTTCCCCGGCCCCTTCGAGTGGGACGTCAAACGGCTCGCCGCCAGCGTCGCCGTCGCCGCCCGCGACAACGGCCAGGACGACCGGCGGGCGCGCCGGGCCGCGCTCGCCGCCGCCCAGGGGTACGCGACCGCGATGCGGCGGCTGGCGGGCCGGGGTGAACTCGACGTCTGGTACGCCCGGGTGGACACCGCGCAGCTGCTGCCGCTGCTCGCCAAGCCCCGGCAGCGCAGGCGGGCCGAGGCCGAGTTCGCGCGCGCCCGGCGCCGCACCAGCCTCCAGGCCTTCGGCAAGCTCACCGAGGAACGCGACGGGCGGCGCCGGATCATCAGCGCTCCGCCGCTGATCGAACCGCTGAGGAAGACCGAACTGCGCGGCGTCGGCAAGGTGTTCAGCGACTACCGGGCCACCCTCGCGGAGGACCGCCGGGTGCTGCTGGACCGCTACCGGTTCGTCGAGGCGGCCACCAAGGTGGTCGGCGTGGGCAGCGTCGGCACCCGCTGCTACATCGTGCTGCTGGAGGGCGGGAACGGGCACGACCCGCTGTTCCTCCAGCTCAAGGAGGCCGGCCGGTCGGTGCTGGAGGACCACCTGCCGCCGCTGCGGGCGGACGCCGAGGTGCTCGCCCACCACGGCGGCCGCCGGGTCGTCACCGGCCAGCACCTGATGCAGGCCGCCAGCGACATCTTCCTCGGCTGGACCACCGGCCCCGCCGGGCGCCACTTCTACGGCCGCCAACTGCGCGACATGAAGGGCTCTGCGGACATCGCCGACTTCCGGCCCTCCGGCCTGCGCGCCTACGCCGACCTCTGCGGCCGCACCCTCGCCCGCGCCCACGCCCGCACCGGCGACCGCCTCGCCATCGCCGGCTACCTCGGCAGCGCCGACACCTTCGCCGAGGCGGTCGCCGACTTCGCGCTGCGCTACGCCGACCGGACGGCGGCCGACCACGGCGAGCTGGTCGCGGCGATCGCCGACGGGCGGGTGGCGGCGACCCCGGGGGTGTGAACCGTGGCCGGGGGACGGCGAGTTCGGCACGGCCTTCGGCGCCGGTGGGGTCAGCGGGGCCGCAGGCCGTCCATGACCAGCCCGAAGAGGTGGTCGCGGCGCTCGGCGAGGGTAGGCCCCTGGTCGGCGGTCCAGCTCAGGGCGTTGACGAGGACGAAGACGTCGAGCGCCGTGACGTCCGGGCGGATCAGTCCCTCCTGCTGGGCGGCGGCGAGCAGCCGCCCGCCCGCCTGGCGCATCCGCAGGCAGCTCGCGTGCAGGGCGGACTCCGGGTCCTGCAGGGTGGCCATCAGGGTGGCGGGCAGGCCCCGGTAGGCGGCGGCGTCGAGGAACTCGTGGAGCCAGGTGGTCAGGGCGGGGCCGGCCGGTTCGGCGGCGGCGAGGGTGTCGGCGCGGGCGGTGAGGAGTTCGAAGCGGCGGCCGAGCAGGGCCGCCAGCAGGTCCTCGCGGGTGGGGAAGTGCCGGTAGAGCGTGCCGAGGCCGACCCCGGCGCGGCGGGCGACGTCCCGCAGGGAGGCCTGGGTGCCCTCGTCGGCCATCAGGGCGGCCGCCTCGGCCAGGATCCGGTCGCGGTTGCGCTGGGCGTCGGCGCGGGGCGCCGTCTGCGGTTCAAGGGGCATGGGGTTCCTCGCCGTTGACAACTGGAGCACTGCTCCGGTTAGCTTTCCGGAGCGGCGCTCCGGATTCTAGTCGGAGCCCGTCCGTCCTGCGTCGGGGGAGAGCACATGGCCACGGAGAACACGATGAAAGCCGTCCGGCTGCACGCCTACGGCGGACCCGAGGTGCTGCGGTACGAGGAGGTGCCGAGGCCCGTCCCGGGGCCCGGAGAAGTGCTGGTCCGCGTCCACGCGGCGGGCGTCAACCCGCCCGACTGGTACGTCCGGAGCGGCTTCACCACCATCCCGGCCGAACGGCGGCCCGACTGGCCGCTGCCGCTGACCCTCGGCACCGACGTCTCCGGCGTGGTCGCGGAACTCGGCGGCCCCGACACCGGCTGGAACGTCGGCGACGAGGTCTTCGGACTCCTCGGCTTCCCCGGCCGCCCGTCCGGCTACGCCGAGTACGTCGTCGCGTCGGCCGCCGACCTGGCGCGCAAACCGGCTGCCCTCGGGCACGTCGAGGCCGCCGCCGTCCCGATGGCCGGGCTGACCGCCTTCCAGTTCCTGTACAAGCGCCTCGGCTACGCCGGGGGCGGATCGGCCGTGGTGGTCGGCGCGGCCGGCGGGATCGGACACCTCGCGGTCCAACTCCTGCGCCTGGCCGGGGCGGAGGAGGTCGTCGCGGTCGCCTCCGGGCGGCACGAGGAGTTCCTGCACGGCCTCGGCGCCGACCGTTTCGTGGACTACACCCGCACCCCGGCCGCCGAGGCCGTCCAGGGCGCCGACCTGCTGGTCGACACCGTCGGCGGCCCCGAGGCCCACCGCCTGCTGGGCGCCCTGCGGCGCGGGGGCCGACTGGTGTCCTGCTTCCTCGGCGACTACCGGCCCGAGCGGGCCGCGGAACTCGGGGTGGCCCTGAACGAGGGCCTGTGGCAGGTCCGTTCCAGCGGCGGCGACCTCGCCGAACTCGCCCTGCTGCTGGCGGACGGCCGAGTCCGGGTGGCCGTGGACGGCGTCTACCCGTTGCGGGAGGCCGTCGCCGCCCACCGCCGGGCGGAGCGGGGGCACATCCAGGGCAAGATCGTGCTGCGGGTGGTCGGGTAGCGGGGGAGGGGGCGTGCCGGGGCCGTACGGGGGTCGGTCCCGGCAGGCAGTCACCCTGCGTCGGGCTGCGGCGCGGGTCGTCGCGGGTGGGGGAGCCGGCTGTCAGGGCCGGTCCCCGGCGGGGCGTCACCGGGCCACCGGCCGCCGTGGGCAGCGGAGTTGCACCGTCGGGGCCGGTCTCCTGGGTGCCGGGCCCGGCCCCGCCGCCCGGGCGATCGACAGGCGCCGGCCGGCGTGCACGCCCGGGTGCCGGTCGACACGCCGGACCAGGAGCGGCCCACCGCGCCGCGGGCGGCGGCCGGCTTCCGCCGCCGCCCGCAGCCGGCTCCGGCAGGGCTCAGCCGAGCCGCGGCCGCACCGCCGCGACGAGCAGTGCGGCGGCGACCAGCAGGCCGCCCGCGTAGAACGGGCCGAGGTCACCGGCCGCCGTGCCGAGGGAGGCGGCGGCCAGCAGCGGGCCGGCCGTGGCGCCGAGGTTGAGGGCGGCGGTCGCGTAGGCGCCGGCCAGCGCGGGGGCGCCGGCCGCCTCGTACAGCACCCGGGTGATCAGCGTGCCGCCGACCGCGAAGGACAGCCCGCCCAGCAGGAACACCAGCGGCAGCAGCGCGCCCGGCGCGTCCGCCAGGACGGCCAGGGCGGGCCAGCCCGCCAGCAGCAGCGGGCCGCCGACGGCGAGGACCAGGCCGGGGCGCCGGTCCGCGAGCCGCCCGGCGACGGTGACCCCGGCGAACGACCCGGCCCCGAACAGCACCAGCGCGACCGGCACCCACAGGTCGCCCAGCCCGGCCGGGCCGGTCACCACGGGGGAGAGGAAGGTGAAGCCGCCGAAGGTCGCCGCGTTCACCAGCGCGGCGAGCAGCATCGCGCGGAGCAGCGGGGGGCGGCGCAGCTCGCCGAGCTCCGCGCGCAGGGCCGGGGCCGGGTCCGGGGCCGCGGCCCGGTCGGTCGACGGGGCAACGGGCGGAAGGCCCTTGGCGATGCCGACGGCGGCCGGCAGGCAGAGCAGCGCGACGGCCCAGAACGCGGCGCGCCACCCGAACAGCGCGCCCAGCACCGCCCCGCCCGGGACGCCGGCGACCGTCGCCACCGTCGTCCCCGACAGCAGCACGGCGAGCGCCCGCCCCTTGCGGTCCGCCGGGACGAGCGCGGCGGCGGTGGTCAGCGCCACCGCCAGGAACCCGGCGTTGGCGAGCGCGGCGACCACCCGGGTGGCCACCAGCACCGGGAAGCTCGTCGTCACCGCCCCGACGGCGTGCGCCGCCGCGAACACCAGGACGAACCCGAGCAGGCTGCCGCGCCCCGACCGGCCGCGGGCGAGCCCGGCCATCAGCGGCGCGCCGACCGCCATCCCGACCGCGAAGGCCGAGGTCAGCCCGCCGGCCGTACCGACGGTGACGCCGAGATCGGCGGCGAGTCCGGGCAGCAGCCCGGCGAGCATGAACTCCGAGGTGCCCATGGCGAACACGGCCAGGGCGAGCAGATAGAGCGGAAGGGGCATCGAGAGGCTCCGAAGCGGGGCGGTGGGAACGAGGAGGACGGATGTCTCGTCACCGCACGCTCAACCCCCGGGCGGCGCAGGCGTGGCGCTCGCTCGGACCTCGGTGGTTCAGGATCTCCGGGGTTTCAGGGGGCTGACGGCGCGTGACCGAAAGCCCCCACCCTGGATGCCTCAGGGCTCGACATGCCCGGCACGCTACCCGACCCCCTTCCGCCGGGTCACCCGGTTTTCCCGGCGGCCGGGCCGGGAGCCACCGGCCGGCGCGCCGCGAATCGAGGAGGGCCCGCGCCCTCCTCGATCGCGACGGCCGGCCGGCACCGGCCTACTGCCTACCGTCCACCGGGACCGGCCTGCGGCTGGCGCAGGTGCCGGGCGAAGAACCCGGCCGCGTCCTCGCCCGCGAACCGCGGGACGCCCGTGTGCCCGCCCATGTTGGCGTGCAGCGTCTTCTCCCGGGAGCCGAAGGCGTCGAACAGGTCCAGGGATGCCTGCCGGTCGTTGCCCTCGTCGTCCCACTGCAGGAGGACGTGCAGCGGAATGGTGACCCGGCGGGCCTCCTCGAACACGGCACGGGGAACGAGGCTCCCGGCGAAGAGGCCGGCGGCCACGATGCGCGGCTCGACCACCGCCAGCCGGACGCCGATGGAGATGACTCCCCCCGAGTACCCGACCGGGCCGCCGATCCCGGGCAGGGCGAGGAGGGCGTCCAGGGCGGCCCGCCATTCCGGGACGGACTTGTCGACGAGCGGGAGGACGAGGGCGTCGACGATCTCCTCGCCGACCGGCTCGCCGGCCTCCATGGCCCGGCGCAGGTCGGCGCGCGCCTGCTCGAGGGCGGCCCAGCGGGGCCGGTCCCCGCTGCCGGGGAGCTCGATGGTGGCCGCGGCGAAGCCGTCCGCCGCGCAGCGTCGGGCCCGGGCGACCAGCCGGGGGTGCATCCTGCGCAGTCCGAGCGGGGGGTGGCCGAGCAGGACCAGCGGGACCGGCTCGGACGGGGAGGCGGATGCGGGCGTCCACAGGATGCCGGGGATCTCGCCGAGGGTGAACCCACGCTCGAGGACGCCGCCGTCGAGGTGCTGTTCGGAAGTGAAACGCATGGTCGTGCCTTTCGGGAGTGCACTGGAACGGCGCTCCCGGACGACGACCTATCGCCCGACCGTGACCCCGGAGGAGAGCACCCATGTCGAAACGTTCACGGGTACCACCTCCTCGTTCTCTCGCACGGCCTCCAGGAGGCTAGCAGACCGGCGGTACCGGGGCACCGGAGAACCTCTCGGCCGGGCCGGGGCGGGCAGCGCCCCAGGATGCCCGGAAACCGAGGAGGGGGTTCGATGGCGAACCGTGGGAGAGCCGGCGGCATCGTGGCCGTCACCGCGCTGCTGCTGCCGCCGGCGCTGTGGGCGGTGGGGCGGATGGAGTCCGGCAACGGCGGGCGGGCGGTGGCGGCCGACGTCCTGAACCGGCCGTGGGCGATGCTCGGCCTGGCCGCCGTCCTGCTGCTGGCCGCGGTCGTGGTCCGCGGCCGGTGGGACGTCGTCGGCGGGCTGGCGTCGGCGTTCGCGGTGTTCGGGCTGCTGCTGTCGGGTGGCGGCCACGTCCTGCAGATGTTCGGACCGAAGGTCCAGGGGGTGAGCCGCACCGCCTCCCCGGAGCGGGCGGACCACGTCCTGACGGTGGCCCACCACGACGATCCGGAGGGCTACAACGGGCGCTACTTCGTCCGGCTGGAGACCGGCACCGGCCTGGCGACCCGCCGCTGGGACGTCCTCGCCCTCCACACGGGCGGCTTCCGGGGCCAGGGGGAGTTCGTCGCGGCGGAGTGGGCCGGGTCCGGCCGGGTCAGGGTCACCACCGACGCCGGCTACCGCGTCTTCACCGTCGACCCGGGCTCCGGCGAACCGACCCTCACCGAGAGCGTCGGCGAGCTGAAGTCCCTCGTCCAGGGGGCCTGAGCACGGACGACGGGACGTTCGCCGCCGAGGCCGCCGCGGCCTGGGACGACGGGTTCACGGTGGTGGAGGGGCCGGGGCGGGAGAACCGCGTGCCGCTGGAGACGGCGGCCGTGGCGGCGGCCGTGGCGCTGCCGGCCGGCCGGGTACGGGCGTGGCGGGCCTGAACCGCCGGATCTGTTGCGGGGATCGGCCGCCGGGGATCGGCCACGGGGATTGTCAGTGCCGTGTGCAACGGTGACGTCATGCTGGCGATCACGGTGCAGACGAACGAGACGCGGCACCTGAGGGTGTCCGCGGACGACCTCGCGGGGATGGTCCGGCGCATCGGTGCGCCGGACGACCGCTTCCTCGTCGTGGAGCGGATACCGGACCTGCCGGACGTGTACGTGCAGGTGTGGCACGCCGACGGCGAGGAGTACACGCTGGAGCACCGGGACGGCTCCGCCGAGCGGCACTTCGAGGTGCGGCTGGACGGGCCCGAGCCGGTGGTCGCGGCGATGACGGGCTGGGCGCGCGGTGCGGCGGGCTGGGACGAGGGGCTGGACTGGCAGCCGCTCGACCTGGGCCCGGCGCCGGCGCCGGTGCCGCCGATCGACCTGGAGGCGGGCGAGCGGCGGGAGTTGGAGGACCGGCTGCGGCTGACGCTGGCCTGCGGCTACACCGACCGCGCCCGGCTCGCCGAGCAGGCCGAGGAGCACCTGGTCGCGGGCGACCGCCGCCCGCTCTCGCGCCCCCAGGCCGAGCAACTCGCCGACCGGCTCTGGCTGGAGCGGGTCGGCGAGCAGACCGGCTGGATCGGCGAGACGGATCCGGAGCGCCTGGCCCGGGCCTTCGCCGCCCTGGAGGCGGGCGGCATCACGGCCCGGGAGGACTTCGGCTGCTGCCGCTCCTGCGGCGACGCCGAGATCGCCGAGGCCGGCGAGGCCGACGCCCGCGGCTTCGTCTACTTCCACGCCCAGGGCACCGAATCCGCCGCCCTCGGCCACGGACTGTCCCTGCTGTACGGCGGCTTCGACGGCTCCCCGGCGGCCACCGCCGCGGTCGGGAAGGAGGTGGTCGCCGCCCTGGCGGAGGCCGGCCTGCCGACGGTCTGGAACGGCGACCCGTCCCAGGCCGTCGAGATACGCCCGCTGCTGTGGCGCCGCCGCCTGGCGGGGTGAGACCGGCACCGCGGTCCGGCGGCACCCCGACGGCCGGACGGCGGCGTCAGCCCCTCACGGCACCAGCACCCGCAGGGCGTCCGGTACCACCGCGACGTCCACCGGGAGCGCGGCGATGAACTCGCCGTCGGCGTAGGCGGTGATGCCGGGGGACTCGATCCGCAGGGCTTCGGTGCGCAGCGTGGTGACCTCCGGGTAGGTGATGTGGGTGCCCTTGAAGAGCGTGGGGAAGAAGCGGGCGATGCGCAGCCGGGGCATGGCGTCGACGAGGGTGAGGTCGAGCAGTCCGTCGTCGGGCAGGGCGGCGGGGCACATCAGCATGCCGCCGCCGTAGCTGCGGGTGTTGCCGACGGCGGCCAGGGTGAGGTCGCGTTCGATGACGGTGCCGTCGGCGAGGGTGATGCGGAACGGCAGCGGGCGGAGGTTGGCGAACTCGGCGGCGATGGCGAGGTTGTAGCGCATCCGGCCGCGCGGCCAGCGCAGCCGGTTGGCGCGGTCGCTGACCAGGGAGTCGAAGCCGGTGGCGAGGACGGAGCCGTACCAGCGCACCGCCCCGTCCGGGCCGGTGATCCGGCCGAGGTCGACGCCGCGGGTGCGCCCGGCGGCGATGACGTCGGCGGCGGCCTCGGGGGCGCCGAGCGGCAGGCCGTACTCGCGGGCGTGGTCGTTGCCGGTGCCGGCCGGTATCACGCCGAGCGGGACGGGCGTGCCGGCCAGGGCCTGGAGGGCGAGGTTGATCATGCCGTCGCCGCCGACCACGGCCACCGCGTCCACGCCGTCGGCCGCCGCCTCGCGGGCGAGCCGGACGGCGTCCTCGGGGGAGCGCCCGGCCCGCGGTTCGACGTCGACGCCGAGGGCCCGCAGCCGGGTGGTGGCCCGGTGGGCGGCGGGCTCGGCGTGGCCGATGCCCGCCGCCGGGTTGGTGAGAACGGCGACCCTGCGGACGGTTCTCACGTCGTTCACGGGATCAGCTTGCCCGGGTTGAGGATGCCCGCCGGGTCGAGTTCGGCCTTGACGGCGCGCAGGATGCGCACGCCGAGGTCGCCGATCTCCTCGGTCATCCAGGGCCGGTGGTCGGCGCCGACGGCGTGGTGGTGGCTGATGGTGCCGCCGGTGCGGAGGATGGCGTCCCCGGCGGCGCGCTTGGCGGTACCCCAGCGGGTGAGCGGGTCCTCGCCGAGGGCGGCGACGACGGTGAAGTAGAGCGAGGCGCCGGTCGGGTAGACGTGCGAGACGTGGCAGAGCACCAGGGAGCCGGGCAGGGCGCCGGTGAGCGCCTCGGTGACGGCGGCCCGCAGGGCCGGCAGCCGGCTCCAGGAGGCCGCGGTCTCCAGGGTCTCGCACAGCGCGCCCGCGGCGAGCAGCGAGTCGCGCAGGTAGGGGGCGCTGAACCGGCCGTGCTCCCAGGCCCGGGCGGGGCCCTCGCCGAGCGAGGTGCCGCCGGCGGCGAGCAGGGCGTCGCGGGTGAGCTGCTGCCGGGCGGCGACCTGGGCGGCGCCGCCCTCGAAGACGGTGACGGCCAGGCAGCCGCTGACCGCCGGGGCGCCGCCGATCTGCTCGGTCATGGCCAGGTTGATCATGGTCTCGGCCTCGTCGGAGAGCCGGATCACGGTCGGGCCGGTGCCCTGCTGCTCGACGGCGCGCAGCGCGGCCGTGCCGGTGGCGAAGTCGGGGAAGCTCCACGCCTCGTACGCCTTGACGGCGGGCAGCGGGTGGACGCGCAGCCGGACGGCGGTGATCACGCCGAGGGTGCCCTCGGAGCCGAGGAAGAGCTGGCGCAGGTCGGGGCCGGCGGCGGAGGCGGGGGCGCGGCCGAGGTCGAGCACCCCGGCCGGGGTGACGACGCGCAGCCCGCGCACCATCTCGTCGAAGCGCCCGTACCCGGCCGAGTCCTGGCCGGAGGAGCGGGTGGCCGCGAAGCCGCCGATGGTGGCGTAGCGGAAGCTCTGCGGGTAGTGGCCGAGCTCCCAGCCGCGCTCGGCGAGCAGCTCCTCCGCGGCCGGGCCGGTGAGGCCGGCGCCGAGGACGGCCTCGCCGGAGGTCTCGTCCAGGTCGAGCAGCTGGTCAAAGCGGCGCAGGTCGAGGGAGACGACGGCGGCGAGGCCGCCGCGCTCGGGGTCGAGGCCGCCGACCACGCTGGTGCCGCCGCCGAACGGGACGACGGCGATGCGGCGTTCGGCGCACACCGCGAGGACGGCGGCGACCTCCTGCTCGCTGCCGGGCAGCACGACGGCGTCGGGGGCGTCCTGCGCCTCGCGGCTGCGGCGGCGCAGCAGGTCCGGGGTGGACTTGCCGCCGGCGCGCGGCAGCCGGTCGGCGTCGGCGGCGCTGACGTGCTCCTTGCCGACCGCGCCGGCCAGCGCGTCGAGGTCCTCGGCGGAGAGCCGGGACGGGTGCAGGACGACCTCGTCGGCGCTCGGCCCGGGGGCGGCGTCGCCGGTGACGCCGAGGGCGGCGGCGAGCAGTCCCTTGATGTCGGCGGACAGCTCCTTGGCCAGGGCCGGGTCGCCCCAGGCGTCCCACTTCATCGGGGGGAGCGGAAGTGCGGCGCCGGCCGGTCCCGCTTGCGTCTCAGGTGCCATGCGTTACAGTTTCACACATCATGTCAAGTAGTAACGACGAGCCCGAGACGCCGGGCCAGACCCACGGGGGCACCGGCCAGGTCCCGGGGGCCCGCAGCACCGACGACGCGATCCTGGACGCCGCCGCCGACCTGATGGTCCACCTCGGCGTGCGCCGCACCCAGCTCGCCGAGATCGCCCGCCGTGCCGGGGTCAGCCGGCCGACCGTCTACCGCCGCTGGCCGGACGTCCGGGCGGTGATCGGCGCGCTGCTCACCCGGGAGATCCTGGCCACCCTGGAGGCCGCCGTGCCGACCGGCCGGGACCGGGAGGCCTTCGTCGAACGGACCGTGGAGATCGCCGTCCGGCTGCGCGACCACCCGGTGATCGGCGCGCTGCTGCGCTCCGACGACTCCGACCTGCTGCTCGAGTACGTCGTCGAGCGGCTCGGCGCCAGCCAGCGCGGCCTGCTGGAGGCACTGCGCACCGGCATCGAGCAGGGCCAGGCGCACGGCTCGATCCGGGAGGGCGAGCCGCTCGAACTGGCCGCCATGGTCCTGCTGACAGCCCAGTCCACCGTCCAGTCGCACCGCATGGTCGCCTCCCTGCTGCCCGAGGCGGCCTGGCGGCGCGAACTGGCCAGAGCACTGAACGGATACCTCGCGCCATGACCCCCACCGCAGGCCCGCACACCGGTCCGCACTCCAGCTCGCACACCGGTCCGTCCTTCGGTTCGCACGCGGGCCCGTACACCGGTCCGCACGCCGGGACCTCCCGGCTCAACGCCGTCCGAAGGGCGGCGGAGCTGGAGGCGCTCGGCGACGACGCCCGGATCGACCTCCTGGTCATCGGCGGCGGCGTCACGGGTGCCGGAGTGGCCCTGGACGCGGCCTCGCGCGGCCTGCGCACGGTGCTGGTCGAGGCCCGTGACCTCGCCTTCGGGACGAGCCGCTGGAGTTCCAAGCTGGTGCACGGCGGCCTGCGCTACCTCGCCTCCGGGCGGATCAAGGTGGCTCGGGAGAGCGCGGTGGAGCGCGGCGTGCTGATGACCCGCACCGCCCCGCACCTGATCCGCGCACTGCCCCAACTGGTGCCGCTGCTCCCGGACCTGCTGCGCCCCGGCCAGGCCGCGCTGATCCGTACCGGCTTCCACGCCGGGGACGCGCTGCGCCTGACGGCCGGCACCCCGGGCGCGCTGCTGCCCCGGGTGCGCCGGATCGACGCCGACCGGACCCGCCGGCTGGTGCCGGGCGTGCGGACGGACGGGCTGCGCGGCGCGCTGGTCGCCCACGACGGCCAACTCGTGGACGACGCCCGGCTGGTGGTCGCACTGGCCCGGACCGCCGCGCAGTACGGTGCCAGCGTGCTGACCAGGGTGCGCGCCGAGCAGGTCACCGGCACCTCAGCCCGGCTGGTCGACACCCTGACCGGGCGGGAACTCGCCGTCCGGGCCGGCGCGGTGGTCAACGCCACCGGCGTCTGGGCGGGCGAGGTGGACACCTCGATCCGGCTCCGGCCCAGCCGGGGCACCCACCTGCTGGTGGACGCGAAGGCCCTCGGCAACCCGGCCGCCGCCCTCACCGTGCCGGTGCCCGGCTCCACCAGCCGTTTCGTCTTCGCCCTCCCGCAGCAGCTCGGCCGGGTCGCGATCGGCCTGACCGACGAGGACGCCCCGGGCCCGATCCCGGACGAGCCGCAGCCCACCGAGGCCGAGTGCTCCTTCCTCCTCGACACCGTCAACGCCGCCCTCGCCACCGCCCTGACCAGGGCGGACGTGATCGGCGCCTACGCCGGGCTGCGCCCGCTGATCGACACCGGGGACGGCAGCACCGCCGACATCTCCCGCGAGCACGCGGTGCTGGAGAGCCCGTCCGGGGTGATCACCGTGGTCGGCGGCAAGCTCACCACCTACCGCCGGATGGCCGAGGACGCGGTGGACGCCGCCGTCCGGCTGCGCGGCCTGCCCGCCCGCGCCTGCTGGACGGCCCGGCTGCCGCTGGTCGGCGCCCCCGGCCACGGGGACAGCCGCCCGCTGCCCGCCGGGGTCCCGGAGGGCGGAACCGCCGGGCGGGTGCCCGCCTCACTGCTCGCCCGCCACGGCGGCGCGGCCCACGAGGTGCTGGCGGCCGGGGAGTTGACGCCGATCGCCGAGGGCCTGGACGTGACCCGCGCCGAGATCGCCTACGCCGTCAGCCACGAGGGCGCGCTGGACGCGGCCGACGTGCTCGACCGCCGCACCAGGATCGGGCTGGTCGCGGAGGACGCCGAGCGGGCAAGGAAGGCGGTCGAGGAGATCGTCGAGGGGACCGTCGAGGAGCGTGCCGGGCGGCGTCAGGACGGCTGAGCGGCCCGGGGGAAGGGGGCGAGGTCCGGCTCCACCCAGGTGGTCCGGGCCCGCTCGCCCGCGAGCGTCCCGGGCCGGTAGTGGCGGGTGAGCAGCTCCTTGTCGAGCAGCTCGGGGTGGCGGGCCGCGAACGTGTCGAAGTCCGGTGCGGCGTCGGCGTGGTGGGCCACCAGCTCGACCCAGGCGCGGGTCATGGTGACGTGGAACTTCTGCGGTGCGCCCGCCTTGGCGGCCGTGCGCCGGATGCCCTCGCCGACCAGGGTGAGGGCGTCGGCGGCGCCGTGGCGGCGCACCGCGAGCCAGGTGAGCCGGACGTGCTGGCGGTGGCCGAAGCGCTCGGAGCCGGCCATCGCCTCGCCCAGGAGGGTGTCGAAGGCGTCAGGGGTCGCGGGGGTGGTCATGGGAGGGCTTTCGTCGTGGGGGTCCGGGCCGGTGGGTCCGGACGGTGGATCGTAAGGTTTGGTGGCATTTGCGGGCAAACCGCCCGAACGGGTGGTTTCGGTGCACCGAAGGGGATCGCGGACGGTCGAGGGTTGACCGAGGGGGTCGGCCACGAACGGGGAACGGGGTCTCCGGCTCCACGCCCTCGGAAGGCGGCCGTGGATGGGCGCGGCCGTGCGGAGGAGGCGGAATTCGCGGGGGGAGGAAGCGGAATCAGCGCGCCGTGCGCTCGGGCATCGGGTGCTCGGCGCCGGACAGCTCCAGGACGCAGGAGAGCGGGTGCTCGGCCCGGCCGGTGCGGTCCAGCCGCACCGCGAGCGGCCTCGGCGGGGTCGGCGGCTCCTCGGCGACCTGGGCGGTGAGGGTCAGTGGATAGTCGCCGTGCCCGTGGACGCGGTGGAAGTCGCACTCCTTGCCGTCGACCAGCAGCTCGGTCTCGGTGATCCAGCCGGACCGGACGTTGACGGTCACCGAGTGCCCGCCCTGGTCGAGGTGGAAGCTGTACCGCTGGCGCATCGGGACCTCCGGCGACCGGGCCTGCGACGAGGGGAGACGGCGGCGAGCCGACGAGGGGGAACGGGGGAAGAGCGGACGAGGGGAAGTCCACTGCCAGTCTAGGGCGGGAGGTCGCTAGGGTGCTCGGCATGCGGAGCACAGCGGGCGGCCTGCGGCCGTACGGGCCGGACGAGGAGGTGGCCGAGGACGAGTACGTCCTCGGCCTGTACCGGGTGCCGGTCAAGGCGAGGACGGGGCGCGGGGCCGGCCCGGCGCCGCAGCCCGGGCGGCTGGAGGCCTGGGTCGACGGCGGCGCCCTGCGGGCCGTCCTGCGCCGTCTGGGTGCGCGGACCCTGCCCACCCTCGCCCGCCACGAGCCGGACCTCGACTTCAGCAGCCGGATCCGGCAGCCGTCGATGGCCGCGCTGGTCCGGGAGATCGAGCAGGTGGACCTGGCCCGGCTCCCGGCCGCCGAGCGCGAGGTGCTCGGCCTGCTGCTGGGCTGGGGCCGCAGGGCGACGGCCGAGAACGGTGCGCTGCGGATCGAGATCGACGCCGTGCGGTGACGTCCTGGCCGGGCCGGCGGCTGTTCCCCCGCAGGGTTCCCGTGTGCGACCCGGAGAAATTCCCGGGGTGGGCCCGCCTGCAGACGGATTCTCGTGATCTCTACAGTGTTGTAGATTCGTCCACAGGGAGAGATCAGAGGAGGGCATTGTGGGAGTTTCGCTGGCCAAGGGCGGCAACGTCTCGCTGAGCAAGGAGGCGCCCGGTCTGAGCGCCGTGATCGTCGGTCTCGGCTGGGACGTGCGCACCACCACCGGGGCCGACTACGACCTGGACGCCAGTGCGCTGCTGTGCAACGCGCTGGGCAAGGTGGTCTCGGACCAGCACTTCGTCTTCTTCAACAACCTCCGCAGCCCCGAGGGTTCGGTCGAGCACAGCGGCGACAACCTGACCGGCGGCGGAGACGGGGACGACGAGCAGATCAAGGTCGACCTGGACCGCGTCCCGGCCGACGTGGCCAAGGTGGTCTTCCCGGTGTCGATCTACGACGCCGACGCCCGGCTGCAGAACTTCGGCCAGGTGCGCAACGCGTTCATCCGGATCGTCAACCAGGCCAACGGCCTGGAGATCGCGCGCTACGACCTGACCGAGGACGCCTCGACCGAGACCGCGATGGTCTTCGGCGAGCTGTACCGCAACGGCAACGAGTGGAAGTTCCGCGCCATCGGCCAGGGCTACGCCTCCGGCCTGCGCGGCATCGCGACCGACTACGGCGTCAACGTCTGACCGTCGCCAGTCGGTAGCGGTCGACGCCCGTTCGCCCGAAGCGGGTCGACCGGGGTTCGGCAGTCACGGCCACGCGCTCAGTCGGTACGGCCGAGCGCGTGGCCGCCGAAGCCCCCGCCGCCGGTGAACTGGTGGTGCCACCAGGCGGTCATGGCCGGTTCGTCCATCCCCGACCAGTCCGGTGCCGCGGTGACCTGGGCCCGGCCCAGGGTGCGGCCCAGCTCCACCAACTCCCGCCCGGCCGCCGTCCGTTCGCGGTCGTAGGCGGCCAGCAGAGCTGCCCAGGAGCCGGCCTCCCGCCCGGCCAGCTCGAAGGCGTGGGCATCCTGGATCGCCTTCACCGCGCCGCTGGTGTTGTGCGGGCGCACCACGGTGGCCGCGTCCCCGCCGATCAGCAGCCGTCCGGCCGTCCGGGCCGGGGCCGCCAGGTCGTAGACCGGCTGGAGGAAGGTCCGTTCGCGCGGGGTCAGGGTGACCAGGCCGGCCCAGTACGGCGGCAGGTACCGCTCGGCGAGCCGGCGCAGCTCGTCCACCTGCGGGTCGGTGAGGCTGCCCGCCGGGATGCTGGTCGGGCCGTCCAGGCGCAGCCAGGCGGGGGTGGGGGCGTAGAAGACCCAGTTCACCTGGGTGCGGCCGGGCGCGACCCCGGGGATGCGGTAGATCACCACCTGGCCGCCGGGGTAGCAGGCGGTGATGCACTGCTCCTCCGGCCAGGGCGCCGCGCCGCCGGGCAGCTCGGCCAGCAGGGCGGCGTCGTAGCTGCCTCGCCAGCACACGTACCCGGCGTACTCGGGCTCGGCCTGCGGGCAGACGGCCTCGCGGACCACCGAGCGGTAGCCGTCGGCGCCGATCACCAGGTCGTACGTCTCGCGGCCGCCGTCCGTCTCGACCCAGGCGCCGTCCGTCTCGGCCCGGGTGCCGTCCGGCTCGGCCTGGGGGCCCTCCGACCCGCCGCCGTCCGGTTCGCCCCCGCGCGGCTCGTTGCCGACGGCCGTCACCGTGGCACCCAGCCGGAACTCGACCTGCTCGGGCATCCGTTCACGCAGGGCCTGCCAGAGCACGCCCCAGTGGTGCGAGTGGAACGGGAAGGGCTGGGCCCAGAGCAGTCGCCCGCAGCCGTCCGGCCCGTCGCCCTCGCCGGCCGCGCCCCGGGCGACCCAGCGGCGGACGGTGAGGCGGTGGCGGCGGGTGTCCGCATCGAGGTGTCCGGCCCGGACCAGTTCGTCGAAGCGGTCGTTGTGGGTGCACAGGCCCACGCCGCGGTCCTCCAGGTGCCCGGGGCTGCGTTCCAGCACCACCACCCGTTCCGCGCCGAGCCGGGCGGCCGCGCCGGCGAAGGCGCTCCCGGCGATGCTGCCCCCGACCACGGCCACCGAGCCACCGCGCACGGTCGCTCCTCTCCTGAGTCCCGAGCTTCGAGTCCGCGGCGTCCCCGCGATGCGATGTCCCCCCGCGACGCCCCCGCGATGTCCGGGACACGACGATACGCGTCCGGTCGGTCCCCGGAGCCGTGTTCGAGCCATCCGGAGGGCCCTCCCGGCGACCCGGGAGAGCCTTATGCAACTAGTTGCATACCCCGCCGCCCGTCCCCTACCCTGCGGTAACAACGCCCCCGGTTCACAACGCCCCGGTCCACTCCCCGGTCCACTTCCCGCCCGCGCCCCAGGAGACGTCGATGAGCGCCCACCCCGGCAGCAACCGCTACCCGCACCTGCTCAGCCCGCTCGACCTCGGCTTCACCACCCTGCCCAACCGCGTGATCATGGGCTCGATGCACGTCGGCCTGGAGGAGGCCCCCGGCGGCTACGAGCGGATGGCCGCCTTCTACGCCGAGCGGGCCCGCGGCGGCGTCGGCCTGATCGTCACCGGCGGCATCGCCCCCAACGAGGCCGGGCGCCCCTGGGAGGGCGGCGCGATGCTGACCACCGAGGAGGAGGCCGACAGGCACCGCGTGGTCACCGACGCGGTGCACGCCGCCGGCGGCAGGATCGCCCTCCAGATCCTGCACTTCGGCCGCTACGCCTACCACCGCGACCTGGTCGCCCCCAGCGCGATCCAGGCCCCGATCAGCCCCTTCACGCCCAACGCGCTCACCGCCGAGCAGGTCGAGCAGACCATCGAGGACTTCGCCCGCTGCGCCGAACTCGCCCGCCGCGCCGGGTACGACGGCGTCGAGATCATGGGCTCCGAGGGGTACCTGGTCAACGAGTTCATCGTCGCCGCGACCAATCACCGCGAGGACGAGTGGGGCGGCACGTACGAGCGGCGGATGCGCTTCCCGGTGGAGATCGTCCGCCGGGTCCGCGAGCGGGTCGGCGAGGACTTCATCATCGTCTACCGCCTCTCCATGCTCGACCTGGTGCCCGGCGGCTCCACCCTCGACGAGGTCGTGCGGCTCGCCCAGGCCGTCGAGGCCGCCGGGGCGACCATCATCAACACCGGCATCGGCTGGCACGAGGCCCGCATCCCCACCATCGCCACCTCCGTGCCGCGCGGCGCCTTCGGCTGGGTGACGAAGAAGGTGATGGGCAAGGTCGGCATCCCGCTGGTCACCACCAACCGCATCAACACCCCCGAGATCGCCGAGCAGTTGCTCGCCGAGGGCAGCGCGGACCTGGTCTCGATGGCCCGCCCGCTGCTCGCCGACGCCGACTTCGTCGCCAAGGCCCGGGACGACCGCGCCGAGGCCATCAACACCTGCATCGGCTGCAACCAGGCCTGCCTCGACCACACCTTCAACCTCCAGATCACCTCCTGCCTGGTCAACCCGCGCGCCTGCCACGAGACCGAACTCGTCCTCGGGCCCACCCAGTTGCGCAAGCGGATCGGCGTCGTCGGGGCGGGCCCGGCCGGCCTCGCCTTCGCCGTCTCCGCCGCCGAGCGCGGCCACGACGTCACCCTGTACGACGCCGCCGAGGCGATCGGCGGGCAGCTGAACATCGCCCGGCGCATCCCCGGCAAGGAGGAGTTCGACGAGACGCTGCGCTACTTCCGCACCCGGCTGGCCGAGTTGGACGTCACGCTGCGGCTCGGCGCGACCGTCACCGCCGAGCAGCTGGCCGGGCAGGGCCACGACGAGCTCGTCCTCGCCACCGGCGTCACCCCGCGAACTCCCGCCGACATCCCGGGAATCGACCACCCCAGCGTGCTCGGCTACCTCGACGTGCTGCGCGACGGCGCGCCGGTCGGCGAGCGGGTCGCCATCCTCGGCGCCGGCGGCATCGGCTTCGACGTGGCCGAGTTCCTCACCGACCCGGGCGACGCGGCGAGCCTCAACCCGCCGGTGTTCCAGGCGAAGTGGGGCATCGACCCGGAGTACCGCGAGCGCGGCGGCCTGCGCGCCCCGGAGCGGCCGAAGCCCCCGCGCAGCGTCCACCTGCTCCAGCGCAGGACCAGCAAGGTCGGCGCCGGCCTCGGCAAGACCACCGGCTGGATCCACCGCACCGAGCTCAAGCACCGCGGCGTGGTGATGGTCCCCGGCGTCACCTACGACCTGATCGACGACGCCGGTCTGCACATCACGGTGGACGGCGAGCGCCAACTGCTGCCCGTGGACACCGTCGTGCTCTGCACCGGCCAGGAGCCGCGCCGCGACCTGTACGAGGCGCTGCGCGAGCGCGGCCTGCCGGTGCACCTGATCGGCGGCGCCGACGTGGCCGCCGAACTGGACGCCAAGCGCGCCATCAAGCAGGGCACCGAGCTCGCCGCGGCGCTCTGAGCCCCCGCGTTCCGCACGGTCGGCGCCCCCGCGTCCCGCACGGTCGGCGCCCCCGCGTCCCGCACGGTCGGTGCCCCCGCCGCGAGCGGGGGCGCCGACCGAAAACCACTCGCCGTCCGCCCGGGGGCCGTTGCTAGTATCCGCAGGTCGCAGCGCGGATCACGGTGCGCGGGGCGTGGAGCGGATCACAGGGGAGAGCAGGCCGATGGACGAGCAGGGCGAGACGGCGTACGCGCCGATGGCGGACGAGCCGGCGGCGGACGAGCGGGTCGAGTTGGCGTACACGCCCACGGTGGCGGACTTCCGGGAGGCCCTGGCCGCCCGGTCCCGGGCGACGCGCGCGGGCCGGCGCCAGCGGGCGTTCCTGTACCTGCTCGTCGTCTGCGGCCCGCTCATCGCCGCGCTCGACCTCTCCACCGGCAAGGGCATCGGCTTCCCGCCGGTGTTCATGGTGCTCGCCGCGCTGGCCCTGCTCCTCTGGCTGCCCCGGCTGCAGGCCGGCCAGTTCCACAAGTTGACCGCCGACAAGGGCGAGTTCACCGCCACCGTGGCGGCGTCCGGCGTGACCATCACCAACCGCCACTCCACCAGCACCCTGACCTGGCAGGCGGTCCCGCACCACGTGGAGACCCCGGGGCTGTTCGTCCTGCTGAGCAACGACAAGAACAACTCCTGCCTGGCCGTCCTGCCCAAGCGCGGCACCGCCGACCCCGACCGGCTGCGCGCCGTGCTCGACCGGCACGCCCCCGCGCCCACCCGGGGCTGAGCCCGACCCGTCCCGCGCGCCCGTACCCCGCCTTCGCCTCGTCCGTCCCCCCTGCCCGCTCCCCGTACGATCGACGGCATGTCGCTGCCGCACGCCATCCTCACCGCCCTGCTGGAGAAACCGTCCTCGGGGCTGGAGCTGACCAGGCGGTTCGACCGGTCGATCGGCTTCTTCTGGCCCGCCACCCACCAGCAGATCTACCGCGAACTGGGCCGGCTGGAGGCCTCCGGACAGATCCGGGCCCTCCGGCCGGAGGCGCCGGTGCGCGGGCAGAAGAAGGAGTACGAGGTGCTCCCGGAGGGCCGCGCCGAACTGGCCCGCTGGACCGCCGAGGGCGCCGCGCCGCGCGCCGTCCGGGAGCCACTGCTGCTGCGGCTGCGGGCGGCCGCGGTGGTCGGCACGGACGGCCTGGCGGCCGAGCTGGAACGCCATCTCGCCCTGCACCGCGAGCAGTTGGCCGACTACCGGGAGATCGAGCGGCGCGACTTCCCGGCCGAGCGGGCGGACGAGGAGAACCGGCTCCAGCACGCGGTGCTGCGGGCCGGCATCGGACTGGAGAGCTTCTGGGTGCAATGGCTCGCCGAGACCCTCGACACCCTGCCGGCCGAGCCCTCCCGCCCGGCCCGCCCCTCCGACGCTTCCGCGGCCTCCGACCGGCCCTGACCTGCGCCGATCCCCGCCCGCGCGCCCGGCCCAGCCCCCGGTGGGACACTGGTGGCCTGTCCCTTCCCGAACTCTCGACCGGGGGACCCGTATGTCTCTGACCAGGCCCTTCCACGCCCTCACCGCCGCGGCCGTCGTCGTGGCGGTCGCCCTGGGCCCGGCCGCCCTCCCGGCGTCCGCCGCAACCGCCCAGCCACTGCCCTCCGCCGACCAGCTGAAGTCGGCCCTGCTGACCGCGGCCGACCTCGGCCCCGGCTGGACCGAGCCCCCGGCGACCCAGAGCCCCAGCCCCAGCGCCGGCGCGAGCCCCAGCGCGAGCCCGTCGAACCCGGTGACCGGATGCGACGCGCTCAGCGCCCTGATCAACATGTACGTCACCCGGCCGGGCGCGGCGATCCCGCGCGCCGAGACCGAACTCGACGGCCCGAACGGCAACCCGATGGTCACCCAGGCCCTCGCGGCCGAGCCGTCCGACCAACTCGCCACCGACTTCAACTCCGCCGCCGACGCCCTGAAGACCTGCCACACCATCACCTTCAACGCCGGCCCCAGCGACACCGTGACCTTCACCGTCAGCCCGGTCACCCTCGGCGACCGCAAGGACGCCCCCGCCGTCCACCTCGACGGCACCCTGGCCGGCGTCCGACTCAACGGCTACGTCGGCATCGAACGCTTCGGTACGGTGGCCATGGCCTTCGGCTACTTCGAACGCCAGGGCAGCAACGAACAGACCGCCTCCATGGAGTACCGCACCGCCGTCGCCAAGGTCGAACGCGCCCTCGGCGCCAAGGCCGGCAGCACCACCGCCCCCACGGCCGTCCCCGCCACCCCCACTGAGGGCCGCCGCGTCTGACCCTCCTCGCCCTCCGAACACCACCGCGGCCCCCCACCGAACGCACGAGGCGCTCGGCGAGGGGCCGCGGTGGTGGCCTGACGACGACCGACGGGGGCTACACGCCCGCGAGGGTCTGGTTGTCGAAGAGCCAGTGCTGGTTCGCCTGGTTTCCGCATGGCCAGACGGCCAGTGCGGTGGTGTTCTGCGTGTTGGACGCGGGCAGGTCCAGGCACCTGTTCGACGCCGGGTTGAAGAGCGTGCCGTCGTAGCGGCGGATCCAGGTCTGGGCCCCGGAGTTGTCGCACGCCTGCGAGACCACCGGGGTGCCGTCGATGACGTTGGCGTCCCGGGTGCCGATGCAGAGCCCGTTCGGTACGGTCTTGAGCTGGTTGTCCCGGGTAGCGGTGAAGTGCTGCTTGTCACCGTTCCAGCAGTCGTAGATCACCACCGGCGAGCCCGCGGTGCTGCCCCAGTTGTCCAGGCACTTGTGCTTGTCGACCGCACTGCGGATGTGGACGATGGACTGCGACGTGGCGACGGTGTTCACCTGGGGGTCGGTCAGCGCGTACGGGTAGACCCGGACGTCGCTGATCGCGCCGTTGACGAGGTCGGCGGGGACGTCCTTGTTGTACGCGGCGCCGCCGATGTTGAGGCTGCCCGCCGGCGGCTTCCACGTGGTTCCCACCTTGGTGGAGCCGACGGCCAGGCCGTTGACGTACAGGGTGGCCATGCCGTTCGTGGCGTTGTAGGTGCCGGTCAGGTGGGTCCACTGGCCGACCGTGGCCGTGGTGCGGCCGCTCTGGTCGTACGCGGTGTACCAGGCACTCGCGTTGAAGCTGTCGTTGCTCGGCAGGACGAAGGCCCAGTTCTTGAGGGACTTCGAGTACTGCAGATAGAACGGGCTGGCCTCGTTGCCGGTGAGCGAGACCGCGGTGTGGTAGCCGTCGGTGTTGTTGATCTTCACCCAGGCTGAGACGCTGTAGCTCTGGGTGGTGTCCAGCCCCGGGGTGTTGGAACCGGAGTTGACCGGCGCGGTGGTGCGGTAGACCGTCGTGCCGTCGAAGGCGGTCGCCTTGTTCGCCGCACGGTTGTGGTCGGTGGTGAGTGCGGCCCCGGCCGGGTAGGTGGCCTTGGGGTCGCCGCCGTTCCTGTACAGCGTGTTGGTGCCGCTGCTGTCACCGGTGCCGTCGAGCGCCCACCACTGGGGGGAGACCGAGGTGTTCCCGATCGGGCTGGGACCGGCCAGCCAGCCGAAGCCGGCCGAGGGGTTGCCGGGGGTGGTGGGCTGGCCCCACCAGATCTCCAGGGAACCGTCGGCCTTCCGGGCCCAGAGGCCGGGGTTGCCGTTGCCGGTGAGGTCGCCGTCCGAGCCGACGGTCGGGTAGGTGTCGGTGGAGACCCAGCCGATCCGGGTGCCGACCGGCGCCATCTGGGTCAGCGTCGGCACGAGCAGCGGCTTGCCGTTGCTGTCGATGACGGGCGCGCCCAGGCTGTCGGTCGCGGTGACGGTCCCGGTGGTGAAGGTGTAGGCG
Organism: Kitasatospora sp. NPDC056273; assembly: GCF_042268845.1. Taxonomy (NCBI): domain Bacteria; kingdom Bacillati; phylum Actinomycetota; class Actinomycetes; order Kitasatosporales; family Streptomycetaceae; genus Kitasatospora; species Kitasatospora sp. NPDC056273. The sequence continues at coordinate 119,936 of NZ_JBHJSJ010000011.1, read as the reverse complement.
AGGAGGTCGTCCTTGGGTCCGTCGGCGGCGGCCGCGAGGTTGCGGGCCCACAGGCCCGGGCGGCCCTGCTTGGCCCAGTCGCCGGGGGTGATCAGCTCCTTGTCCTTCCACCCGGACGCGGCCAGCTGGACAGGCTTGCCCAGGGTGTTGGCGTTGGTGGCCGGATAGTACCAGAGAGCCGCGTCGGCACCGTTGTTGGTGCTCTCGACGGTGAGTAGACCGGTCTTGTTCTTGAAGCCCAGCTTGGGGTCGAGGTCGGTGCTGACCGGGTCGCCGAGGGCGGCGATCCGCAGCGTGCCGGACCAGTCGGCGGCGTTGTACCCAGCGGCCTTCAGCCAGGCGCAGTCCTCGGACGCGGTCGGGACGCACTTCGGCTTGGCGATCGGCACCGACTTGTCGATCCGGCCGTAGGCGCCGGTGTTCCCGGGGTTCTGGTAGAGCCGCAGCAGCGGGTCACCGGGAGCATGGGCGAACACGTCGTCGATGTTGTTGCCACCGGTGAGCGTGCCGCGGTGGGCGATCTGGATGGTGTTCCAGCCCTTGCCGCCGGGCGCGTCGGCCGGGGTGGCGACGGCCGCCACGGCCGGGGAGCGGACCTTCGAGTTGCCCGGGGCGTTGTAGGCGCGCAGGTAGCCGGCCTGGTCGGGCTGCAGGATGTCCGGGGCGCCGTCACCGGTGACGTCACCGAAGACGGGCGGCGGGCCGTCCGGGTTCCACGGCACGTAGAAGGAGTACTGCGCGACCGGCGAGACGTTGCGCGCGTTGTCCATCACCTGCATGTACAGGATGTTGGTGCCCCAGCGGGAGAGCGTGACGGGGAACCCGTTGCTGATGCCGCCACCGCAGTACCAGCCGTCCCCGGCGAACTGCGGGTCCCAGGACCAGCGCGCGCAGACCACACCGGAGGCGTTGCCGCCCGGGGCCGGGTCGGCCGCGGTGTACGGCACCAGGCCCTCCTGGCCCACGTGCTTCCTGGTCACCTGGCCGTTGCCGGACGGCGGGAGCTTGTAGTCGAGCTCGGCCTCCGGCAGCAGGGTGTTGGCGTCCGGGACGGAGAGGGTCGGCGGGGTCAGGTCGACGCCGAAGCGGCAGGCCGGGCTCCCGCCGGACCGCTGGACCAGCCCGTCGGTGGCCATGACGTCCCAGCCGTACACGTGGCCGTCCTGGAGCAGGCCCTGCTTGACCTGGAACGCGGCCGTGCCGCCGTTGGCCACCTCGGGAGTCTGGCCGCTGTCGGCCCGGTTGGTGTCGGCGTAGTCCCAGATGCCCATCCAGCCGTAGAGCGACTGCTGGACCGGGCTGCTGACCGTCGCGTTGAGGGTGACGGCGCCGTTGAAACCGGACGCGGAGTTCATCCAGCCCATCGTGCCGCCGGTGCAGCCCTGGTTGTCTGCCCACGGCACGGCCGTGGTGGGAGCGGGGGAGGCGTACGTGCCGGTCGGGACGTTGGGGACGCGGTCGTACTCGATCTCGACAGCGGGGCTGTAGCCGAGCCGCTTGAACGCCGACATGTTGGACTCGTCGCGGGCGAACACACCGAAGGTGAGGGTGTCGCGGCTGGTACCGAAGTTCTGGTAGACCCCGGTCACGTCGTAGTTGAACTGGTACTCGCCGCCGCAGCCGGGCTGACCCGCGCCGGGGACCGAGGCCTCGCCGAGTCGGCCGCCCTGGTTCGTGGGCGGATTGCTCCAGCTGGTCTGGTCGCTGATCGGGCTGGTGAGGTAGAGGTCCAGGGTGTACTTGTTGGTGCAGGAGAAGTCCGAGGACTCGTGCTCCCACACCGACATGGTCGCGCGGTTGATGATCGCGCCGCGGTACCAGTGGGTGTCGAACTGGAAGTAGGAGCGCTCGATGCCCTTGTCGACCCGGTAGCCCTGGTAACCGACACCGGGCCGCGCGTACTGGTCCCCGCTGCCGGTGGTCCGCCCGATGTTGGCCTTGCCGGGGTAGGCGGCCTGGGTCCAGGTCCAGTTGTTGGCCACGTTACGGTCGGGGATCCAGGCCGGGTCGATGAACCACGGGCCCTGGCCCTTGCCGAGCACCGCGTCGTCGGTGGTCAGCTCGACGGCGTCGGCCGTGACGGTGGTCGACATGGTGGCGACCTTCGCGCCGTAGCCCGGGCCCTCGGCGGTGCTGCGCGCCTCGGACTTCGCCTGCGGGGCGTCTCCGGCCGAAGCGCTCAGGGCGGGGGCCGACTTGGCGGCCGCCACCGGGGCGGCGGCAGAGCTGTCCCACATCTGCGGGCTGGGGGCGTGCCAGCGGGACGTACCGTCGGCGGCCGCGGCGGTGAGGTTGCCGGCCTCGTCGGCCCGGACGGTGACGCCCTTGCCCTGGGTACCGAAGCGGACCTTCTTCAGCGCCGGGTTCTTCGCCGCCTCCGCGGTCTTGACGATCAGGACGGTGGAGAGCCCGCCGAACTTGGAGGCGGTCACCTTGAGGTCGACGCCGGGGGCGACCTCGGGGTAGATCAGCGCGTCCCCGCTCGGGTCGATCGCCGGCTTGGTGAGCGGGAACGGCGAGTCGATGGTGAGCGTCTCGCCGTCGGCGCTGGTCAGGGTGGCGAGCGGGCCCTGGCCACCGCCGGACAGGCGCAACCCCGACAGCGCGGTCTTCGGCCGGTAGCCACCCTGCCCGTCCGGGACGAGAGCGCCGTCAAGCGTCGCCCAGGCGCCGTTCTGATTCACCCGCTGCGGCTCGACGTGCTCGGTGCGCTTGAGGTGGCCGGCCGGGGTCGCGACGGTCTCGCTGACCTCGTCCGTCAACTCCGGGATCGGGACGGGCTTGCCGGACTTCTGCGCCTCGGCGATGGCCTTGTCGGTCGGGCTGAGCAGCGGCTTGTTGCCGGCGCGCTCGGCGTCGACCGTGGCCATCTGCGCGGCGAGCTCCGGCGGGATGGCCGAGGGGCTGGCGGCGGGGCTCCCGGCCGGAGCGTCGGCCGGGGTGGTGGCAGTGGCCGATGGACCGTCAGCGAAGGCGAACGGTGTGATCGAGGTCAGCGCCAGGGCGAGGCCGACTGCGGTGGCGACAGCGGTCCGTGACGGATATCTGGAACGGCGCGCTTCGGAGGTGGCTCCGAGCGGAGCGGCAGGCATGGTGAAGTCCCCCCACGTGAGATGTCCTGATCTAGCCTGACCAGGCGGGATCTGACTCTGCAGAGGATGTGTGCAGAGGCGCCCAGCAAACTACCGCTGCCGGTCAAAGGATCGTCAACTTCTTATTTCTGCAGACGTGTCCGATTTGGTGGGTCGTCCGCCAATTTTCTCGAATGTGATATCGATCACATCCTCAGCCTTTCCTCAATTTGCTCGACCATTGGATGGTTTGTCCCCTACCCTCCTGCGAGATCCCGTCCGCATCGACCAGCGGTGCGGACTCTTCTTGGGGGGGTAAAAGTGTCTTCCGAAGTAGAAAGACCACCCGGTGAATCCGGATGGGGTGATTCCCCGTCACGGTGGCGCAAGCCTCGAATGGCAATTCTGGGTTCCTTCGCCGTGTTGAGCATGCTGGCCGCGCCGCTCGGTACCGCAGTCGCGGCCCCCGCGGATGGGGGCAAGGGCAAGGTCTGGTCGCCGCCGAACACGCCGCTCCAGCGGACGGCCTCGGTGCCCGGGACGACGGACAAGTCCAAGGCTTCCTCGCCGAACACCGGCTCGCCGGACTGGGTGCCACCGAAGAGCGTGCCGCAGCCGAAGCACGGCACGGCGGTGGTCGTCCTGGACACGCCGACCGACCGGGACGCCGGCGCGGCGGACGGGCGGGAGTCTGTCGTCGGCGCGTCGAAGCAGGCGGGCGACCTGCCGGTCTGGGTGGCTCCGGTCGCCCGCGCCGGCGACGCCGCTGCTGCCGCGCCCGTGCAGGTGAAGCTCGCGGCCGCGCCGGGCTCCGGTCCGGACGCGGGTGCGCCGACGACACTGGTGGCGCTGTCGCGGAGCGGCGACGGGGCCCAGCCGGGGAAGGTCCGGATCGGGCTCGACCTGGGATCGTTGGGTTCCGGTGGCGACTTCGCGCACAGGGCCGGGTTGGCGGTTCTGCCGGAGTGTGCGTTGACGACGCCGGACGCCGACGGCTGCCAGGCGCGTACGCCGGTCGCCTCGCACTACGACGAGCAGGCCAAGCGACTCGTGGCGGACATCGACCTGCCCGCCACCACGACCGGCTCGGCCGAGGGGCAGCGCGCTCAGGCCAAGTCCGCGGGTGCGCCGGCACTGGCCGCCGCTCCCGCGCAGGTGGTGCTGGCACTCACCGCCGCTCCTTCCAGCGGGACCGGCACCTACAGCGCGACGTCGCTGTCGCCGAGCCAGGCGTGGGCGGCGGGCAGCGGCTCGGGGTCGTTCACCTACAGCTACCCGATCGTGACCCCGTCGACTCTCGGAGGTGCCGCTCCCACGTTGGCGCTGGGTTACGACTCGGCGTCGGTGGACGGGAAGACGGCATCGACGAACGCGCAGGCGTCGTGGATCGGTGACGGCTGGGACCTGAGTTCCGGATTCGTCGAGCGGGGCTACCGGACGTGCGACAAGGCCGGCATCCCCGGCTCGGGTGACCAGTGCTGGGGCGGTGCGAACCTGACGCTGTCGCTGGGCGGCCACTCCGGTGAGCTCGTTCCGGAGCCCTCCTGCACGGCCGGTAACGGTGTCGACGAGCAGTCGAAGTGCACCTGGCACCTGAAGAATGACGACGGGACGAAGATCGAGTTCCTGACCGGCGCCAACAACGGCACCTGGAACGGCTCGTACCTGAAGGTGACGGACACCTCGGGAGTGGTCTACTACTTCGGCCTCAACCAGCTTCCGGCGGCCGACGGTTCGCCCAGCAAGGTGGGCCCGGAGAGCAAGTCCGCGTGGACGACGCCGGTGTACTCGCCGAACGCCGGTGACCCGTGCTACGACGCGGCCAAGGGCAAGGGCTCCTGGTGCCAGACGGCGTGGCGCTGGAACCTGGACTACGTGGTCGACCCGCACGGCAACCTGACCACCTACTCCTACACGCCCGAGACCAACGTGTACGCGCGCGGCGGCGCCCAGAACAGCGGGAAGGGCACGAACACGTCGTACACCCGCGGTGGTGTGCTCCTGTCGATCGCCTACGGGCAGCAGCTGTCCGACCAGCTCGCCGCCGGAGGCACGTACCAGGCGGCTGCGAAGATCGACTTCGAGTCGGGGGAGCGCTGCCTGGAGGACGCCAAGGCCTGCGACCCTTCGCAGCGCACGGCGGCGAACGCGGCGAACTGGCCGGATGCCCCGCTGGACAAGCAGTGCCAGGACACCGGGACGTGCACCAACTTCCTTCCGACGTACTGGTCGACGAAGTGGCTGAACGGGATCACGACGACGATCCGTTCGGGCGGCACGTACCGACCAGTGGACCACTACGACCTGAAGCACGTGTTCAAGACGCCGGCGAACGCGACGGACAACGCACCGATCGCCTGGCTGCAGTCCGTGAAGCGCACGGGCAAGGACACCGCCAACGGCCAGGCCGAGCAGGCGCTGCCGGAGATGACCTTCGCCGACGAGCTGCTGCCCAACCGGGTCGACGGCCTGGTGCCCGCGCGTCCGCGGTACTACCGCCCGCGTCTGGCGGTCATCACCACCGAGACCGGCGGCACGATCCTGGTGTCGTACGCCAAGGAGTCCTGCTCGCGCACGACCGGGAGGATGCCGGCTTCGGCGGACGGCAACGACAAGAGCTGCTTCCCGGTGAAGTGGTTCGACACCGGAGTGCAGACGACGGTGGACGACTGGTTCCTGCGGTACCCGGTGGAGACGGTCACCGCCGACCCGAACGCCAAGCTGATCACCGGCGCGGTGGCGACGACGACCTCCTACGTGTACGGTCCCGCCGCGTGGCACCGCAACGACAGTGCGCTGGCCGAGTCGGACTACCGAACCTGGGACCAGTTCCGCGGCTACGCCAGCGTCACCACGGTGACCGGCTCCGGCAAGGACGGGCCGCGGTCGAAGTCGACGACCAGCTACTACCAGGGCATGGACGGCGACTACAAGGCGGACGGCAAGGCCAAGGCCGCTTCCGTCGCGGGCGTGAAGAGCGGCGGACGGGCCGACTCCGACTGGCTGTTCGGTCAGATCCTGGAGACGGACAGCTACGCGGACGCGTCCGCCGACCCGGCTTCGCCGCTCTCGTACACGGTGAACACGTACGAGGCCCCCGTGGCGAAGGCCACGCGCACGCGGGCCGGACTGCCGGACCTGGTGGCCCGGTACCAGGCGACCAAGGTCACCTCGACCACCACGGCAGTGACCACGACTGGTACTCGCACCACCTCGACCGCGACCACCACTGACCCCGATAGCAACAACCGGGTCACCACCTCGCTGAGCACGGCCGACGGCACGTCGGATGTGTGCACCCGCTACCGCTACGCGGCTGCGGCGAACCGGCAGATGACCGGTCTGGTCTCCGAGGTCTTCGTGATCTCCGGCGCCAACGCCTGCACCGTCAACGCGTCGCCGGCCAACACGATCTCCGACACCCGCACGCTCTACGACGGCCAGGACTTCGGCACTGCCGGAGCCAAGGGCGAGGCCACCGGAACCCAGGTACTGGACCACTACGACGCCAACGGTGCGGCCCAGTACGTCCTCAAGGCCACGGCCGGCTACGACACATACGGCCGCACCACGGCCGCCACGGACCCGACGGTCACCGACAAGGCCAACCCCGGCGGCGCGACCGTGACGACCGCGTACAGTTCGGCGAGCCCGGGCGAGTTGCCCACCAAGGTGGTCACCGGTAGCCCGGCCCCGGCCGGTGCACCCGACGCGGGCACGCCCCGCACGACCACGGTCACGTTGAACCCAGCCCGCGGTCTGGCGCTCACCACGAGCGACCCCAACGGCCGGACCGTGACCAAGACCTATGACGGGCTGGGCCGACTGAAGGCGGCCTGGGCTCCGGGACAGGACACGGCGAGCAACGCCAACGCCACCTACGACTACGCCGTCAACGGCACGTCGTCACCGTCCACCACAACGACGAACTCGCTGCGTCCGGACGGCAAGACGTACGGGAAGTCGGTGCAGATCCTGGACGGTCTGGGCCGCCTGGTGCAGACCCAGGGCGATCCCGCGGTCTCCTCCTACCACGGCCGCCTGATCACGGACACGTTCTACGACTCGCAGGGGCGCGTCAACCGGAAGTACAACAACTACTACGAGGACACCACCACTCCGAACACCACCCGGTGGATCCCCGAAGGCGCGAAGGTGCCGAGCGCGAGCGTGATCCAGTTCGACGGCCTGGGGCGAGCGGTGAGCACGCAGTTCGTGGCGCTGGGCACGCTGCAGACCACGAACACCACGGCGTACCCGGGGGCGGACCGGGTCGACGTGTCGCCGCCGAGTGGCGCGACCGCGACCAGCACCGTGACCGACGCCCGTGGCCGCACCGCGCAGCTGTGGCAGTACCGGACACCGACGGCGACCGGCAACCCGGCCGACGCCGACGTCACCACGTACACCTACAACGCGAACGGCCAGCCGGCGACCCGGGTGGACGCCGCAGGCAACACCTGGAGCCTCGCCTACGACCAGCGCGGCCGCCTGGTGAAGAACGACGACCCGGACTCCGGTGTGTCGACACGTACGTATGACGCGGGCGGACGGGTCGCGACCACGACGGACGCGCGTGGGCAGACGATCGCGATGACGTACGACCTGCTCGGCCGCAAGACGGGTACGTTCAGTGGCACGACGGACCCGGCGAACCAGCTGACCGGCTTCACCTACGACACCGTGGCCAAGGGGCAGGCCAGTTCCTCGACCCGCTACGTCGGTGGTGCCGGGGGCGCGGCTTACACCAAGTCCGTTGGCGAGTTCGACGCTGCCTACCGTCCGACGAAGACCACCGTCGCCATCCCGGGCAGCGAGGTCGGCAAGACCGGGCAGGTGACGTTCGACTACACGGCGGCGTACAACCCTGTCAGTGGCTCCATCATCGCTGACGGGCGCGCCGCGGCGGGTGACCTGGCGCAGGAGTCGATCAACTACAACTACGAGTCCTATGGCGAGCTCAACGACATCAGTGGGGCCGGTTACACCTATCTGCGGCAGGCGGACTGGGATGCCTACGGGCGTAACATCCGTACCACGATGAACCCGTGGGGCACGCAGATCGTCGCGACGAACACGTACGACGAGCCGACCGGGCGCGTGCTGACCCAGTACGTCGACAAGCAGACCGCCACCACCGGTACCGTCCAGAACACCACCTACGCGTACGACCCGGCGGGCCAGATCACCGCGATCCGGACGATCCCGAACAACACTCCGGCCGCGACCGACCTCCAGTGCTTCACCCACGACTACCTGGGCCGACTGACCTCGGCCTGGTCGGACACGGGGAAGCTGAACCAGCCGACGCCGTCGCTCGCCGGGCAGGGCGCGTGCGCCAACGCGACGCCGACCAATGGTGCGGTCGCTCCGGCGAAGACCACGGTGGGCGGGAGTGCGGCGTACTGGCAGGACTACACCTACGACGCGGTCGGCAACCGGACCAAGCTGGTCATGCACAACCCGACCGGCGACGTCTCGAAGGACCTGACGATCGACCAGGCCTTCCCGGCCCCGGGCACCCGCAACACGCCGACCACCGCGGCCGGCACGGGTGGCGGCACCGGCGGTCCGCACGTGCCGACGACGGTGAAGTCCACCTTCCCGAACAACGGCAGCACCCCCGGGAGCAACCAGTACGACGCGGCCGGGAACACCACGAAGATCGCCAACCCGGCCGCCACCAAGACGCTGGGCGCGGGCTTCGTGCTCAACTCCGGTGAGTCGGTGCGCTCCAACTCCACCCAGCTGACCATGCAGACCGACGGCAACCTCGTGCTGACCTCGCTGCGCACCGGCCTGGTGACCTGGTCGACCAACACCCAGAACCACCCGGGTGCCTGGGCGACCATGCAGGACGACGGCAACTTCGTGGTCTACGACCCGCAGCGCGTGCCGCTGTGGTCCTCGCAGACCTGGATCGGGGCGAACAGCAAGTACTTCGCGGTCGTCCAGGACGACGGCAAGTTCATCGTCTACGCGCCGGGCTGGGCGTCCAAGTGGGGCACCTCCACTTGGAACGCCGTGGACGCGGCCAACGGCACGGAACTGACCTGGGACGCCGAGGGCAAGCTCGCCTCGATGAAGCAGGGCACCTCCACCACCGGCTACCTCTACGACGCGGACGGCAACCAGCTGATCCGCCGCAACCCGGGCAAGATCACGGTCAACCTCGGCGGCGGAGACGAACTCGTCTACGACACCGGCAGCAAGACCAGCACCGGCACCCGCTACTACACCATGCCCGGCGGCGTCACCCTGGTCCGCCAGGGCCCGACCAAGCTCACCTACCAGTTCACCGACCACCACAACACCGGCACGCTCTCCATCGACTCGGCCACCAGTGCCGAGACCCGCCGCTGGACCGACCCGTTCGGCGTCCTGCGCGGCTCCGGCGCGGCCAACTCCTGGGCCGGCGACAAGGGCTACGTCGGCGGACTCAAGGACGACACCACTGGCTTCACCAACCTCGGCGCCCGCCAGTACCAGCCGGGCACCGGCCGCTTCCTCAACCCCGACCCGCTACTCCTCCCCGAGGACCCGCAGCAGTGGAACGCCTACGCCTACAGCAACAACAGTCCGGTCAACAAGACCGACCCCACCGGCATGGCGTTGGAGGAGTGCGCGAGCGGCTTCGCCAAGTGCACCAACATGGGCACCAAGCTCACTGAAGAGACGAAGTGGCAGGGCCCGAACTACGACAAGATTGTTGCGGACAACAAGGCTGGAGAGGCCTACCGGCAGCAGGGATTGGAGGAGTACCTCAACAGCCCGCCGCCGTTGGGTTCGCCTAGGAACAACAAGAAGCCGAAGCCTGACCGTGCCTATGACGTGAGCAAGAACCGGCCCGATGGTGGCACCGATGTCCTCGCAACCTCGACGAAGAGTACCTACGAGGACTACATTGACAAGAACGTCGGGGCTGATATCCGGACCGCGGATGCGGACGGGCCGCTCGCGCTCGTTGACAGCAGAACGAAGACCAAGCAGTGGACCAAGCAGCTTGCGAGCAAGGTGAGCAAGTCGGAGGGGCGCAAGATCGCCGGATCGGCGGATTTCTATGGCGTCCTCAAGGTCGACGGCGAAATCAACTGGAACGACAGCACGGAGGATAGTACCCAGACGTCCGAGGCGACGACCGACGCGGACACGACCACCGAGTCACGGAACCTGATGGTCAAGAAGGGGCAACAATACGGGTTCGCGCCGTCTTTCCGGAAATGGAGCTACCGGACGACCTACTATCATTCGGACGGCAGTGTGACAACGAAGGATTGGGCAACCTACGAGATGCTCAACTGGAACCGCGTCACCTTCGACTCCTCGCCCGAGCTGGTCCTAGGTAGGAATTGATGGGCCATGGAGTCTCCGGTTCGAGCAGGCGCAAATTTTCGCCCACGGGAGGTGAGTGATGTGACGGGACGTTCGGCGATATTCTGTGTTGTCCTCGCAGGTCTGTTGTGCGGTGTAAGTGCGTGCACCGGGGCGTCCGGAGGCGACGGGTCGGTCGCCACTGGTGGGACCGCATCGACGGCTACGGCTCAGCACACCTTCCCGGAGAGCTACAAGAAGCTGATCCTTCGTACCGCGAAGGCGGACGGGACGGCACCAGCGGGTGACCGGTTTACGGTGATCGAGTTCGACGGCGGGTACGACCCGCAGCTGATCTGGCAGCCGGAGGAGACCGGTGGTCTCTGCATCGCATCGGAGGTCGTCGCGTCCGGGAGATGCAAGACTGAGAAGCAGATTGCCGAGGAACGGGTTCCCGGAGTCGGCATCTTCGGAGACTCCGGGCTGTTCAACCGCGAGGAGGATCCATGGTGGGCAGTGCAGGTGATGGCCAGCGGTGAGACGATCGACCATCTCTCCTGCCAGGGAAGGAACTTCCCGGTGCGTCAGGTGTACTCGATCAGCCTGGCCGGCGCCCAGCGCACCGTCTACACCGCCATCATCCCAAGGAGTCTTCAAGGTGAGTACCGGGTGGCCGTCCAGCGAGACGGGCAGTCGGAAGAAGAACGGCTCGACCTCGGTCTGGAGAAGGGCTACGCCGTTCAGTGCTGAGCCGACGTAGTCGGTATGTGTGACGGTGGCGGGGCGGCCTTCGGGGCTGTCCCGCCACCGGTGTTTGGTGAGGCCCTTGAGCTGGCGGAGTCTGTGAGGGACCTTCGAACCCTGTATTGGAGCGATGGCTGGGACTCGGGTCGCAGCCCTACCGATATCGGCGTCTTGTACGACGGTGTCACGGGGGACTTCCGGCCTGGCTGGCCGGGGTCGCGACGGTCACTCCGGGACCAGGGATGGGCTGGCCGATCCCCTACGCCTTGGGCGCCCTCGTGATGGTCTCCGCGACGGGGCTTGTCGGGACGTGCTAAGGCTGGTCGATATGGGTGCCCGCCAAGGGCCGTCCTATCGGCAATAGCCCGAGGATCACGAAGCTGCGTCGAACCGGTCTCCGGGAATCTTCCCATCCGTTCGTCGCGTGGGGCGTCCCTGCGTACTTGTTCAGGGGCGGAAGGGGGTTGGTGACGATTGATGGGCACGAGGACCTGGCTTCTGGAGGGGAGGTGGCTCGCGTGGCGGGATCCTGACGCGCGCGGTGGGACGAGCGGGAGACCGGTCTTCGGTGGGGGAGGCGATTCGCGTGATAGGGCATTCGATGGTGTTCCGGGTGGTTCTGGTGGGGCTGTTGTGTGGCGCCAGTGCGTGCACCGGGGCATCCGGTGGGCACGGCGGGGCGTCGGCGGGGGCCGCGTCCGGTGGGGTGGCGGCCGAGGTCGCGTGGCCGCTCGGTGAGGAAGGGGCGACGCTCTCGGAGGTCGAGAGGCGGCGGATCCTGCGATCGGCCGCGGAGAACGGCTGGGCTCCGGCCGGTGGCGAGGCCACGGTGGTCCGGTACGACAGCGGGTACGGCCCGGGGCTGATCTGGCGGGCGAAGGGGACCGGCGCGGTCTGTTCGGGATCGTCGCGTGGCTCGGGTCCCTGTGTTCCGCTGGCGGACATCGCCGCGAGGCCGAACCCGGGCGTCGGAATCTTCATCGGCGCCGCCTACTACGAGGGGAAGTGGTCGGTCATGCTGTTGTCCAGCGGTGAGACGGTCGATCGGGTCATGTGCCAGGGGCGGAGCTTTCCGGCGCGGCGGGCGTACGAGGTCACGGTCGACGGCGTGCTCCACACCGTCTACACGGTGTCGATACCGCGCGGACTCCAGGGCGAGTACCGGGTGGCCGTCCGACGGGACGGGCAGCCGGCCGAGGACCGCGTGACGCTCAACATGGATCGGGTCGCCGGCCCGGCGCGGTGCTGACCGGGCGGGCGAGGCAGCGGACTGGGCTTGGTAGGGTCCGCGGGTCGGGTTCCTGCCGCCGCTACCGCCCTGGACCGTCCGGGAGATCCTTGTGCGCATCCTCGTTGCTCTGGCGTTCCTGATCCCCCTGTTCCTCGGAGTGGCCATGGTCACGGACTACCGAGGTTTCTCAAAGTGGTTCACGCAGCCCTCCGGGAGGTCCTCCAAGGACGGGCCAGCCGGCATCCACCTGGTCGTGGGGTGGGGGTTCACCGTCCTCTCGAGCGTCATGGTCATACGCATACTCGTGTCGCTCTTCTTCAACAAGTGAGCCGCTGAGTTCCGCCGCGGAGGCGATCCCGGGTGCGTTCCGGGCCGCTGACGTGGAACGGTGGGTCATCCGTGAGCGTCCCATCCGATGATCGCGTGGGACGCCCACGGCGTTCATCCGGAGGCGAAGCGGTGCCGGTCCCGGCCCGGGCCGCCGGGGGAGGAACAGGTGACCGTGCTGTGCGGGGCTTCCCGAAGTCGCGGGAGGGGGTTGTCCTGCTGGCGGGCCTCCTGCTGATCGTCAGAGCGTGGTTCGCCCGGCGCTGATCCGGCAGGCCGAGAAGACTGGGGCCGTCCGGTCGGCGGTGCCATGGCGAAGTCTTGAGCGATGCGCATGGGGGATGAGTCACGTGGTGGGACGTTCCATGAGGGTGAGCGCTGTTCTCGTGGGTCTGGTGTGTGCTGCCAGTGCGTGCAGCGGGGGTGGGGCCGGAGGGGTGGCGGGCAAGGGTGTCACGTCGGCGCCCGTGGTCCGGCCGGTGTTTGCGGAGAGCTCGAAGCAGGTGATCCTGCGGACGGCGAAGGAGAACGGGACGGCGCCGGCGGGTGATCGGTTCACGCTGGTCGAGTACGACGGCGGGTACGGGCCGGAGCTGATCTGGCAGGCGGAGCGGACCGGGGGTCTGTGCGCCGCGTCGGAGAGCGTCATGGCGGGTTGGTGCGAGACGGTGGAGGAGACCTCCGGGCGGCGGGTTCCCGGCGTCGGCGTCTTCGTGGACCCGGGGCTGCGCGAACGCGACGGGGAGGCGTCGTGGGTGCTGCGGGTGATGGCCAGCGGTGAGACGATCGACCGTCTGTCGTGCCAGGGAAGGGACTTCCCGGTCCGCCAGGTGTACGCGGTCGACCTTGCCGGGGCCCGGCGCACCGTCTACACCGCCTCGATCCCGAGGAATCTCCAGGGGGAGTACCGGGTGTCCGTCCAGCGGGACGGGAAGCCGGACGAGGATCGTCTCGACCTCGGCTTCGAGAAGGGCCGTGTCGTGCAGTGCTGAGGGGCCGGCCGCCGCGGGCCCGGTGCGCGGGCGGAATCTGCCTGGCCGACGCCGAACTGCTGAAGCGCCGTTTCCCGCAGCTGGGTTCGCTGTCGGCGGCGATGTGGGTCGGTCGGGTGCTGACGCAGAACTCCGTGACGTGGGTTCCCGGGCCGACCGACGTGAGTGTGCAAGGGGTGGCGCGGGTCGAGTCGGCGACGCTGGCGGAGATCACGGCGAACGGGACGTGGGAGGAGGTCTCCATCGGGTGCGGTGTCCCGGAGGAGATCGCCGCCGAGGTGGGTGACCCGACCGGGTGGCTCCACAGCAGGGCCTTCGACGAGTCGGTCACCCGGACCCAGTACTCGGGGAGCTTCTACTTCGACAAGCAGACTGGCCGGGTCTACTTCTGTGCGGTCAACCCGAAGATCAGGGAGGGGAGTTGAGCGTCTTCGGGCCTTGCGGGCGGCCGTACCCCCGTGACGGCCGCCCGCCGTACCGGGGCTACGGGTGGTAGACGACCTCCGGGAAGGCCGTCGACGGTCCGTCGAGCAGGTTGCCGCAGTGCCGGCCCCGCAGGTGGAGGTCGAAGAAGGCGCGCGGGTAGGCCTGTTGGACGAGGACGCCGCGGTCGGGGTCGAGGGTGCCGACCTGGGACTGGATGTCCTGCTCGGTCATGCCGAGCAGCTTGCCCGCCTGCGGGATCAGCGTCATGTTGTCGCCGTAGGAGCTGTGGATGGCGCCGGTGGCCTGGACGTCGAGGCGCCAGCCGCGCAGGTGGCCCCAGAAGGTCTCGATGAACGGGCTGGTGGCCCGGGTGTAGCGGGCGGTCATCATCATGAACGGCCGGTCGATGTCGGTGGTGATGGCGGGGTTCGACTCCATCCGCCCGTCCAGGGTGAGCCCGGCGCGGATGCGCTGGTCGGCGACCATGGCGAGGCCGACGGCGGTGCCGCCCTTGGACCAGCCGAAGGCGCCCATGTTCCGCGCGTCCAGGTTGCCGAGCAGGCCGGTCGGTAGGGTGCGGCCGTCGACGTCGGGGTTGCGGCCGTTGGCGAGGTCGACGACGCGGTCGAGGAGGAAGAGCAGGTCGGCGGCGTAGTCCTTGGGGGCCAGCCCCGGGGCGACGCCGTCCCGGGTGACGACGGTGCCGTCGGGGAACTCGGTGAATCCGTCGTGGGTGTGGTCGACGGTGACGACGGCGAAGCCGTGGCTGGCCAACTCCTGGACCACGATGGTGTGGTCGGCGCGGTGGCTGCCCGCGCCGTGCGAGTAGACGATGACGGGCAGCGGCCGCCCGGCCCGGTGGACGGGGGCGCCCTGGTGGCCGGCGGTGAGCGGGGCGAGCGAGAGGGGGAGGGGGAAGCCGGCGTCGTCGAGGAAGGCCTTCAGGGCGCCGTCGGTCATCCAGGGGGCGAGCGGGTACGCGTCGGCGGCCGCGGCCCGGGCCGGGTACCAGACGGTGGCCATCAGCTCGCGGAACTTTCCGGGCCGGGCGTTCGGGTCGAGCCTGGCCTCGTCGCGCAGGTGCAGCGGCACCATGCCCACGGGGAAGGGGCCGGTGGGCGCGGGCAGGGTGAGGCGGCCGGGGGAGTCGGTGCCGGTGCCGGTGCCCGTGGAGGAAGCGGGGGTGGAGGCGGGGGTGGCCGAGGCGGCGTGGGCGAGGCCCAGCGGCGCGACGGCGCCCAGTGCGAGGGCGGCGCCGAGCATGCGGCGGCGGCTCGGTCCGGTGGGGCGGGCGGTCGGCGTGCTGTCCATCGGCGTGGTGCCCGTCGGCGTCGTGTCCATCGGCGTGGTGTCCATGCGCGGAACGCTGTCACGGGGGGCGCGGGGGCGGCATCGGCCTGCGGATTGATGATCTGTCACCCGGCATTGGCCCACGGGTTTACATCCCCGGGCTGATGCGGAACGGGCGTGCGCGGGGTCTCGCGGAGGGCGGCCCCGAGGGCGTGCGGTCGACGCCTCGGCCCCCTCGGGTGCGGGAGGGGGCCGAGGGGGCCGAGGCGGATGGTGCCGAGAGGGATGGTGCCGTTGCCGATGTGCCTAGACGAAGTTCTTGTCGATCAGCATCTGCAGCACGTTGACGTGGAAGTCCGGGAAGTCCATCGGCACGATGCCGAACCGGGCGCGCTGCTGGGTGCGGGCGTTCAGGTACGGGTAGATGCTGCGGTCCATCAAGGTCTGAGAGCTGGTCTTGGGCCAGTAACCACCCGCGTACGACAGGAAGTTGACGAACATCTTCGAGTAGCCCGGGTTGACGAAGGCCTTGTCGAACTGGGCGACGATGCGCTGGCCCTTGGTCCCCAGGGGGTCGGTGCCGCCGGTCTGCCAGAGGTCCTGGGTGTCGAAGTAGCCGTTCTCGCCGCTGGACCAGTCGATCAGGCCCCACGGGTTGGTGAAGTCGGCGATCAGGACGACCTTCCCCCGGGCGGTGGCGAGGGTCGGCCAGCCGTAGAAGTGGAACAGGTCGCGGTAGCCGAGCCCGTCGAGGTAGTGGTTGATCCGCCGCATGAACTCGGTGTCGTCGAGCGCCTGGCCGCCGGCGCGCTCGTTGCGCAGGCGCATCAGGACGGTCTCGCCGGGGTGCGAGCGGAGGAAGGAGCGGCACTGGTCGAGCACGTCCTGGAGCCGGAGGTGCTGGTAGTTGTCCGAGTGGTAGATCCCGAGTTCGTCGGGCGCGCCCTGGAGGCCGTTGCAGCGGATGTCGAGGAAGCGGACGCCCTCGGTCAACTGCTGGGGCAGGCCCCAGTTCTGGGTGTGCGACCACTCGGTGCCGTAGGCGGGGTTCTCGCAGCAGGAGTCGTGGGTGCCGGGGATGGTGAGGTCCAGGAGGGAGGTGCTGCCGTTCAGGCGGCTCATCCAACTGTCGGTCGGCAGCCCGCGCGGGGTGGTCGAGGAGGCGGCGGCAGAGGGGGAGGCCGAGGCGCTGCCCGGGAGGGCGAGGCCTCCGAGGGCGGCGGCGCCGAATCCCGCGCCCCAGCTGAGGAGTTCACGACGTGCGATGCCCATGGTGCGGCTCCTTGGGTCCAGTCGGTCCGGGTCGATCCGGGGTCGGTCCGGTCGGTCGTACGAGTTGTGCGAGGCGTGCGAGTGGTGCGCTTGTCATCTTGGAGCACGCGGCCACTGCTTTGGCAGGTTCACGACGCCGGTAATCCGGGGCCGGCCGGCCCCGGCGGGGTGAAGATCGAAATGCGCGGACGGCCGCCGCCCGCCACGGTGGGACCGTGGCTGCGATCGTCGTCCTCTTCGAACTGGCCCCGGACCAGGCCCTCGGCCCCGAGGGCGTCGGGCCGGGCGTGGTCGCGGTGCACGCCGCCGGCCAGGACCCGGACGTCCCGGAGGACCCGCAGGCGCGCACCCTCTGCGGGCTGGACACCGCGCCGATGGAGCACGCCCACTACCGCCCCGCCCGGCCGGGCGAGCCGTGGTACCCGCCCGAGCTGGAGCAGCAGCGGTGCCGGCTCTGCGAGGCGGCGCTGCACCGGCTCTGAGAGTCCTGAGGATCAGGAGAACGTTCGAGCGGCCGGTCAGCGGGGCCGGTGGGCGATCGCGGCGAACATCGTCACCGACAGGTGGAACGCCCCGTGCCCGGCGGCCGCGTCGAGGTCGGCGTAGAGCCGTTCGCACTGCTCCTCGGTGAGCAGGCCCCGGCCGACGGCCGCCGCGCCGAGACCGCGGACGATCGGCCGGCTGACCGTGTGGGGGTCGTGCAGGAGGACGTCGGCGCCGAGGGTGTCGACGGTCAGCCCGGCCTCGATCAGCCAGCCCGTGAGGCTGCGCCCGGCCTCCGGGTGGGCGGCGGCGCCCTGGACGACGGCGGCCAGCGCGGGACGGACCTCCAGGGTCACCGGGTGCAGCACGAAGGTCGACCAGTCGGTGTCCAGCAGCGCGACCCGGCCGCCCGGGCGCAGCACCCGGGCCATCTCGGCGACGGCCTTCGCCGGGTCGGTGAGGTGCTGGAGAACGCGCTCGCACCAGACCGCGTCCAGCTCGCCGTCGGGCAGCGGCAGCGCCTGCGCGTCGCCGTCCAGGAAGCGGGCCGGGCTGCCGGCCTCGGTGGTGCGCCGCTCGGCGACGGCCCGCAGACCGGGGTGCGGTTCGACGCCGATCGCGCTTCCCGTGCTGCGGCCGGCCGCACCGCCCTCCGGGCTGACCGCCGCCGCGAGCACCCGGGTCTCCGAGCCGGTGCCGGCGCCGACGTCCAGCGCGCGCTCGCCAGGGCGTACGGCGAGCCGCTCGTGCGCCCACGCGCGCAGGCGCCGTACCCCGGGGTTGGCGGCCTGGGCGTCCAGCGCGGCGACCAAGCGGTCGGTTTTCGCCGGGTCGGCGTTGGCGCGGTGGAAGGCCGAGGTGGGGCGCGGGTCGGTCATGGGCGCCACCCTAAACGGACATGACGGTCCATCAGTGACATCCCGTCCGCGCTCCTCGCGGCACGGCTCGTCCGGGACGGCGGTCCGCCCCCTGCCGACCGGCAGGGGCCCTGGGGTGGCGGGTCCGGCCGGCTTTCCGCTCCTCGTGCCCGCCGCCGCGGGTCAGAGTTCCGGCAGTGCCTCGCTGGCGCGGGGTTCGCGGTGCTCGGTGAGCCAGAACAGGTAGCCGCGCAGGTAGGCCTCCAGCCCGTCGTCCAGGTAGGCGGCGTACTGGCGCAGGGCGTCCGGTTCGTTCCGGCTGTCGTCGCCCAGTCTCAGCTCGTCCGTGATCCAGGCGCGGACCTCGTCCCGGCGGGCCCACCAGTCGCGCACCGCCTGCGGGGTCCAGTGCCGGTCGCCGTCCCAGGCGTAGCCGCCCAGGGGTTCGTCGTGGGCGATCTCGACCAGGGCGGCCACTTCGCGCGGGTTGACGGGCTGGCGGTGGACGAACTCGCAGTGCCTGTCGTCGGAGAGCACGTGCTCGGGGAGGTAGTACGGGCCGTTCAGCCCGCTGTCGGTCTCGCCGGCGTAGAACGGGCCGGGCACGTTCAGCCTGCCGCGCTGCTCCCAGCGGCCGTAGCCCACCGAGTCGGTCAGCTCCCGGGCGGCCGGCAGCGGGTCCCAGTAGGCGAGCTCCTGCCACGGCCCCTCCGTCGGGTGGAGGAGCAGCCGCCCGCGCATCCGTACTGCCGACTGCCGCAGCGCCGCCTCGTGCGAGAGCTCCTGCCCCCGGTTCAGCGACCGGATCCACCGGCCGATCACCCCGCCCACCTGCGTCTTGCTCATGCGGCCCAGCCTAGGACCTGCTCGGGCGCGCGTCGTTCGCCCGGGGGGCGGGGGAGTGCCGGCCCGTGGACGGGGCATTCGCCTGAGCGGGCTCGCGGGCCCTCGGAACCGCTCAGGCGAAGCCGGCCTCGGTGAAGCGGCAGCCGCCGCGCTCGGCGCCGGACAGGACCGGGGTCGAGGTGAGCCGCGGGGTCTCGCGGATGTACTGGCGGAAGCCGGAGGCGCGAAACTTCAGGTCGAAGGAGTGGCCCTCGATGTGCCAGTGCGGCGAGTCCTGCTTGTCGTCGTCCGGTGCCAGCCGGTGCAGGTCGGCGATCTCCAGCTCCGGGGCCATGCCCTCGAAGCCGAAGTCGCCCTGGAGGTCCCAGACCTCTTCGAAGGCGAGGGTCGCGGGGGCGACCCAGAAGGAGAAGTTCCGCGCGGGCCGGACGGGGTGGACCCACTGGACGATGTAGTCGAGGTCGAGGAGGAGGCGCGGCAGGAAGTCGTCGGTCTGCTGCACGTACAGGCCGTGGACGGTGGCGTCGTGCCAGCCCATTTCCTCGAAGTCGGCGTCGCTCCAGACGCTTTTCGAGAGGCCTGATTCCTGGTGACCGCCGCTGTTCATGGTCGTCATCCAATCAGGCCCGGTGCGCGGGACGTCGGCCGGGCCGACTTCCCGCGCACGCCGGCTCAGGCGGACGCCTCGCCGGTGGCGGTGCCCGTGCAGCAGGCCTCGGGGGCGCCGGCGGCGCTCTTGCCGAGGGTGTCGGCGTCGGCCTTGACCACGTAGACCTCCCAGGGCTCCTTGCCGGGGGCGGTCACCCAGACCTTGTCCTGGACGGCGTAGCAGCAGGAGGTGTCGTTCTCCTCGAAGGCGGCGAGGCCGGCGTCCCGGAGGCGGGTGGTGGCGGCGGTGACCTGCTCGGTGGAGGCGACCTCGACGCCGAGGTGGTCCAGGCGGGTGTCCTCGCCCGGCTCGCCCTCGATGAGGACGAGCTTCAGCGGGGGCTCGGTGATGGCGAAGTTCGCGTAGCCGGGGCGGCGCTTGGCGGGCTCGGTGCCGAAGAGCTTGGCGTAGAAGGCGATGGAGCCTTCGAGGTCGGCGACGCGCAGGGCGAGCTGGACACGGGACATGGTGGCCTCCAACAGGCTGGATCGAGCCTGGATCGATATTCGTCGATGCAAGCTTGCGGACTGGATCGGCGTTCGTCAATATAGAAGCATGTCGAAACAGGAACTCCGAGTGCTGGGCCAGGACGACGGCGCGGACGGCTGCTGCCCCGGGCTGCTGAGCGCCCCGCTGGACGAAGGGCAGGCCGCCGAACTGGCGCCGCTGTTCAAGGCCCTGGGCGATCCGGTGCGGCTGCGGCTGCTGTCGATGATCGCCTCCGGCGCCGGCGGCGAGGTGTGCGTCTGCGACCTGACCCCGGCCTTCGACCTGTCCCAGCCGACGATCTCCCACCACCTGAAGCTGCTGCGGCAGGCCGGGCTGATCGACTCCGAGCGCCGGGGCACCTGGGTGTACTACCGGCTGGTCCCCGAGACCACCGACCGCCTCGCGGGCGTCCTCACCCGCCCGGCGCCGCTCGAACCCGGCCCGGTGCCGCTCGGAGCCGCCGAGTGAGCGCCGCAACCGGGGCGCCCGCCCCCGCCCCCACCCCCGTCGCCGGCCGGCTGTCGTTCGTCGACCGCTACCTCGCGCTCTGGATCCTCGCCGCGATGGCCCTCGGCATCGGCCTCGGCCGGCTCGTCCCGGGCCTGGGCGACACGCTCGCGAAGGTGACCGTCACCGGCGTCTCGCTGCCGATCGCGCTCGGCCTGCTGGTGATGATGTACCCGGTGCTCGCCAAGGTCCGCTACGACCGGCTCGACACCGTCACCCGGAACCGCCGCCTGCTGATCCCCTCCCTGGTGCTCAACTGGCTGGTCGGGCCCGCCGTGATGTTCGCCCTCGCCTGGCTGCTGCTGCCCGACCTGCCGGAGTACCGCACCGGGCTGATCATCGTCGGCCTCGCCCGCTGCATCGCCATGGTGATCATCTGGAACGACCTGGCCTGCGGCGACCGGGAGGCCGCCGCCGTGCTCGTCGCCCTGAACTCCGTCTTCCAGGTGGTCGCGTTCGGCGCGCTGGGCTGGTTCTACCTGTCCGTGCTGCCCGGGTGGCTCGGCCTGGAACAGGCGGCGCTCGACGTGTCGGCCTGGGAGATCGCCCGCAGTGTGCTGACCTTCCTCGGCATCCCGCTCGCCGCCGGCTACCTCACCCGCCGCCTGGGCGAGAAGGCCCGCGGCCGCACCTGGTACGAGACCGGGCTGCTGCCGCGGATCGGCCCGTTCGCGCTGTACGGGCTGCTGTTCACGATCGTCGTCCTGTTCGCGCTCCAGGGCCGTGCGATCACCTCGCAGCCCCTCGACGTCGCCCGGATCGCGCTGCCGCTGCTGGTGTACTTCGCCGTCATGTGGGCCGGTTCCCTGGCGCTGGGCCGCGCGGTGGGCCTGGACCACCCGCGCGCCACCACCCTGGCGTTCACCGCCGCGGGCAACAACTTCGAACTGGCCATCGCCGTCGCCATCGCCACCTTCGGCGCCACCAGCGGCCAGGCCCTCGCCGGAGTCGTCGGGCCGCTGATCGAGGTGCCGGTGCTCATCGGTCTCGTCCACGTGGCCCTCGCCGCCCGCCGCTACTTCCCCCAGCCCGCCACCGCCGTCGAAGGGTCCGCCCGTGTCTGAGCCTCAGCCGCCCGTGCCCGCAGCCGTGTTGCCCTCCGGGCCGTCCAAGCCGTCCAAGCCGTCCGTGCTGTTCGTCTGCGTGCACAACGCCGGCCGTTCCCAGATGGCCGCCGCCTTCCTGAGCCACCTCGGCGGCGGCCGGGTCGAGGTCCGGTCGGCCGGCTCCGCGCCCGCCGACACCGTCAACCCGGCCGTGGTCCGGGCGATGGCCGAGGTGGGGATCGACCTCTCCGCCGAGATGCCCAAGGTCCTCACCGTCGAGGCCGTCCGGGCCTCGGACGTGGTGATCACCATGGGCTGCGGCGACGCCTGCCCGTACTTCCCCGGAAAGCGCTACCTGGACTGGCAGTTGGCGGACCCGGCCGGCCAGGGCGTCGACGCCGTGCGCCCGATCCGCGACGAGATCGAGCGGCGCGTCCGCGGTCTGCTCGCCGAACTGGGCGTGGGGGCGGGCGCGTGAACGGGGACGTGACCGTCGTCGCGATGACGGCGGCGCACGCCGAACAGGTCCTGGCGATCTACCGGTTCGGGATCGACGGCGGCGACGCCACCTTCGAGACCGCCGCGCCGAGCTGGGAGGCGTTCGACGCCGCGCGCCTGGCCGAGCACCGCTTCGTCGCCCTCGACGGGGATGGGGACGGAGACGGGGACAGGCCCGGCCGGGTGCTCGGCTGGGCCGCGGTGGCCCGGGTGTCGGACCGGTGCGCGTACGCGGGTGTGGTCGAACACTCCGTCTACGTCCACCCGGAGGCGCGGGGGCGGGGCGTGGGCGCCGCGTTGCTGGAGGCGCTGATCGCCTCCACCGAGCGGGCCGGGATCTGGACGATCCAGTCGGGGATCTTCCCGGAGAACACGGTCAGTCTCGCGCTGCACGCCAGGGCCGGGTTCCGGGTCGTCGGGACGCGGGAGCGCATCGGCCGGCGCGACGGCAGGTGGCGCGACGTGGTCCTCCTCGAACGCCGCAGTCCTACGGTCGGTTGAGCACATCGCTGACCGAATCGCCGTCCGACGAGCCGTCCGGCGGGTGGCGCGGAGTGGGAAGTCGGCCTGGCCGACTTCCCACTCCGCACGTGTCCGGGTGCGGCGCCGACTACACGCCGACCGCGGTGCCGGCGTGGGCGGAGGCCGCCTGGTACTCGTCGTCGCCCTCGAACCGTGCTTCGCAGCCGGTGGTGAGAGTGCTGGCGACGATGACCGGATCGAGGATCTTGGAGCCGGAGTTCAGCTTGGCGATCCCGCTCTGGTCGGTGGTCGCGGAGCCGACGCGCTGGCCGCTCGCGGTGCTGTAGAAGGTGATCTGCCGCCCCACGATCGGCTTGCCGTCCGTGTCGGTCAGCGTGGCCTCGAAGTCACCGCTGATCGGCGAGTGGGCGACCACGTGGCCGCTCACCGTGCGTGCCGTGAGCTGGACGGGCTTCTTCTCGGAAGTCATAACGTAACCTCCTGGATGCTCTGGGCTACTCCTTCCACCGTAGGCACGTCCGTGAGGGCCTGCACCCGGGCCGTATCGCCGCAGGTCAGGGTCGTCGGCGGGCCCGCTCCTCACGGGCCGGTCCCGCCCTCGGCGGGGGTGCGGGGAGCGGGTGCGACCCGGTGGCGTCCGGCGCGGGGATCGGGGAGACTCGCGCGCATGGTTTCGGTGTTGCAGAACGTGGCGATCGACTGTGCGGACGCCTATGAGCTGGCGCGGTTCTGGAGTGGTGTGACCGGTCGGCCGTTGGACCCCGACTGCCGGCCGGGGGACCGGGAGACGCAGGTGCTGCTGGCGGAGGGGCCGGTGCTGTACTTCAACCAGGTGTCCGAGGCGAAGACGGTCAAGAACCGGGTCCACCTGTGCCTGCGGCCCGAGACCTCGCGCGACCAGGAGGTGGAGCGGCTGCTCGGCCTCGGCGCCACCTTCGTCGGCGACCACCGGAACCCCGACGGTTCGGGGTGGGCCGTTCTCTCCGACCCCGAGGGCAACGAGTTCTGCGTGCTGCGCAGCGACTCCGACCGGGCTGTCACGAACCCCTGACGCCGGCGCGCCGCCGCAGCCGGAGCCGCGACCAGGCCCCGACGCCCAGGGCCGTCCCGATCCCCAGGAAGGCGCCGACCCCGGCCGGCGCGACCCACCCGGTGATCGGCGCCGCCGCGCCGCCGCCGTCCCCGGTGAGGGCGAGCAGCGCGGTGAGCAGGCCGTACGGGACCAGCAGCGTCCCCGCGCAGGCCAGGGCGAGCAGCGGCCCGCGCGGGAGGCGCCGTCCCCACGGCCAGGCGAGGGCGCAGGCCATGGCGAGCCCGGCCAGGGCGAGGACGGCGGTGAAGTCGACGCCGTGCCGTTCGAGCCAGACCAGGGCCCCGGGCGCGCCGTTGCGCCGACTTCCCACTGACGGGGTGCCGGGGGCTACCGGGAGAGCAGGACCGCTCC
Source organism: Kitasatospora sp. NPDC056273 (assembly GCF_042268845.1). NCBI lineage: Bacteria > Bacillati > Actinomycetota > Actinomycetes > Kitasatosporales > Streptomycetaceae > Kitasatospora > Kitasatospora sp. NPDC056273. The sequence goes on along the minus strand of NZ_JBHJSJ010000011.1, from coordinate 95,970 downwards.
CGTGACCGCCGCCGCGGCCAGGATGACGAGGGCCAGGACCGCGCAGCCGAGGTTCGCCTCCACGGACCCGCGGGTGGCGGCGAGGGCCGGGGTGAAGTCGGCCGGGTTGTCGGGCGCGTAGTGGATCACGACGTCCTGGCCGTACGCGGCGGTGGTGTCGGACAGGTACGAGGGCTGGTAGCCGGTGACGGCCGTCCCCTCGGGGGTGGTGAAGGAGTAGACGGGTGTCCGGCTGGTGCGGAGGTCGCCGTCCGCGTCGGTCTCGACGGTCCTGAGGACGGCGATGACGCGGCCCGTCGCGGACGCCATGGCGTCCAGCTCGGCGAGACGCTTCCTCATGCGCCGCCGCTCCCCGGGCAGGTGGAGGGCGGTGAGGACGGTGAGCGGCCCGCAGACCGCGACCAGGGCCCACGGCCAGCCCCAGTCGATCGAGGCGACGACCACCAGCCCGACGTAGATCAGCAGGACCGCAGAGTTCGGCAGGCCGAGCCCGCGCCCGCCGTCCTGGGGGCTGTTGGTGAACCGGAAGGCGTGCGGCCGCCCCGGCGGGTAGCGGATTCCGACCTCCCGGCCCACCCAGGCCGTGGTGATCAGGTCGCCGGTCCCGGTGTCGTTCGTGACGACGAACTCCTCGCCGGTGGAGGGATCCCGGAAGCGGACGACCACCGCGATCCCGTCCTCCTGGGAGCTCCCGTGCCGCGGCTCCCGCACCCGTTCGATCCGCCCCGTCACCCGTACCGTCCGCTGCGCCCGGGTCAGGCCGGCCAGCGACCGCCCGTACCCGACCAGCGCGACGAGGCCGAACGCCCCGCACCACAGCGCCAGAACTCCGTGCCAGTTCATCTGCGTCCCGTTCCTGTCCGTGGTTCAGTGCGCCGAGGTGCGCCGCAGCACCCGGCCCTGCCCGTCCGCCTCCAGCACGGCGGCGCCCCCGGGCCCGGTCACGCTGACCGTGATGGTGACGGGGCCGTCGGTGCGGAGGACGGTGATGCTCCAGGCCTGCGGGGCGTGGACGCCGAGGGTGGTCCTGGCCTCCTCGACCAGGGCGGGGAACCGCTCGTAGGGCAGCGACTTCGGGTCGAACTCGCGGGCCTTCGTGCCGGCCGAGGAGAACGTCACCGCCAGCAGGTTGTCCGTCACCTGGAGGGTGGTCACCGGGCCGTACTCGCCGTTCCGGGTCACGGAGTCGATCGACCGGCCCAACGCGCCGTCGTCGAGGAAGGACTGGCCGGCGCCGAGCACGACGGTGCCGGACCCGCCCGTCACCACCTCGGCCGACCATGAGGAGGAGACCGAGGGGTCCGCCGAGGAGGACGGCGGTTCGGCGGGCCGCTGCTCGAACAGGTCCGCGCGGAACAGGAAGACGACGGCCGTGGCGGCGAGCAGCAGGCCGAGGAGCCCGACGAAGCCGACGGCACGGCTCTCGGGAGGCTCGCTCAGCCTGGTCGCCTCGGGTGCGGAGTCGAGTCGGGCTCCGGCCGCCCGCTCCTCCCACTCCGGGGTCGGCCGCTTCACGATCCGCATGTCCGTCGGCCGGTCCGGCGGGTAGCGGACCACCAGGACGGTGCGGGGCACGTAGTCGGGGAGGTCGGCGACGTTGATGTCCTGGGTGAGCTCCACCCGGAACGCGGGCCCGTCGTCCGGTACGACGGTGAGGTCGAACCGCACCGCCCGGTCGGTCACCTGGCCCTCGGGGACGGTCCGGCCCTCGACCACCGCCAGCGCCGTACGCGGGACGACGGCCGCCTCCCGCGCCCGCCGCGGCCAGCCGGCGAGGAGGTACAGCAGGCCGTAGCCGATCGGCACGCCCAGGCCGCCGACGAGCAGCGGCACATTCTCCAGGACGACGCCGACGACCAGCCCGGCGAGCGAGCCTCCGATGACGCCACCCGTCAGGAAACTGCGGGCGAGGGCGATCGGCAGGTTGCGCCTGGGCGGCACGCCGGGGGTGATCGTCATACCGGTGATTGTGCCGGGCTGAGGGGCCGGCCGATAGGCCTTTGTGCCGTCACCGGTGGGGAGTTGCTCGCGACGGGCCCTGCCGGACGGGCTTCGGCCTCGGTCGGCTACTCGTCGTAGACGACCGTGAAGTCCCGTTCGGCCGTGGCGAATTCGGCCAGCCGGCTGCGGAGCAGCGCCGCCGACGACGGGACCTCGCGCTCCAGCTCGGCCCAGCCGGTGAAGCACAGCTCGCGGGGCATCGCGACCAGGCCGGTGATCGCGTCCCAGAAGGCGTTCCAGTTCCTGCCGTAGGACGCCGGGAAGCCGAGTTCGCGCTTCAGGACGGCGTGGAGACCGCTCTCGTTGCGGACGGATCCGACGTCGATGGTGACGAGGCGGGGCACGCTCGGTGTCGGGTCCTCGGTGGCGCCCGGGAAGGACGGCAGCCACCAGCACCAGACCGACCGGCCCTCGGGCCAGGGGTGGCCTTCCTCGTCCGCCCGGTCCTCGAAGACGTCCGTGGCCAGGTCGATGGGCCGCCAGGCGGGGTCGAGCGGCTCGTCCGGCGTCGGCGGCCGGACGAAGCGGCGGCCGCGCTGGTCGCAGGCGCCGTACTCCTGGACGTTCCGCTGGGCCCGCACCAGCGAGACGCTGTTGGCGCCGCGCGGCAGGAGCGGCCGGCGGAGCTGGGTCGGATCGTCCTCCCAGGAGCAGACCGGGCAGACGACGGACGAACCGGGCCACCCCTCCCGGACGTCGAAGACGAGATGGCCGCAGCAGGGGCAAGGCCGACGAGTGTCCACCCCGGCAGTCTGGCCCGCCGTCCCGGTGCGTGGCGACCCGGTTTCGCGCGGCCGTTCGTCAGCCTTCCGTTCTGCTCCCCAACTCCGCTGCAACTGTGTGCAATCGGCTCGGGCGCGGCGGCGGTGCGCGGCTACGCTTCTCGGTAGGAGCCGCACGGGGAGTGCGCCGTCCACCCCGACAATTCCCAGGCAGGTGAACCATGCCCTCAGTCATGCCGTCCAGCAGCGCGGTGGCGGTCCGCAAGGAGGTCGCCGACCGGTTGCGCGAGCTGTGCCGCGACGCCGGGTTCAACGGGCGCGAGCTGGCGCTCCGGGCCGGCTGGCACCCCTCCAAGTCCTCCCGGATCATCAACGCGCTGACCTCGCCGTCCGACGAGGACATCCGCACCTGGTGCCGGCTCTGCGGGGCAGAGGAGGAGTCGGCCGACCTCATCGCCGCGACGCGCTCCGCCGAGTCGATGTACGTGGAGTGGCGGCGGCTCCAGCGCACCGGGCTCACCCGGCTGCAGAACTCCTACGTACCGCTGTTCGAGCGCACCAGGGTGTTCCGGGTGTACAGCTCCTCCCTCGTCCCCGGGTTCCTGCAAAGCCGGGGCTACGCAACGGCGTTGCTCTCCGCCATCACCCGTTTCCACGGCACCCCCGACGACGTCGCCGACGCGGTCGACGCCCGGCTCGCGCGCTCGCGGATCGTCCGGGAGGGCGGGCGGCGGTTCGCCCTGCTGGTGGAGGAGTCGGTCCTGCGCCACCGGATCGGGGATGCCGGGGTGATGCGCGGGCAGTTGGACGACCTGCTGGCCGCGACCGCGCTGCCCGCCGTCTCGTTGGGGATCGTCCCGGCGGGCGCGGAGCGGGAGGTGTGGCCGCTGGAGACCTTCAGCGTCTACGACGAGGAGCAGGTGGAGGTGGAGACCCTCACGGCGAGCCTGACCGTCACCCGGCCCCGCGAGATCGCCCACTACCTGGACGCCTTCGAGAAGTTGTCCGGCACGGCGGTGTACGGCGACCGGGCCCGGGAGCTGATCGCCTCGGCGGTGGACTCGATCGGATGACATCGCCTTACCACGGTTTGGGAATTGCCGGGGGAAGTCACCCATGAATCACCGGTCCGAGCGAATCCGACGGTTCGTCAGTTTCGCCGACCCCTCTTCTGATCAGGAAGCCGTTCGATAATCCGTTCAGGAAAGGGTGATTCCGCATGACCGAGCCGAACTCCTCCCCGTCGATCACCGAGGCGACGCTGGCCTCCGTCGCCGACAACGGCCTGTGGGGCCCGGGCGCCGCCACCGTCAACCCGGCCGTCATCGACCTCGGCAACGGCCTGCTGGCGGCCCTCCAGGGCGACGAGACGGTTCAGCTGCCGCCGGAGCTCGCCGAACTGGTGGCCGCGGTGCGGGGGATCGCGACGATCGGCGTGCCCAGGATCACCTCGGGGGACGGCGTCCGCCTCTCGGCGTTCTCCATCAAGCTGAACGGCGACCAGCCGCGCCCCGTGGTGATCGTGCCCGCGGGCTGGAGCCCGGTCGGCTGGCTGCCCTTCGTGTACGCGTACCTCAAGCTGGCGCAGCGCGGCTACCACGTCCTCGCCTACACCCCCCGGGGCATCGGCTTCCCGGGGTGGATCTCCACCTCCGAGGGGTTCGTCGACGTCGCCGGGCCCTACGACTGGGCCGACGGGTCGACGGTGATCGACTACGCCATGGAGCACTTCGAGCCGAGCCGGGTGGGCTTCCTCGGCGAGTCCTACGGCTCCGGGATCAGCCAGCTGGTCGCCGCGCACGACCCGGCGAACCGGGTGGCCGCCGTCGTCGCGCTGAGCACCTGGGGCAACCTGGCCACCAGCCTCTACGCCAACGGCACCCGGCACGTGAAGGCCGTCGAGCTGCTGATCGGCTTCACCGGCGGCGAGAAGGAGGACAAGTTCGACGCGGTCACCCTGGAGATCCTCGACAGCTTCGCGACCGGCCGGAACCTCGACGAGGTGGTCGCCTGGGGCACCGAGCGCTCGCCGGAGGCCTACGCCGACATCACCAACGCGCGCGGCATCCCGACCTTCGTCTCCAACACCTGGCACGAGACCCTCTTCCCGGCCTCCTCGGTGATCGAGACGTTCAACCGGCTGAACGTGCCGAAGCAGCTGAACCTGTGGATCGGCGACCACGGCGCGCCCGAGGGCGCCGGCCTGTCCGGCCTGCTCACCCAGCTGCCGTTCCCCGGTCTGGCGGATCCGCTGAAGGAGGCCTACGACTTCCTGGACCACCACCTGCTGGGCGTCGACAACGAGGCGCCGAACCGCCGACAGGTGAGCAACCAGGTGATGTTCAGCTACAAGACCAAGCCCGTGCTGGGCGGCGGGCAGCGGATCACCGAGGCCGCCCGCCGGGAGGGCCACGACTCGTGGGCGGACGTCACCACCGGTACGGAGGCCTGGTACCTCACCGGCGTCAACGGCGACGGTGACGGCGCGCTGGCCGACAAGCAGAACGCCGGCTGGTCGCGGAGCTTCGCCGCCGGCCTGGAGACCAAGGCCACCGCGGTGGACGAGGTCCTGAAGACCGGCCAGAAGGAGTGGACGGGCAACCCCCGGAAGTACGTCCTGGCCGAGTTCGAGCGGGAGAACCTGCTGGTCTGGTCGACCGATCCGCTGACCGGCAGCGGCGAGACGGCCCGCCGCATCCGGGGCGCCGCGTCGGTCCGGCTGACCGTGAACAGCACCGAGGAGGCCGCCACGCTGGTGGCCTACCTGTTCGACGTGGCCCCGGACGGCACCGCGCGGATCATCACCCACGAGCCGTACACCGTGCTCGATCTGACCCCTGGCCAGGACACCACCGTGGACTGGCAGCTCCAGCCGGCCGCGTACGACGTGCCGGTCGGCCACCGGGTGGTGCTGGTCGTCAACAGCCGCGACCAGCTGTACTCCTACGCCGCGAAGCAGGGCACCGTCACCATCGGCTCGCCGCGCGGGAACGAGTCCCGGCTGGAGCTGCCGCTGGGCTGATCCGCCCGCCGCTCCTGCCCCGGCCCGTCGCCCTCGTGGCGGCGGGCCGGTCGGCGTCCGTCAGGCCGTGGTCCTGGCGGAGGAGCCGCGCAGCAGGAGCGCGATGAGGACGGCGAGCAGCGCGCCGACGGCCGCCAGGCCCCACAGCACGGAGTGGAAGGCGGAGTCGTAGGCGTGCGCGAGGAAGCCCGTGAAGGCGCGGTGGTCGGTGGCGCCGGAGAGTTCGGCGGCGCCCGCGAGGTCCCCGCCGGCCGCCCGGTCGGCGACCTCGCCGGCCCGCGCGGCGCCCGGGTGCGCGCCGATGCCGTCGGAGACCCGGGTGCCGAGCACGGTGGCCAGCGCGGAGCCGTACACCGCGACGGCGACGGCCTCGCTGCCCAGGCGCAGGGTGTTGAGGAAGCCCGCCGCCATGCCCGCCTTGGCCGGGTCGACCAACTCCAGCGCCTGGCCGTCGACCAGGCCGGCCGACAGCCCCATTCCGGCGCCGGTGATGAGCATCGGGGCGGCGAGCAGCAGCACGGTGGCGGAGGGGGAGAGCAGGGTGAGGGCGAGGTCGCCCGCGACCAGGCAGGCCAGGCTGAGGAGGACCAGGGTGAGCGGGCGCACGCCGCGGGCGACCAGCCTGGCGGCGAGCATCGGCAGGACCAGCACCGGTGCGGTGAGCAGCAGCATCAGCAGCCCGGCGGCGCCGGTGCCGCGGCCGGTGACGGCGGTCAGGTAGCTCGGCAGGTAGGTGAGCACGGTGACGAAGCCGAAGGAGGCGGCCACCGGCGCCAGGCAGAGGCCGAGGAAGCGGCGGTCGCGCAGCAGGCCGAGGTCCAGCATCGGGTGGGCGCTGCGGTGCTCGACGGCCGCGAAGACGCCGAGTACGGCGACCGCGCCGGCGAACAGGCCGAGCACGCCCGCGCTGCCCCAACCCCACTGGGAGCCCTGGACGATGGCGGTGGTGAGCAGCACCATGGCGAGCACGAACAGCGCGCTGCCGGGGACGTCGATCCGCCCGCCGCCGGTGCCGGCGGATGTGGCGGCCACGGCTCGGGCGATCACGGGCAGCGCGAGCAGGACGAACGCCAGGGCGACGGCGTGCACCGCGAACACCCAGCGCCAGCCGAGGCCCTGCACCAGCACGCCGGCCAGCGACGGGCCGAGGGCGACGCCGGCCCCGGCGACGGTGCCGAACAGCGCGAAGGCCCGGGCGCGGGCCGGGCCGTCGAAGACGGTGGAGAGGATCGCCGCACCGCAGGAGAAGATCGCGGCGCCGCCGATGCCGGTGAGGGCGCGGGCGGCGTCCAGCCAGAGCACGTCGGCGGCGACGGCGCTGGCGAGCGAGCCGAGCGCGTAGAGGGCGACACCGGCGGCGAAGGCCCTGGCCCGGCCGATGACGTCGGCGACCGAGCCCCAGACCAGGGTGAAGCAGGCGAAGGCCACGTTGAAGGCGTTGACCACCCACTGGAGCGGGGCGAGGTCGGCGTGGGTGCCGGCGCCGATCCGGGGGAGGGCGACCGCGGTGCCGGAGATGGACATCGGGACGACGAAGACCGCGAGGAGGACGGCGGCGAGGACGGGGGTGCGGGCGGGGTGTCGTCGCTGGTCGGGGGCGTCTGACGGCAGGGCCGGCACGGCCTGTGTCGGCTGTGCGGCCTGTGTGGGCTGCGTGCTCAAGGGGGTGTGACTCCAGGCTTGAACCGGCCACGGGGTGGCCAGGTACGGATTTGATCGAACCTAAAGCTGCCACGGCGCCGAGGTACGATGCAACCCATACCTTGCGGAGGAGGAACCGATGCCCGACGCCGAAGGCCACCCCTCGACCGGGGAGATGGACCTGCGCACCGTCCTGGGCGCGCTCGCCGACCCGCTGCGCTACGGCGTGGTCGCGGCCCTGCTGCGGGAGGGCGAGGGGGCGGCGCGCACCTGCGCCTCGTTCAACCTCCCGGTCTCCAAGTCCACCCTCACTCACCACTTCCGGGTGCTGCGCGAGTCCGGCCTGATCCGCCAGGTCGACCGCGGCAACAGCCGGGCCGCCACGCTGCGCCGCGAGGACCTCGACCAGCGCTTTCCGGGGCTGCTCGACCTGGTCCGCGCCGACTCCTGACGGCGGGGGAGGCCCAAGCGGAGGTCAAGGAACCTTGACCTCCGCTTGGGGCCGTCCAGGGCTGACGGCGTGTCAAACTGTGCGCCCCGCAGGCCGATGAGGAGAGTTCGGTGGATCTGGCGCGCCCCCTGATCGAGGACTTCCCCGCCCACCCGGACGGCGATCCCGCCGACGCCCTGGCCCGCGCCGTCCGGGCCCGCCGCACCGCCCTCGGTCTCACCCTCCCCGACCTCGCCGTCCGCACGGGCCTCGCCGAGGCCGACGTCCGGGCCGTCGAGGCGGGGCACGCGAGGCCGACGCTGGCGCTGCTCACGGTGCTGTCGCGCGCCCTGCGGAAGGTGTAGCCGGGGAGGATTTCAGACCGGCTCGTAGGAGGTCCGGCGGACCAGAGCGCGGGCGTGGGGGGAGTCCATGGGGTGGGCGAAGAGGTACCCCTGGCCGAGCGGGCAGCCCATGGCGGCGAGCAGGTCGCGCTGGTCGGGGTGCTCGATGCCCTCGGCGATGACCTGGACGCCCAGGGTGTCGGCGATCCGGGTGATGCCCTCGACCAGGGCGTACTGCTGGGGCGAGTGGCCGAGGCCGTCGATGAAGGACTTGTCGATCTTGAGCAGGGAGATCGGGAACTCGCGCAGGTAGGACAGCGAGGAGTAGCCGGTCCCGAAGTCGTCGATGGCGATGCCGACACCGAGTCCGGACAGCGTGGCCATGTCGGCGTGGACGCGGTCGTCGCGGCGCATCAGCACCGACTCGGTGAGCTCCAGGACGAGGGTGTGGGGGTCGATGCCGGTGGCGGCCAGCGCCCGGCGGACCACGTCCACGAAGCCGGCGTCGCGGAACTGGCGGGCCGAGACGTTGACGTTGACCCGCAGCGGCGGCCGGCCGGCGGCCGTCCGCGCCACCGAGCTCGCGGCGTGCCAGGCGGCGACCTCCTGGGCGGCGCGTTCCAGCACCCAGGCGCCGAGCGGGACGATCTGGCCGCTCTCCTCGGCGAGGGCGATGAACTCGTCGGGCAGCACCATGCCGCGCCGGTCGTGCGGCCAGCGGACCAGCGCCTCGAAGGCGACCAGATCGCCCGTGCGCAGGTCGACGATCGGCTGGTAGTACAGCTGGAAGGCCGATTCGGCGATCGCCGAGTCGAGGTGCTCGTTCAGCTCGTGCCGCTCCACCATGCCGGTCTGGAGGGCCGGCCGGTAGTGGCGCCACTGGCGGCGGCCGGCCGCCTTGGCGGAGTAGAGCGCGAGGTCGGCGTGGGTGAGCAGCTCGGTCGCGTCCACGCTGTCCTCGGTGGTCGCCACACCGATGCTGGCCGTCACCCGCACCGTGCCCGACGTGAGCTTGAACGGTTCGGCGAACACCGCCAGCACCCCGGACGCGATGGTGTCCACGTCGGCGGGCCGTCTCGCGTCCTCCACCAGGACGGCGAACTCGTCGCCGCCGAGCCGGGCGGCGGTGTCCGAGGCGCGCAGCGCGGTGGAGATCCGCAGCGAGACGGCGACCAGCAGCTCGTCGCCGACCGCGTGCCCCTGGGTGTCGTTGACCACCTTGAAGTCGTCCAGGTCGATGAAGAGCACCCCGGTGACGGCCCCGCTGCGCTCGCCCCGGGAGAGCGCGTGCCCGACCCGGTCCTGGAACAGCACCCGGTTGGCCAGGCCGGTCAGCGAGTCGTGGAAGGCCCGGTGGGTCAGCTCGCGCTCCATCTGCCGCTGCTCGGTCACGTCGCGCAGGGTGAGCACCAGGGCGCCGACGGTCGGGTCCGCGCGCAGGTCGTCGGAGCGGACCTCGGCCTCGATCGGGGTGCGGTCCTGGCGCAGCAGCCGCCAGTGCTCGCGCGGCTGCTCGCCCCGGGGCGGCTCGGCGGTCCCGCGCATCCGGGCCAGCGCCTTGCCGACCTCCCGGCTGTCCTCGGGCGGGACCAGGTCGGTCAGCGGGGTGCCGGCCAGGTCGGGGCGGCCGAGCACCGTCGCGGCGGACGGGGAGGCGTAGCGCACGCCGTCGTCGGCGTCGAGGATCAGGATGACGTCGCTGGCGTTCTGCACCAGGGTGCGGAAGTACAGCTCGCTGTTGCGTTGGGTGACCTCGCGGCTCAGCACCACCCGCTCGACCGCGAGGGCCGCCTGCGCGGCGAGGATCTCCAGCGAGCTCCAGAGGCCGGCCAGCTCCTGCTCCGTCCCGGTGACGACGAGCGCGCCGATCAGCGGGTCGCCGGAGGGGCGCTCGGCGAGGGTGAGCGGGCAGACCAGGGCGTACGGCATGCCGCCGAGGCGGGCGAGGAGGCCGCCGTCGGCCGGGGTGGCGGCCGGGTCCAGGCCGAGGGAGCCGACGGGCAGCAGCACGGTCTCCCGGGCGGTGGCGAGCTCCAGCACCCGGTCGGACTGCGCGGTGTCCCCGGGCGTGGGCCGGGGGGTGTCGCTCCCGGCGTGCCGGACGTGCAGCACCCCGGCCTCGGCGACGGAGAGCAGGGCGACGTGCCCGGCCTCGGCCGGCATCAGGGTGGAGGCGGCGGACTGGACGGCGTCCGCGACCTCCCCCACCGTGACGGCCGCGGTCAGCCGGGCGCCCGCCTCGCGCAGCGCCCGCTCGCGGGCCACGGCCTGCCTGCGGGCGGAGACGACCACCGCCAGCCGGGCCAGCACCAGCAGGTAGAGCACCGCCGAGAAGGCGCCGATCACGCCCGCGTTGCTGGTGTTGCCGGCCAGCGCCTCGATGATCAGGATCGCCGGGGCGATCAGCGAGGCCAGGGTGAGCAGCACCAGCCGGGCGGTGCTCAGGTCCGGCTGCTGGGTCGGCACCGGCCGGGTCAGCTCGACCATCGACGGGTGCAGCGCCGCCGCGCCCCAGGCGGTGTAGAAGGCGGCCCAGCCGAGTTCGACCGGCGTGCCGATGTGCCAGGTGCCGTGCAGCTGGATCAGCCCGTACAGCACGTCGGAGACCATGATGCCGAGCGAGCCGACGGCGAGCAGCTGCAGGGAGCGGGAGTTGCCGCCGCGCGGGGTCAGCAGCCGCAGCAGCAGGGCGAGCACGACCACGTCGCCGAGCGGGTAGGCGATCGAGACGGCCTTCTGGAACCAGTCGAGGTCCGGGTTCCGGGCGTACGGGAGGATCAGGTAGATCCAGGCGAGCAGGGCCAGCCCCATGGTGGGGACGAGGGCGTCGAGCAGCCCGGCGCGGTCCTGACGGGCCGTGCGCCAGCGGATGAAGCCCAGCACGCCGACCGCGTACAGCACGTACTCGGCGAGGTAGAAGCCGTCCGCGACGGACGGGAACGGGTTGGGCACGTGCAGGATGTCCAGCTGGACGGCCTGCACCACCTCGCCCACCGTGAAGCTGAGGTTGGCGAGCGCCAGCACGTACCAGTAGCGCGCGTGCGCGGGACGGTTGAGGCGGACGCCGACCACGATGGCGGCGACGCCGCCGAGGCCGATGCCGGTCCACCAGATGATCCGCTGGCCGGGATTCGCGTAGTAGATGCCGGTGAACAGCACCATCCAGAGCAGGTAACAGACCATCAGGTGTTGTCGCCGGCGAGTCAACGAGGCTACCTCCTCCACGACATCACCCCGCCGGTCGGGCGGGGGAGTTCGGGTGAGGACGGGACGGGCCGGGCGTTGGAGCCGGTCCGGGTGGGGCGGATGAGCGCTTTCGCGCAGCAGCGAGGCGTCCGGTGGGGGGTGCGACCGGACGTCCTCGACGGGGCAGGAGTGCGTATAGTCGGAAATGTCGCACTCCCCAGCATTCTGCCGCCACAGCACGAGGTCAAGCCGGTGGACGACGCAGTAGACAGCGCACAGGGCGTACGAACGGATGCGAGCTCCGGCCGTCACGCCGTGGTCCGCAACGGCAACGGTCAGTATGCGATCTGGCCGGGCGACTTGACCGTCCCGGCCGGCTGGCAGCAGGTCCACGGGCCGGCCGGACGGGCCGACTGCCGGGACTGGGTGGAGCGCGAGTGGCGCCCGGCCGGGCTGGGCTTCCCCGACGGCGCCCCGGTACGGCGGGCGGCGGGCGGAATCGCCGACCCGGCGGCCGGATCGGCGGACCCGTCGGCCGGATTCCCGCACACCGTCGCCGGATTCGCGGACACGGTGCACGGGCTGTTCCGCGCGCGGGCGGCGCACGACCCGGACGCGGTCGCCGTCATCGCCGCGGACGCCACGCTGAGCTACCGCGAACTCGACCTGCGCAGCGACCGGTTGGCCGCCGCGCTGCGGGCGCGCGGGACCGGCCCGGAGCAGGTGGTGCCGGTCTGCCTGGACCGCGGGGCGGGCCTGGTCACCGCCTGGCTGGCCGTGCTCAAGGCCGGCGGGGCCTTCCTGCCGCTGGACCCGGCCCACCCGCCGCGGCGACTGGCCCGGCTGGTCGAGGACTGCGGGGCGCGGGTGGTGGTCGCGGACGGTGACGGGTTCCCGGAGGCGCCCGGGGCGTCCGTCCTGGGGGTGTCCGCCCCTGGGGTGTCCGTCCCCGGGGTGTCCGTGCTCGGGGTGTCCGTGCTCGGGCCGGAGGACGGCGGGGAGCCCCTGAACCCCGGGGCGTTCTTCGCCGGGGACGACGGCGCCGTCCCCGACGACCTCGCCTACCTGATCTACACCTCCGGCACCACCGGGCGCCCCAAGGGCGTCCCCGTCACCCACCGCGCACTGCTGTTCACCCTCGACCGGATCGTCCACGCCTACCGGCTGCGCCCCGGCGAACGCGTCCTGCACCTGGCCGCGCTGGGCTCCGACACCGCGCTGGAGCAGGCGTTCGGCGCGCTGCTCGCGGGCGCGACGGTGGTGCTCGGCGGGGGCGGCGGCGCGGGCGGCACCTGGGCGCCCACCGAGCTGGCCGGCCGGCTGCCCGGGCTGGGCCTGGCCGTCGCCGACCTCACCCCCGCCTACTGGCACCACCTGCTCGACCTGCTCCCGCCCGGCGGGCCCGGCCCCCAGGGGCTGCGCCTGGTGGTGGTCGGCGGGGACGCCGTGCACGCCGCCGACAGCCGGCACTGCCTGGACCGGCTGCCGGGCGCCCGGCTGCTCAACGCGTACGGGGTCACCGAGGCGGCCGTCACCTCGACGCTCTGCGAGGTCACGGCGGAGCTGCTCGACGGGGGCGGCGGAAGCTCCGCGGGGGCGGGCGGCACCCCGGCCGCGCCCGTGCCGATCGGACGGCCGTTGCCCGGGGTACGGGTGCACGTGCTGGACGCCCGGCTGCGCCCCGTCCGGCCCGGGGAGAAGGGGCAGATCCACCTCGGCGGGCCCGGACTGGCCCGGGGCTACTGGCGGCAGGCCGGGCTCACCGCCGAGTCCTTCCTGCCCGACCCGTACGCGCCGTTGCCCGGCGAGCGGATGTACCGCACCGGCGACGCCGGGCGCTGGCGGGCGGACGGGCAGCTGGAGATCCTCGGCCGCTTCGACGACCAGGTGAAGGTGCGCGGGCACCGGGTGGACCCGGCCGAGGTCGAGGCCGTCCTGGCCGCGCACCCGGGTGTCCGGCAGGCCCGGGTCGCGGCCGACGGCGAGGCGGCCGACGGCAGCCGCACGCTCACCGCGTACTACACGCCCGCCTCCGGGACGGCCGTCGGGGCTCCGGGGCTCCGGGCGTTCCTGGTCGACCGGCTGCCGGAGTACCTGGTGCCGGCCGAATTCGTGCCGCTGGAGGCGATGCCGCTCACGGCGGCGGGGAAGATCGACCGGCGGCGGCTGCCGCACGCGCCGGTGCGCTCCCCGGCGTCGGCTCCCGTTCCCCCGGCGGCCCCTTCGCCGGCTCCCGCGCCCGACCCCGCCGGAGCCGGGGCGCTGGAGGCGGCCGTCGGACAGCTGTGGGCGGAGCTGCTCGGCGTCGAACACGTCGGCCCGGACGGCGACTTCTTCGCGCTCGGCGGCACCTCGCTGCTCGCGATGGAGATGCTGGCGCGGGCCCGGATCCTGCTCGGCATCGGCGTCGGGCAGGTGCGCACGCTCACCCGGGCGCTGCTGCGCGAGCCCGTCCTGCGCGCCTTCGCGGCGGCGCTGTCGGCGGCGCGCGCGGACACCCCCGCCGGGGCCGTACGGGATGCCGCGGTCGACTGGTTCGCGGAGGCCCGGCTCACCGAGGACCTCCGGCAGTCCTGGAGCCCGGCGCCCTCCCGTGCCGAACCCGCCGAGATCCTGCTCACCGGCGCCACCGGCTTCTGCGGCGCCCACCTGCTGCACGCGCTGCTCGCCACCACCCGGGCGCGCATCCACTGCCTGGTCCGCGCGCCCGACGAGGAACACGCGCTGGAACGGCTGCGGGCGGCGCGGCAGCGCTTCCTGCGGCAGGACCTCGCCGACCGGCGGGTGGTGCCGCTGGTCGGGGACCTCACCCGACCGAAGCTCGGCCTGACTGACCGTCAATTCGACTGGCTGGCTGGGAACCTGGACGCGATCCACCACCTCGGCGGACAGGTCAACTTCCTCTACCCGTACCACCAGTTGCGTGCGGCCAACGTCGGCGGCACCCGGGAGGTCGTCCGGCTCGCCGGGCACAGTCGGGGCATCCCCGTGCACTACCTCTCCACCCTCGCCGTGCTGGCCGGCTTCGGCGCGGCCGGCGTCCCGAAGGTCACCGAGCGCACCCTGCTCGCCCACCCCGAACGGCTCGGCGTCGGCTACGTCGAGAGCAAGTGGGTCGCCGAACAGCTGCTGCACAACGCGGCCGCCGCCGGGCTGCCCGTCACCGTGCTGCGCACCAACGACGTCACCGGGGACCTCGCGTCCGGGGCGATGAACACCGGCACCGAACTGTGCGCGCTGATCGCCTACTTGGCCGACAGCGGGACCTACCCGGACGTACGGCTGCTGCTCGACTTCGTCCCCGCCGACCGCTTCGCCCGGGCCATCGCGCACATCGCCGCCCACGCACCCGCCGCCGGCGAGGTCTACCACCTCACCTCCCCGCGCCCGGGCACCCTCGCCGACCTCGCCGAGCGGCTGCGGGCGCGCGGCCACCGGATCGCCCCGCTGCCGTACGAGGACTGGGTGCGGCGGCTGGTCCGGTTCGCCGCCGGGAACCCGACGCACCCGATCGCGCCGTTCGTCCCGCTGTTCGTGGACCGCGCGCCGGGGTCGGAGCTGTCGGTCAGCGAGATGTACTTCCGGCCGACGTTCCCGCTGTTCGAGCGGGCGAACGCGGACGCGGCGCTGGCCGGGAGCGGTATCGAACTGCCGCCGGTGGAGGCGGGGTTGATCGACCACTACCTGGCGGGGCTGGAGCGGGAGGGCTTCCTGCGGGCGGCGTCGCCGTGAGCCCCTCCGACGCGCTCGAAGCACTGGATGTGCTCGGCGCGCTGGACGTGCGGCACGGGCCCGGCGACGGCCCGGTGGCCTTCGGCGGGTCGCTCGGCGCGCTCGGCCCCGGCGGGCTGCTGGCGGCGTACCGGCGCGGGCTGTTCCCGCTGCCGGCGGCGGACGTCTACGCGAGCGCGTACAACGAGGCGGTGTACGGGGACGCCGTCGAGGCGGGCGAGGTGGCGCTGCTGCCCGGCGGGGCGGACCCGTACGCGCTCGCCTGGTGGTCGCCCGACCCCCGGCCGGTGATCGCGCCCGACGGCGTCCGGCTCGGGAGCCGGCTGGCGCGGCGGCTGCGCAACCGGTCCACGTGGTGGACGAGCGCGGACCGGGCCTTCGGGCGGGTGCTGGCGGCGTGCGCCGAGGGCCGTCAACCGGCTTGGCTCACCGAGGAGTTGGCGGCGTTGCTGGTGCGGCTGCACGAGCTGGGGGCGGCGCACAGCGGGGAGGTGTGGGAGGGGGAGGAGCTGATCGGCGGGGTGTTCGGGATCGCGGTCGGGCCGGTGCTGAGTCTGGACTCGATGTTCCACCGCCGCCCGGACGCCGCCCGGGTCGCCGTCGCCGACCTCGGGGCGCGGTTCGGCGCGGCGGGCGGGCGGCTGCTCGACGCCCAGTGGGACGGGCCGCACGTGCGGAGCCTCGGGGCCGAGCCGATGGCGCGCTCGCGGTACCTCGCGGAGCTGTCGGGCGGCGGCGGGGCTTCCGCTGTGGTCCCGGACGGGGCGCCGCTGCCGGCGGCGCGGCTGGGAGAATCGGCACGCCTCCGCTGACCTGCGGTTAAACCTGATCGGGCTGGCTTTTTTGGCCTGTCTTCGACAAACTTATTCCTCGTCAGTAACATGACGCCGCGTGTTCAAAAGTTCCATAGGCAGGGCCTCCGGCCCCGCCGTCCTCACCCTCACCCTCATCCTCGCCGGGGCCACCGCGTGCGGGCCGACCGACCCCGGCACCACCCAGGCCGGTGCCGAACCGGCCGCCGCCACCGTCGCCGACCCGGCCGCGACCGCCGCCGGGGGCAGCCCGGCCGCCGCCGCCCGGCCCGCCGGTGCCACCCCGCACGCCAGAGCGGCCAGTCCCGCCACCGGCCGTCCGACCCCGGGCAAGGCGCCCGTCACCGCCGCGCCCGCCGGCGACCAGCAGGCCGCGATCGGCAGCCCCGGCAAGGACGGTGGCGCCGTCACGGCGGCGACGAAGAACCTCCAGCTGACGGCGTACGACCCGGCGGGCGGGACGGCGGTGCTGTCGGCGACGGGGCCGGGCGCCACGGCCCCGACCTCGCCAACTGCCGCCCCCGGCACCGCTCCTGGCGCTTCTTCCAGCGCCGTACCGAGCGCCGCTCCCAGTGCCGCCCCCAGCGCGGCCACCGCCGCGGTCCAGCCCGGGCAGCTGATCGCCAGCCCGCCCACCGCCGCCGCACCGCAGGGCGCACTGGTCGCCGTCACCGGCGTCCGCCCCGGCGCGGGCAATACACTCGCCCTGACCACCCGCCCGGCCACCCTGGCCGAACTCCTCGGCGGCACCGAGGCCGACGGCAACGTCCCCGTCGACCCGCACGGCATCACGGTGACCCCGCTGGTCAAGGACCTCAAGGCCACCGCCGGCCTGACCGGCAACGGCGTCCAGGCCGACGCCTCCGGCACCCTGGAGGTGAACCTCAAGGCCCCCGTCCCGCTGCCCGACGGCGCCAGCCTCGACGCCTCCGGCTCGCTCCAGCTCCACCCGGCCGTCCACTTCGCCTACCACGGCGCCGCGGCCGGCAGCCCGCGCACCGCCTCGATCGGCTTCGACCTCGGCGCCCACGCGCAGTGGAAGGTCGCCGGCGACGCCGCCCGCAGCACCGGCGCGGCGCCCATCCGGGTGCCCTTCGCCAAGCTGCAGGCCAGCCCGGTGCTGACGGTCGCCGGCCTGCCGGTGGTCGTCAACCTCGGCCTCACCTGCTACCTGGAGGTCAGCGCGGACGGCCAGGTCCACCTGGAGGCGGAGCAGGACGCCACCGGCACCTGGGCGGTCCGCGCCGACTACACCGGCGGCAAGGGCTGGGCCCCGGTCACCAGCGCCGAGACCAAGGTCACCCCGGTGCACGTGCGGCTCAACGGCAAGGCGGGCGTGCGGGCCGCGCTCGGCGCCGAGATCAGCCTCGGCCTGTACGACACCGTCGGCGTGGAGGCCACCGTCGCCCCCTACCTGCGCGCCCAGGCCGAGGGCTCGCTGGTCGCCGACTCCTCCGGCAACCCGCCGCAGGTGCAGGGCAGTTGGTCACTGGTCGGCGGCGTCGACCTGAACGGCTCGCTGCTCGCCCACCTGAAGGTCTTCGGCACCCCGATCATCGAGGGCAAGCTGCCGCTGCCGCCCTTCCACCGGGAGTGGCCGCTGCTCGGGGGATCGGCGACGCTGCCCGCGCCGCAGCACAGCTGATCCGACGTCACTTCGTGGGCCCCTCGTCCGGGTTGTCCGGTCGAGGGGCCCTCGTCGTGGGTAGGCTCGGGTCGAAGCTCGGGCCTGAGTTCGAACCGGTCGGAGGGGGTGCGGGGGCGGGATGCGGAACAGACAGGTGGCCTACGGCGTTTCGGTCGCCCTGGTGTGGGCGGTGTCGCTGACGCTGTACGCCGCCACCGGGATCGGCTGGTGGGCGGCCGTGCCGGCGGGGCCGGCCGTGCTGGTGCTGCTGGCGGTCCTGTGGCCGCGGCGGCGGGGGAGCGGGGCCGGGCGGGGAGGGGATGTCGCCTCGTGGGGCGCGCCCCGCTCCGCGGCCGGGCCGGCGCCCGGCCGGGCGGCCCCGCTGCCGGAGAGTTCGGTGGTCTGGGAGATGGGGGACCCGGCCGGCCCGCCGGTCGTCAAGGGCCCCGTCGCCGGACGCGCCGTCCTCCCGGAGCGGATCGACTCCACCGAGCGGGACGACGACCTGGTGATCGTCGGGAGCGGTGCCGCCTCCCGGTACCGTCCCCTGCACGAGTACGCCCAGGACCCGCTGACCCCGGCGGCCGCCGAGACCGTCGCCACGGGCCTGGAGCGGCTGTTCCTCCGCCTCGGCCCGCCGCCGGGCGCCGCCCACGGCCCCGACCAGTCCGCCCCCGCACCCCGAGGTGACGACCGGTGACCACCCCCGAGGAAGGCCGCGTCCGCCGCCCGACGGCCCTGGAGATCGCCACCCAGTGGGCCCAACTCCCGCCCGAGCACCTGCGGGTGGCCCTGGAGCACCTCGAACTGGAACTCCAGCGGGAGCACACCCGGGAGACGGCAAGGGAACGCCACCGGGCGTCCCTCGAAACGGTCCGCCTCAAGGAGGAGCACGCGACCGAGCGCGCCCGGATCGCGGCCCGGGAACGCCGCGACCAGCGCGCCCACCAGCTCTACGTCGGCGGCCTGGTGGCCGGCTTCGTGCTCGCCGCCGGGATGCTCGTCGGCTCGGTGCTCGTCGGCCTCGACGGCCGCCAGTGGCTGGCCGGCCTGCTCGCCGGGCCCAGCCTGATCGCCCTGCCGGTGGTCTTCGTCCTGCGCCGCAGCGACCGCCCCACTGCCCGCCCGCGCCCCCTCCCGCCGTCCTCGGCCCCGGACCAACTCCCGGGCGACCAAACGGCGTAGCCGGGGGGCGGGTGCCCTCGCCGGGTTGGTCCTGTGGCGTCCGCCGTGGTGGAGGCGTGTCGTGGATTCCGGAGCGCCCCGCCGCCGTGGAACCGGGCGGCCGGCGTCCTGGAGCGGTGCGTCAGGTGCCGCTGGTCGGGGTGTCGTCCTTCTTGACGCCCAGGAGGATCTGGTCGAGCACCGAGACGTCCGGGGCGGCCGGGTCCTCGTCCACGCCGCCGTCGAAGACCACGTAGCCGCCGCCCTTGGCGGGGAGGGCGGCCAGCAGGACGAAGCCCTGGGTGCCGTCGGTGTTGGTGATGTGCCAGCGGGTCGCGTACCCGGCCACGCCGGCCACGGTGATGGTGCCCGAGCCGTAGTCGGTCTGCGAGGCCATCCCGCTGAAGATCTGCTTGGCGACCGTCGGCATGGCGGCGTCGGCGGCGGCCTTGGGGGTGTCGCCCTGGACGGTGTTCTTCTCCACCGAGAACCGGCCGCGGATGCAGGCCTTGCCGTTCGCGCAGGTGTAGCGGCCGCTGCCGAGGTAGACCGACCACTGCGGGGTGTCGGTCGCGGAGACCTCCCAGCCCTCGAACAGCGGCAGGGTGATCGAGTGCTGCTTGTCCGCGACGGTGCTCCGGAGGACCGGGGCGGGCTTGGGCGTGGACGGCTTCGGGGCGGGGGTGGGGCTGGTCGTCGGGCCGGTGCTGCTGGTGACGGGGACGGTGGGGTCGGTGGTCGGGTCCGCCGCCGGGTCGCCGCCGTTGCTGAGCGCGATCCCGGCGACGCTGCCGCCGATCGCCAGGACGCCGACCGCGATGCTGATGAGCACGCCGGGCTTGACCCGCTTGGGAGTCGGGGCCGGGGGCGGGTAGCCGGGGCCGGGCTGTCCGTAGCCCGCGCCGGGGTAGGCCTGCTGGGACGGGTGAACCGGGTAGGCCGGGTACGCCTGCTGCGCCGGGTACGCCTCCTGGCCCGGGTAGCCGTAGGCGCCCTGGGCCGGCCGGACGTCGCCGGTCCAGGCGTTGCCGTCCCACCAGCGCTCGTGGCCCGGGGCGCCGTCCGGGCCGGGGACCGGGTACCACCCGGGAGGCGTCTCGTTGTTCACGGCCGTACGCTACCCGGCGGTGTGCCGCCCGGGCCGGGGAGGGGTGCCGCGCCCGTCGGCACCTCGGCGGGCGGTGGCCGCGAGGGTCACGGCCGTGGTCGTGGCGAGGGCCGCCCAGGCGGCGGTGAAGCCGTGGGTGGTGTCGCGGAGCAGCCCGAGGGCGGGCGGGACCACGACGACGGCCACCTGGTTGACCGCCATGACCAGGCCGAGGGCGAAACCGGTCCGGCCGGGCGGTGCCGACTCCGCCAGGTGGGCCACCCAGGGGCCGTACCAGCCGATCCCGAAGAAGCCGAGCCAGGTGAACAGGACGGCGGCCGCGGCGGGGGACCGGCCCGCCGGCGTCGTCAGGACCACCAGCCCGGCCACCACCGCGGCCAGGCAGACCAGGACGGGCCGGTACCGCCCGGCGCGGCTCCGGTCGCTCCAGGCCGCCAGTGCGATCCGGCCGACCGCCCCCGCGACCTGGACCGCCACCAGGACGGCGGCGCCGGCGCCGGGGCCGAGGGCCGTCACGTCGTGGAGGTACAGGGCGCCGAGCACGCCGATGCCGCTGTGCACCGAGACCAGGGCCAGGCCGGAGAACAGGAGCCTGGCCATGGCCGGTTCACGGAGGATCCGCAGCCGGGCGCGGACGGAGGCCGTCGGTGCCACGGGGCCCGGGGCAAGGCCGCGAGCCGGGGCGGGAGCGGGGCGTACCGGTGGGACGGTCGGCGGGCGCCGGTAGAGGGCCGTGAAGAGCCCGGCGCCCAGGAGCGCGACCAGCCCGCCGACCACCAGTGCCGCCCGCCACCCGTACGCCACGGCCACCAGCGGCAGCACGGCGGCGGCGAGCGCCCCGCCAAGCGGCAGTCCGGCCTGGCGGACGCCCATGGCCAGCCCCCGCTGGGCCGGGTCGAACCAGGAGGCCACCGACTTGCTGCCGCCGGGCTGCACGGTGCTGTACCCGGCGCCGACGGCCAGCAGGACGGCCAGCAGGGAGGCGTACCCCTGCGCCAGGCTGCCGAGGAGCAGGGCCGCGGCGACCACGGCGGCGCCGAGGCCGACGACCCAGCGCTCGTTGTACCGGTCCAGCAGCTCGCCGGCCACCAACAGGCCGACCAGCGGCACCAGTTGGGAGGCCGACAGGAGCAGGCCGAGTTGGCTGGTGCTGAGGTCCAGCGCGTGCTGCAGGGGGACGGCCATCGCCCCGATGCCCTGGACGAAGAAGCCGGAGGCGGCCTGGGTGACGGTGGCGACGGCCAGGACCACCCAGCGGTACCGGAGCGGGCGGGCGGTGTCCCCGGGAGCCGCCGGTGCGGAAGTCGTCGGATCGGAAGTCGGTGAGGTGGAAGTCGTCGGAGCGGAAGGCTTTCCGGTGTCGGTGTGCTGACGCATGCCCAGCAGCCTGCTGTCATGGTCTTATGCACCTCAACCCTTACGGCGAGAGCGCCGTGCACCTGGCCGCGGCCCTGGCCAACCGGCGCCCCGGGACCGCCGAGGAACTGGCGGACCGCTGCCGCGCGGCCGGGCTGGTGGTCGACGGGCCGGTCCGGCCGGCGGACCTGGCACGCATCCTGGCCCTGCTGGACACCTGGGAGTCGGTGGTCGACGCGACCGGCGAACGCGAACGGGCCGAGCGGCTCAACCGGATGCTCGCCGCCGACGCCGCCCACCCCCGGCTGACCGACCACACGGGCGGCTGGCACCTCCACTACCGCGACGACCACCAGTCGTTCGGGGCCGTGCTGTCCACCCTGATCGCCGTCGGCACCGCCTTCCACCTGGTGGGCCGCGGCATGCACCGGCTCGGCCGGTGCGCCGTCGCCGAGTGCGCCACCGTCTTCGCCGACACCACCCGGACCGGCCGCAAGCGCTACTGCACCCAGCGCTGTGCCAACCGCGACGCCGTCCGTCGGCACCGCCGCGCGGCGCGGCCGGCGAACGGGTCGGCCCGCGCGTGACCGTCCCGGCCTCGGGAGCAGGAAGTCGGCCGGGCCGACTTCCTGTTCCGACTGCCCCGGGGGCCGTGTCGGTGCCGAGGGCTACGGTGTCGATCATGACCGACTACGACTGGATCCACCGGGGCCCCATCGACTGGCTGGAAGGACGGGGCTACGGAGAGGACGAGACCGTCCTGGTGTACTTCCGGGGAACCACCCGGGCCGCCGTGGCCGACGGGCTGACCGCGCGGCACCGTCCGCCCTTCGCCCGGGGCGAGGAGCCGGCGCCCGGCGAGTGGGGCGTGATCGTGCACCCCATGCTCAACCCGTCCCGCAACGACTACGACGACATCGACTACCGCGGGCTCTGCCCCGAGGGCGCCGAACTGGTGGTGTTCGTGCCCAACCCCTGCATCGTCAAGGCCCACGGCCCCAAGGCGTACCACTACCGGGACGGCCGGATCTCCTCGTGCGTCGACTACGAGGGCGCCGAGCACGTCGGGGAGCGCTGGCCCAACGCGCTGGCCCCCCTCGTCACGGCGGCCGGGCTGGGCATCGGGGGCGAGTTCGCCGAGAGCCCGGACCACGAGCAGCGGCTCACCGCGCTGATCTGCGAGCACCTGGGCCTGCCGGCCCTGGACCGGGCCGCCATGACGGTGGACCGCGAGCTGATGGACGACTACCAGTAGGGCCCCGGCTCGCGGGGGCGCTTCCGGGCGGGACCGGTGGTGGATCGTGTACGGCACCGGCTGGATAGCATCGTCTTATGATCTCCTCCAGCGCCCGCACCACGGTCTTCGACATCGACGGCACGCTCTGCTTCGACGGGCGGACGATCGACAGCCGGATCCTCGCCGCCCTCGACGCCTGCGAGCGGGCGGGCCACCAGCTGGTCTTCGCCTCCGCCCGGCCGGTCCGCGACCTCCTGCCCGTCCTCGACGGGGCCTTCCCCACCGCCACGCTGATCGGCGGGAACGGCAGCCTGGTCTCCGTCGACGGACAGGTGCGGGCGCGGGCCGCGTTCGAAGCCGGTGAACTCGGGCGGCTGCTGACCGAGGTCGAACGCTTCCGGGCCGGCTACCTCGCCGACGGCCCGTGGGACTACGCCTACACCGGCCCGGCCGACCACCCGATCCGCGGCCGGGTCGACCAGGGCGGCCTCGCCCGCCGGGTCGAGCTCGCCGAACTCCCCGCCGTCGTCAAGTTCCTGGTCGTCGACGCGACCGACCTGCCGGCCCTCGCCGAGGCCGGCCGCGCGCTCGGGATGACCGTCAACCACCACCTCGACGAGGCGATCATCGACTTCGCCCCGGGCACCACCAACAAGTGGGAGGCGCTGACCTCGCTGGGGATCGACGCCTACAACGCCTTCGGCAACGACATCAACGACCTCGACCTGCTGCGCAACGCGCGGCACTCCGTCCGGGTCGGCGGCCACCCGGGCCTGGACGGCGTCGCCCGCGTCACCGTCGCCGCCGAACCGGAGGCCGTCGCCGCCGAGATCTCCCGCCTGGCCGAGGTACCCGTCCGGTAGTCGCCGGACGCCGCTCGCCACTCGGGCACGGCGAGCTGCCGGGTGCTTCCCGTGGTCGCCGCCGCCGTGCCCCATCAGGACCCGACGCCCGATCAAGGCGTGGGAACATCAGGGGAGATGACCGCCGTCCGGCCCCGGGGGAGACCATGACCGCGCCCGTCGATCCGGTGCCGAGCCACCGGGCGATCGAGAACCTGATCGCGCGCTACGCCGAACTCGTGGACGACGGCGACTTCGCGGGCCTCGGCGCCCTGCTCGCCGACGCCGTCTTCGTCGGCAGCGGCGAGCCGGTGCGCGGCGGCGAGGCGATCGAGGCGATGTTCCGGGAGACGGTGATCATCCACGCCGACGGGACACCGCGGACCCAGCACGTCACCACCAATGTGGCGGTCGAGGTCGACGAGCCGGCGGGGACGGCGGTCGCCCGCTCCTACGTCACCGTGCTGCAGGCACTGCCCGGGCTTCCGCTGCAGGCCATTGCCGGGGGCCGGTACCACGACCGCTTCGCGCGCGGGGAGGACGGGCGGTGGCGGTTCGCCGAGCGGCGGGTGCGGATCACCCTGGTCGGCGACGTGAGCCGCCACCTGCGGCGGTAGGGTGCCGCCGACCGGGACGACGAGGGGCGGGGCAGTGGTGCGGGAACGGTTGGCGGGTGCGGCGCGGGCCGCGCTGGGCGGCGGGCGGCGGCTGGAAGCGGTCGAGCGGCTGGCGGGCGGCAGCAAGAAGGGCGTCTACCGCCTGCGGATGGACGACGGGACGACGGCGATCGCCTACCGCTGGGACCGGACCGAGAACTACTGGCCGGCGGCCGAGGGCGACGACGACCTCGCCGACCCGTTCTCGCCCGGCCTCGGACTCGACCTGTTCGAGGCCGCGCACGCGCGGCTGGACGCGCTCGGCGTCCGGGTCCCGGCGCTCCGGTTCGTCGAGCGCGCCACGCACCGGGACGGCGGGAGTGCCCCGGGCACGGCCGCTCCCGCGGCCGACGACCCGGCCGACCGCACGGCCGACCTCGCGATCGTCGAGGACGTCCCCGGCGAGAGCCTGGAGAAGCTGCTCGCCCGCGACCCGCACGCCGCCGCCCCGGTCCTGGCCCGGCTCGGCGAGGCACTGGGCGCCATGCGCGGCCACCGGGCGCCCCGCTACGGGAAGGTGGCGGTGGTCGACGGGGGAGGAGCGTCGCACGGGCCGTCGTGCGAGGGCGTCGTGCTGGACCGCGCGCTGCGCGACCTCGCCGAGGCGGCCGCGCGCGACCCCCGGATCTCGGAAGCCCGGGACCGGTGCGCGGACCGGCTGCGGGCCCTGGCGGCAGCGGTGCGCCCGCGCGCCGAGTACCCGGTGGTGCACGGCGAACTCGGGCCCGACCACGTACTGGTGGACGCGGACGGCCGCCCGGTGCTGATCGACATCGAGGGCACGATGTACTTCGACGTCGAGTGGGAGCACGTCTTCCTGCGGATCCGCCTGCCCCGGGCCGACTACCGGCCGCTGGCGGCGGACGGCCTCGACGAGGACCGGCTCGCCCTCTACGCACTGGCCCAGCGCCTCTCGCTGACGGCGGGACCGCTGCGCCTGCTCGACGGGCCCTTCCCGGCCCGCGAGGCGATGGCCGCCATCGCCGAGCACAACCTGCGCCAGGCCCTGCGCCTGCTCGGCGACTGAGGCCGGGTGGGGCGGATGAACCCGTGGACGGCAGACCCCCGGACCGCTCTCGCCGAGGCGGGCCTGGTTCTCGTGGGCGGATGGACCGAACCCGAGGGCCTCGTCCCGCCGTTCCTCACCGGCCGGGCGCCGGGATGCCCGCCCGCGGGTGCTGCGGCGGTTCGCCGCGTGGGTCGTGGAGGGCGCGCTGGACGACCCGGACGAGCCGCCGCTGGGCCCGGTGGCGCGTCGCCGGCTGGACGGCCTCCCGGGGCGGACCTGATCGCGGGCCGGCCACGATCAGGTCCGTCCCGGCCGGTCAGCCGGTGAGCTGGGCCTGGAAGACGGCGCTGTTGAAGTACGCCCGGGCCTCGCGGATGAGGCCGGTGTCGTCCAGCTCGTAGACGTTGATGCCGGACCA
The DNA here is from genome assembly GCF_042268845.1 of Kitasatospora sp. NPDC056273. Taxonomy (NCBI): domain Bacteria; kingdom Bacillati; phylum Actinomycetota; class Actinomycetes; order Kitasatosporales; family Streptomycetaceae; genus Kitasatospora; species Kitasatospora sp. NPDC056273. The sequence continues at coordinate 70,663 of NZ_JBHJSJ010000011.1, read as the reverse complement.
GTTGACCGGTTTGCCGTCCAGGGCCACGGCCGCGCCCCGCCAGGAGACGGCGACGTGGCTGCCGACGGTGTGCGCCTCCAGCGGCGTCAGCCCGAGGAAGGGGCGGAAGCCGGGCAGGACGGAGGAGATGAAGGCGTGGATCGCGGGGCGGCCGGTGATCGGCGGCGCGCCGACCGGGTCGTGGAAGACGCCGTCCTCGGCGAAGGACCCCGCCCAGGCGTCGGCGTCGCCCTCCTGGGAGGCGCGGAAGAACTGGAGGACGGCGGGCGGCATGGCCGGGAACGTCATGGGAACTCCTTCGGGATGCGGTGACACGGTGACGTGGTGGTTTGGTTGAAGCGGTTGGAAGCGGCTCAGCGACCGGCCCCGGTCCTGACCCCGGTCCGCAGGGCGGCCAGGGCGGCGGCCGCGGTGAGCGCGACGAGGCCGCACACCCCCGGCCAGCCGAGCTGGGCGTGGAGGCGGATGCCGAGCCAGGAGCCGGCGCTGCCGCCGAGGAACGAGCAGGTCATGTAGGCGGTGTTGAGCCGGCTGCGGGTCTCCGGGCGCAGTGCGAAGATCCGGGCCTGGTTGGCGACCTGGCCGCACTGCACCGCCAGGTCCAGCAGCAGGAGGCCGGCGGCCAGTGCGATGAGGCCCGTCGCGCCGCCGGTGCCGCCGGCGGCGAGTACCGCGGCCGCGGCGAGGGTGGCGCCGGTGCACCAGGCGTTGACCCGGTCCGGGCCGTGCCGGTCGACCCGGCGGCCGGCGGCCGGGGCGCAGAACATGCTCGCCGCCCCGATCAGGGCCAGCAGGCCGAGGGCCTGGGCGCCGAGCCGGTAGGGCGGGCCGGTGAGCAGCAGGGCGAGCGCGGTCCAGGTGGCGCTGAAGCCGCCGAAGAGCGCGGCCTGGCCGAGTGCGGAGCGGCGCAGGGCGGGTTCGGTGCGCAGCAGCCGGACGGTGTCGGCGAGCAGGGCCGGGTACCGGTCGCGGACGGCGGGCGGGGTGGCGGGCAGGGCCAGGCCGAGGGCGAGTGCGAGCAGCGCGGTGAGGGCGGCGGCGGCCAGGTAGGGGGCGCGCCAGCCGAGCTGTTCGCCGAGGACGCCGCCGAAGGTGCGGGCCAGCAGGATGCCGCCGATCAGGCCGCCCTGGAGGGTGCCGATCACGGCGCCGCGCCGGTCGGGTGCGACCAGGCCGGCGGCCAGCGGGAGGAGCAGCTGGGGGACCACCGTGGCGAGGCCGACGACCGCGCCGGCCGCGACCAGCGGGCCGGCGGCCGGGGCGAGCCCGGCGGCCAGCAGTGCGCAGGCCGTCACGACCAGGAGCACGGTGATCAGCGGCCGGCGGGGGAGCCGGTCGCCGAGCGGGACCAGTAGGAAGATCCCTGCGGCGTAGCCGAGTTGGGTGACCGTGGCGAGGTTCGCTGCGGTGCCCGGTGCGATGCCGAGGCCGTCGGCGACGAGCGGGGTGAGGGCCTGCGGGAAGTAGACGTTGGCCACGCTGACGCCGCAGGCCAGCGCCATCACCAGGGGCAGTCGCCGGCCCGTGGCGGCGGGCCGGGGTACGGGTTCCGGTGGCGTCGTCGCGGGCGGTGTGGGCCCGGGTGGCGCGGGGGCCGTGGGTGGCTCGGGCTCGGGCAGGACAGCCGGATCGATCCGGGGCATCGTGACTCCAACCGAACGAACTAGATGGTTCGAATGCTCGCCGTGAGCGTGCCAGACCGCCGCGGGATCGTCAAACGAACCGGTTCGTTACCATCGGCCCATGGCGTACGACTCGACGGCAACCAAAGAGCGGATCCTCACGGCGGCGGCCACCGAATTCGCCGCGTACGGCGTGGCCGGCGCCCGCGTGGACCGCATCGCCGCCCAGGCCCAGGCCAACAAGCGGGCGATCTACGACTACTTCGGCGACAAGAACAGGCTCTTCGCCGCCGTCCTGGAGCGCCTCATGGCCGACCTCGCCCAGGCCGTCCCGCCCGGCGACGAGGACCTGGCGGCGTACGCCGAGCGGCTCTTCGACTACCACCGCGACCACCCGGAGGCCCTGCGGCTGCTGCTCTGGGAGGCTCTCGAACTCGGCGACGAGCCCGTTCCGGGGGAAGCGGACCGGACCCGCCACTACCAGGACAAGATCCGGGCGGCGCGGCCCGCGGGCAGTGGCGACGACGGCGACAGCGGCGGTGACGGCGACGAGGCCCGCGCGCGGCTGTTCCTCACGCTCGGCATGGTCGGCTGGAGCCTCGCCATGCCCCAGCTCCGCCGCATGATCCTCGGCCCCGACCACACCCTCGACGGGCTGCGCGCCGAGATCGCCGACGCCGTCCGGGCGCTGCCGACCGCCGGAAGCGGGCTCCCCGAGCAGTCGTGACCCCCGCCGTGCGGTCGGCCCGTCCTTCACGGAAGAGCGTGGAAGACGCCGAAGGACGCGGAAAGTCGGCGGGTCCGACTTTCCACTCCCGGCGGACCGCGGGCGAATGCCGCGCCGGGCATTGTCCTCGGTTCGGGGGATTTGCGGCGGGATTTCTGACATGGACAGGGCGGTGGGGGAATTCATGGCCCGGAAGGGTGCCGTAACCGATGTGCGCCCTCGGAAGGGAGAACAGTCATGCGTCGTCGGATTGCCGCGGTCGGGATGCTGGCCGCCGCCGGAGTGCTCGCACTCGCCGTGCCCGCACAGGCGGCTACGGGGGTTCTGGTGGTGAACGGTGTGACGCACCAGAATCCGGCGCGGGGGTGCTACCCGACCGTGTCGCCGGTGGTCGTCGAGAACCTCACGAACGTGACGGTCGACGTGTATTCCGCGCCGAACTGTCAGGGGACGGTGACGCGGGAGGTGGCAGCCGGGATGACCGCGGCGACGGTCGGGTTCAGCTACTTCGTCAACTGAGGTACGTCGTCAACTGAGGTACGTCGTCAACTGGGGCCGGCCCGCCGGCCGCGCGACGGAAAGGGGCCGGGGCGGTGCTCCGTACGGAACACCGCCCCGGCCCTCACGTCGTCCGGTGGGTCAGTTCGACTGGTAGAAGCCGAGCAGGTCGACCAGCAGGTCGGCGTCCGACCAGCTCTGGTTCCAGAAGTCGATGATGCCGCCCTTGCCGCCCGGGGTCTGCGCGAGGTTCGGGACGGTCGCGCCGGCCGTCCAGTTCAGCGTCGAGGAGACCGGGCGCTGCGGGACGACCGCGGTGCCGTTCCGGTAGGCGGACCAGTAGTTCGGGTCGGTGTCGACCGAGAGGAAGCCGGCCCCGGCGGTGTTGGTGACGGTGGTGTTCAGCACCCAGCCCTCGACCTGCGGGGAGGTGGTGTCGCCCTCCATCCCCAGCGCGAAGAAGCTGCGGCCCGGCATCGGGGCGCCCGTCCGGTCGGGGGTGGTCTCGCGGGTGTCGAGGACGCGCTCCGGCGACACGAGCGGGACCAGGGCGGACCGGCTGGCGGGGCTGTAGTAGCCGACCACGTCGACCACCGCGTCCGTCGGGAGCCAGCTGCCGTTGCGGACGGTGATCTTGCCGTCCTGGCCGACCGGCACGATCACCGCGTTGGCCACCGTCTGGCCGGCGGTGAAGTTCACGTTCGAGGTGGTCGGGACGGCCTGCCCGGTCGGGTAGGCGATCAGGTGGCCGTCCGCCTGCGGGTTGGTGACCGTCAGGTTGAGCGCCACGGCGGTGACGCCCGACGGCACCCCGTTGCGGCCGGCGACGGCGACATCGAAGCCCGACGTCGCGGGGACCTTGCCCTGGGCCGTGCCGATGCCCTCGCGGGTGTCGACGATGCGGGTCTGCGGCACCGACTTGTAGCCGCTGGCGGTGGTGGGCGTGAAGTAGCCGGTGACGTCGGCGAGTAGGTCGACCGGGGCCCAGTCCGAGTTGAACAGGTACACGTAGCCGTCCGGACCGACCGAGGCGACCACCAGGTTCGGAACGGTCTGGCCGGGGACGAAGTTGAGGCTCGACGTCGTGGCGTTCTGGGCCAGGTCCTGGCTGGGCGCCACCGAGATGTGGCCGGAGCCCGAGGTGTTGGTGACGGTGACGTTGAGGACCACCGCGGCGACCCCGTTCGGGATCTGGGCGGCGCCGTCGATCTTCAGGGCCACGGTGCCGCGGGCGGGGACCTTGGCCTTGGCGGCGCCGATGCCCTCCCGGGTGTCCAGCAGGCGGGTGGGGGTGTGCGGCGTGAACTCGGCGCCGGCGGTGACGACCTGGACCTGGTTCTTGGCGACCACCGTCCCGCTCGTGAGCGTGACCGTGATGTCGAAGGCGCCGACGGTCTTGTACTGGTGGATGTCGACGTGCGGGTTGGCGACGCCGGCGGTGAGGGCGACGGGGTAGGAGCTCGTGGTCCCGTCGCCCCAGGAGATGGTGAGGTTGCCCGTGGTGGTCTCGCTGGACGAGAGCGTGGTCTTGAGGCTGAAGCCGTGAGCGCTGAAGGCCGTGGCCTGCAGGTCGACGCCCAGGTTCGCGGCGCTCTGCGCGGCGGGTGCGTTCTGGGCGGGCGCGTCCTGCGCGGGCGCACCCTGCGTCGGGGCCGCCGCCCGCTCGCCGGCCTTCGACGAGACGACCGTGCGGTCGGCGGAGCTGTTGAAGGTCTTGCCCGGGAGCTTCTTCGTCGCGTCGAGGCCGGCGACGCCGGAGGCGGGCGAGGAGGGTGCCGCGGCGGGAGCGGCCGCCTGGGCGATTCCGGACGAGGTGAGACCGACACCGGCCGCCACGAGGGCAGCGAGAACCACAAGTCGGCGATTGCGCACCGATTCCCCCACAGTTTCATCAAATGCCGAACGGATTCGACACAGTTCGAATGTGTGTTCAGCGTACAGGTCGTGCGCAGGTCATGGGACCGGGTTTTTCCGGGGCGTTCGACGGTCACTCGACGGGGCGTTCGACGGTCGCTCGACGGGGCGTTCGACCCGTGGGCGATTTACGGCCCATGGATGATTTAGGAATTGACGCCGCATTTGCGCGGTCCGGGGTACGGAGTCGGAAAACACGGGAAGGCCCCGGTTCGTACAAAGGCACCGCGGAACGATCCCCGGAAGGCACCCCAGGAGGTCCGATGCAGATCCCCGGTCCCGAGCCGAGAGCGGACGGCGGGGTGGGCGCCATCGCGCGGGCGGGCGGGTTGCACGACTACCAGCTGTGGCTGCACGCCGAGTACGGGCCCGTCGTGCGGTTCCAACTGCCGGGGGCCGAAACCGCGGTGTCGATCGCCGACCCGGTGCTGCTGGAGGCCGTGGCCCACCTCGACGAGCGCCCGCCGGGGCTGTTCTCGTTCCTGGACCCGCTGTTCGAGGCGGGCAACCTCCAGGTGCTCCCGGCCGGGGAGCACGGCCCGTGGCGCCGGCTGCTGCTCACCGTCCTCGCCGGACGGCCCTCGCACGAACGGCACTTCGCCCGCTTCACCGCCCTGGCGACCGGGCTCGCCGACCGCTGGGCCGCCCTGCCCGCCGGTCAGGCCGTCGAGCTCCAGCGGGAACTCACCGGGCTCTCCCTCCGGATGATCTGCGGCTACGCCCTGGACGGCGGGACGGAGGACCCGGACGGGGGGATCGAGGACCCGGAGGGTGTGGTCGAGGCCTTCGAGGCGGTGCTCACCGACCAGTTGGAGCGCCTCTACCGGGTGCCGTCCGAGCAGCCCCCGGAGCAGCGCGCCGAACGGGCCACCCGGGCACTCGCCCGACTGCGGGCGACGGTCGACCGGGTGATCGCCGCGCACCACCGGGGCCACCCCGGCGGCCGGAGCGGCGGGGACGGCAGCGGTGGGGGCGGCAGCGGTGGGGACCGCAGCGACCTGATCGGCGCCCTCGTCGAGGCCGGGGAGAGCCCCGCGCGGATCCGCGACACCGTCCTCGCGGTGATGCTGGCCGCCCACCACACCACGGGCGTCGCCGTCTCCTGGACCCTGCACCTGCTCGCCGCCCACCCGGCGGCGGCCGCGCGCGTCACCGAGGAGCTCGACCGCGTCCTCGGCGACCGCCCGGTGCCCGACCACGCCGACCTGCGCCGGCTGCCGTACCTGGGGATGGTCCTGCGCGAGTCCCTGCGCCGGTACCCGCCCGGCCCGTACGGCGCCCGGCTGACCACCGGGCCGCTGGCCGTCGGCGGGTACGTCGTCCCCGCCGGGGCGGTGGTCTTCCTCCCGATCCGGGCCGTCCACCTGAACCCCGCGTACTGGCCCGAGCCGGAGCGGTTCCGGCCCGAGCGGTTCACCCCCGAGGAGTCGGCGGGGCGGCCCCGGCTGGCCTGGATCCCGTTCGGCCTGGGGCCGCGCGCCTGCGAGGGGGAGGGCCTGGCCGTGGTGGAGGCCCAGGTGCTGCTGGCCGTGCTGCTCAAGCGGCTGCGCTTCCGGCCGGAGCCGGGCCACCGGGTGGTCCCGGTCGAGCGGTTCGTGCTCTGGGCCGCCGACGACATCCGCATGCTGGTCGAGCCGCGGGCCGCGGCGGGCGAGCCCGCCCGCTGAACAGGCCCGTCGAACAGGTCGGCCGAACCGGTCTGGCGGGAAACCCTATCGCGATATATCGTGAGTTCCTGTCCGCGCCGCTGACCCCAACGCGCGAAGACCATCGCCGAGTTCAGGACGGGAAGTATGCCGGGAGAGATCGTGCCCGCCGCAGGGAAGCAGGCCGCCCGCGGCCAGGAGTCCGCGATGCGGGCCTCCCACGCCGACCGGGACCGGGTGGCCGAGCTGCTGCGCATCGCGGCGGGCGACGGCCGGCTGACCTCGGAGGAGCTGGACGAGCGCCTGGAGGCCGCCCTGTCCGCGCGGACGATCGGCGACCTGGCCGGACTCACCACCGACCTGCCGCCCGTCTCGCTCGCCCCCGGCGGGGTGGTGGCGGAGGTCAAGGACGTCCTGACGATCGACCAGCGGTGGAGCCGGGTCAGGCGGGAGGGGCGCTGGGTGGTGCCGCGCCGCCTGGAGCTCTTCGTGGAGTGGTGCGACGTGACGCTCGACTTCACCGAGGCGGTGATCACGCAGGACACCCTGCAGATCGACCTGGACATGGAGGGCAAGACCCTGACCCTGATCACCGGGCCGGGCATCGTGGTCGACGCCGACGGCCTGGCCCTGGAGTTCAGCCGGATCAGGAACCGCCGGGCGCCGGACCACGGTGCGCCGGTCACGCTGCGGATCGAACTGGTCGGCAGGAAGCGCCACGGCCGCGTGGTCGTGCGCCGGCCCTGGAGGACGGCCGGACAGTGGCTGCTCAGGAAGCCCCTGGCCCTGCCGCCCGGCGACTGACGGTCCGTCATGGCGGCGGAGGCGGTTTCGTGTCGTACGCCGCAACCGTCGAGCTCCGGCCCCGACCTCCCCTACCCTTCCTCCATGCTCTCTGTGGTGGTCGCCCCCTGGGCGGGAAAAGCGGAGCCGGTGTTCGTCCACAATCCGGACGAACTTCACGACGCCGCCAGCACGATGAAGGTCGCGGTGCTCGCCGCGCTCTGCCGCGGCGGGGCGAACCTCGACGCCGAGGTGCCGGTGGTGAACCGCTTCGAGTCCGTCGTGGGCGGCGAGTTCGGCAACGACCCGGACTGGGACAGCGATCCGCTGCCCTGGGAGCTGGTCGGCACCCACGTGCCGCTCCGGCTGCTCGCCGAGCGGATGATCACCCACTCCTCCAACCTGGCCACCAACATCTGCCTGGCCCGCACCACCCAGCAGGCCGTCACCGAGGTGTGGCGCCGCGCCGGTGCCACCCACAGCTCCACCCCGCGCGGGATCGAGGACTACGCGGCGCGCGCCCAGGGCGTGCACAACCGGGTGACGGCCCGCGACCTGGTCCGGCTGCTGCGCTCGCTCGCCGGGGAGCCCGAACTCCTCGCCCTCCTCGAGTGCAACGAGTTCCGGGTGGACCTGGCCGCCGGCCTCCCCTCCAACACCCGGATCGCCTTCAAGAACGGCTGGGTCCCCGGTGCCCGGCTCGGCGTCGGCCTCGTCCAGCCGGCCGACTGCCCGCCCTACCTGATCGCCGTCTGCTACACCGGCCCGCTCGCCGACGGCACGGACCGCACCGACCCGGCGGCCCGCCTGCTCGCCCGCGTCTCCAAGGCGGTGTGGGACCGCCGGGACCAGATCAGCCGCCCGGCGCCGGTGGCCCGCCCGGTGCCCTCGGCCGGCCCTGCGCCGCTCCGCTCGGCGGGTTGATCCGCACCGGCCCCGCGTGGCCGGTGCGTTCGCCACGCTCCCCGTCGGGCTTCGGACCGCCCCCGTTCTGGTGTTCGGCGCCAAACCGTAACCGATCGTGCGCGCATGATGATCGGTCGGTTGCGGTATCCGATTGAGGCGTCCTGCTCAAGCGGTCGGGGGTGGGCTGAGAATGTCGTCCCGTCTACGGATGTTCGCCCGGTGGATCACGGCGACTGCGGTCGTGGCCGGCTACGTGGCGTTGCACCTGCTGGTCAACGTCGGCATGGGGCAGTGGGTGGGTGGGAGCAGGGCGGGGGCGCTGTGGTGCGGGGCGGTGGCGCTTGCGCTGGCCGGGCCCGCGCTGTGGCTGCGGCACCGGCGCCGGTCGGGGGTCGCCGAACTCGTGGGGCTCGTCACCCGCTTCACCCCGCCCGTCCCGCGCTGGCGACGAGCGGTCCTGCTGGTCAACGGCCTCGGGTACATGCTGTTCGCGGCGGGAATCGTGGCGGTCCGCTCCTCGGAGCGGCAGGGTGACAAGCTGTCGCTGGAGGGGCAGCTCCTGATGTTGGCGGGCGGTCTGGCGGCCCTGGGCTGCGGTCTGCTGATCCTGCGCCGGACGCGTCGGCACGCGGCTCCGGGGGCGGCCGAGATCCTGCTCTCGGACGGTCGCAGGCCGGTGCTCTACCTGCGGAGCTTCGCCGACGACGAGGTGGCTGCCCAGGTGGACGACGGTGCGCCCATCAACCTCCATACGAGGGAGGAGCAACTCGCCGGCGCCCTGGGATCGGTGGGCCCCGTCATCGCCGTGGGGCGGCCGGGGGAGCCGCTGCCACTGCTGGGGGCGGCCCGCTTCTACCTGCCGCTCGACGACTGGCAGGGCACCGTGCGGCGGCTGATGAGCCTGTCGCAGCTCATCGTGCTGCGCCTCGGGCACGGGGACGGACTGTGGTGGGAGGTCGGACAGGCACGGGCCACGCAGCCGGCGGGCAAGCTGATCCTGCTGACCCCGGGAAACGGTGCCGATCTGGTGGACCGGCTCAACGAACACCTGGTCACCTCGGTGCCCGTGGGCGAGCTGACGGCAGGTCGGCACTGGGTCGGCGCCGTCGTGGCCTTCGACAATCTCTGGACACCCCGGGTGTTCCCGGTCGGTTCCGGACGCAAGGGCCTGTGGGCACGGATGGCGAAGGCGGGCCTGCTGGGGGATCAGACGCCCACGGCGGACGTGGCGCGTGCCGTTCGGACGGCCCTGGCAGTCGGTGGATACCGGAGGCGGACGATGGTGTGGCGGGCCCAAGTCGCCACGGGCAAAGCGGGTTTGATCGGGCTCTGGCTCGTCGGGGTGATCGCCCTGCCGTGCTGGCTCGGGTACCGGGTGTTGCAGCTGGCAGGTCTCTGGTGAGCCGGGGACACGGGAAGTCAGGGGGAAACGTGGACGGTTCGCAGCGGTACAGGGCCGTGGCCGGGTGGGGCGTCGCGGCGTCGGTCCTGGTCGTCGTGGTGATGGTGTACAACGTGTTGGCGACGTGGACCGACTGGCGCGCGTACCTGCTCTACGAGGACGCTCTCGCCGGGAAGGCCACGCTGGCGGACCTCCAGGCGGTAGAGGACTGGGCGGACTTCTTCGGGGATTCCGTCTACCTCGCGTTGGCCCTCCCCGCCGGAATCGTGGTGACGGTGTGGCTGTGGCGGGCGCGGATCAACGCCGAACTGCTGGGCGGCCCGGGCAGTCAGCGCCGGGCCCGGGCCTGGGTGGTCGGCGGCTGGTGGCCGCTGGCGAACCTCTGGATTCCGTACCAGGTCATCTCGGACGTCTGGCAGGCCAGTGCGCCGCGGCGGCCCGTCTCCCGTGCCCTGATCGGAGTCTGGTCAGTGGCGTGGGTGATCTGCTTGTACGTGGGCCGGGGTTACGCGTACCTGGTGGACAAGGACACGCCCACGGAGGACGACCTGCGTCGTGCCATCGCCTACTCCACCATCGCCACGGTGGCGACCGTGGTCGCCGGCGTGATCATCCTCCATGTCATCCACCGCGTCAGTACCTGGCAGACCCAGCGGCGCGCCGAAGCGCGCCGCTGAATCCGCCGGCCGTCAGTACGGCTGCACGAGGACGTGCGCCGCGCCGGGGATGCCGACCTTGAGCAGCTCGTCCTCCTCCGGCGTGGTCGCGGTGCCCGTCTCCTGCTTGAGGACGGCCCGGGACAGGGCCTGGACCCACATGGCGCGCGGGCGGCGGCGGGCCTCCCAGGCGGTGAGGGCGGCCGGGACGGTGTCCTCCGCGTCCAGGCTCTGGGCGAGCACGAGCGCGTCCTCGACGGCCATCGCGGCGCCCTGGGCGAGGTGCGGGGTGGAGGCGTGGGCGGCGTCGCCGGCCAGGACGATCCGGCCGACGTGCCAGGGCTCTTCGACGGTGACCTGGGAGATCCGCGAGTAGACCACGGCGGCCGGGTCGGTGATCTGCGCCAGCGCCTCGGCGATCGGGCCGCCGAAGCCGGCCAGCCGCTCGCGCAGCTGCTCGTGGGCGCGTTCCGGGTCGGGGCGGAAGTCCTCGGCTTCGGCGAAGACCGAGCCCAGGTACATCTGCTCCGCGCTGATCGGGGTGAGCAGCGCCTTCGCGTTCAGGTTGCCGGAGGACATCACCACGCCCCGCACCTCGGGCGAACGCGGGACGGTCACACGCCAGTTGGCGAAGCCGGTGTACTCGGGGGCGTACTTCTCGCCGTACAGGTGGCGGCGCAGCGGCGAGCCGATGCCGTCGAAGCCGACGACCAGGTCGTAGCGGCCGACCTGCCCGTCGGTGAGGGCGGCCTCGATGCCGTGGGCGTCCTCGCGCAGGGTGCCGATGGTGGTGCCGAAGCGGAGGGTGGCGCCCGCCTTGACGGCGGCGTCGGCGAGGACGCGGGCCAGCGCGGGGCGCGGGATGCCGTTGTTGGAGGGGGCGTCGCCCATCCGGGGCTGCGGGATCTTCGCGAGGGTGGCGCCGGCCGGGTCGCAGATGGTCAGCACCTCCCACTCGAAGCCGGCGGCGAGGCAGTCGTCCAGGACGCCGATCTCGCGCATCACGTGCAGGGCGTTGGACGGCTGGATGATGCCGACGCCGAGGGCCTCCAACTGCTCGCGCAGCTCGGCGACGTCGACCTGGTGGCCGCGCGTGGCGAGGGCGGTCGCGAGGGTGAGGCCGCCGATGCCGCCGCCGTTGACGAGGACGCGCAGGGGTCTGTTCATGAGGGGGGCTCCGAAAGGAAGTTCACAGGAGGTGCGGGGGTGCGGGGGCGGTGCGGGGGCCCGGCCGGAGCCGGTCCGGCCGAGCGGGCACGGCGGTCGAGGGGAAGGGTCGGCCGGGATGCCGGTCCGGCCGGGGCCGGTTCAGCCGACGGGTGCGGCGGCGAGCTCCATCAGGTGGTCGACCAGGGCGAGCAGCAGGTCCCGCCCGAAGGCGCGCTCGCGCACGTCCCCGAGCAGCATCGGCACCTGCGGGTCGAGGTCGAGCGCGGCCCGGATCTCGTCGGGGGTGCGGGTGTTGGTGTTGTGGAAGCAGTTGATCGCGACCACGAACGGGATGCCCCGGCTCTCGAAGAAGTCGATGGAGGCGAAGCTGGTCTCCAGCCGGCGGGTGTCGGCGATGACGATCCCGCCGAGGGCGCCGTTGACCAGGTCGTTCCACATGAACCAGAAGCGCTCCTGGCCGGGCGTGCCGAACAGGTAGACGACCAGCTCGGGGCTGACCGTGATCCGGCCGAAGTCGAGGGCGACGGTGGTGGTGGTCTTCTGGTCGACGCCGGCCAGGTCGTCGACGCCGACGCTGGCCCGGGTCAGGTACTCCTCGGTGCGCAGCGGGGCGACCTCGCTGACCGAGCCGACCAGGGTGGTCTTGCCCACGCCGAAGCCGCCCGCGATCAGGATCTTGACGGCGGCCGGGGCGGCGGGGGCGTCGGTGGCGGAGTGGGGGGTTGCCATGTTCAGAGTCTCCGGAGTCCTTCGCGTACGGCCGTGAGCAGGCCGAGGTCCACGCCGCCGGCGGCCCGGGCCACCGACAGCGGTGCCCGGGCCTTCAGCAGGCCCTGGGCGACCAGGTCGCCCAGCAGGATCTTGGTGACCGAGACCGGGAGGTCCAGGCCCGCCGACACCTCGGCGACGGCGATCGGGCGCCGGCAGCGTTCGAGGATCAGCCGGTGTTCGGGCTGGAGGCCGCGGGCACCGGCGCGGCTGCCCCGTGCCAGGGCGGCGTCGGCCTCCTCCTCGACCGTGGTGAGCACGGTGATGAGGGTGAGGTCGTCGCGCTCGGGCGCGGTCCGGCCGCGGGTGATCGTGTACGGGCGCACCATGCTGCCCGTCTCCTCCTCCGCGTCGTCCTCCAGCTCGCTCCAGTGCGGCACGGTGCCGCGCCGCCAGGAGTCGTCCCAGCCGGACTGCCGGCCCGAGGCCGGGCCGGACGGAGAGCCGGGCTGCGGGCCGAGCTGCGAACCGGAGGCCGGACCGGGTCGCGGGTCGGCCTGCCGGCCGTCGTCGCGGCCGTCCCCCCAGGCGTCGTTCCCGTACGGTTCCACCCTGGTCAGCCCCGGTTCCGGGCGGCGAAGGCGTCGAAGGAGGCCGGGGCGGCGGGGGCGCCGGGGGCCTCCTCGTGGCGGACCGGGGTGGTGAGCTTCTGGCCGACCTGCTGCACCAGGGTGTGCATCGCGACGGACATCACCTCGGCGTCCACCTCCTGGGAGGCGACCACGGCCAGGTGGGTGCCCTGGGCGGCAGCGATGACGAACAGCCAGCACTCGGCGAGCTCGACGATCACCTGGTGCACCGGGCCGCCGTCGAACAGCGCCCCGACCCCGCGGGCCAGGCTCTGCTGGCCGGTGGCGACGGCGGCCAGGCGCTCGGCGTCGGCCCGCTCGATGGTGCGGGAGTGGCTGACCACGAGACCGTCGTCGGAGAGGAGGACGGCGTTCCTGGTCCCGGGCACCGAGTCGACGAGTCCGTCCAGCAGCCAGTCCAGGTCCTGGTGGGTGGCGATCGTGCGGTTCATCACTGCTCATCCGTTCGTGTGGTTCGGGGGTCCGCGGCCGGAAGGGCCCAGGGGGCGGGCGCAGGGGCCGGAGGGCCCGCGGGTGCGGGGGAGGGCGCCGGCGGGGTGACGGGCAGGCGGTGCTCGCCGCTGTCCTGGGCCCGGGCGGCGCGGGACTGCCGCTGGAAGGCGCCGATCGCCGCACCCGAGCGCCGTACCGGGCGCTCGGTGCGCTGGAACGGTCCCGCGGGCGGGGTGTCCCCGGCGGGCCGCTCGACCCACTGCGGCTGGGCCGGCGGGGGCACCCGCAGCTCGGCCGCCAGGCTGGCCTGCCGGACGCGCTGCGGCAGCGGGGGCTGGCCGGCCTGGGCCGGGCTGAACGGCACCGAGGTCCGGTACTCGCGGGGCTGGCGCCGCTCGGCCAGCCGGTAGTGGTCGGCCGGGCGGTACTGCTCGTCGGCGTACGGGGCCTCGGCCTCGGTGACCCGGGCGTAGGCGATGTCCGGGTAGGCCGGGGCGTCCTGGGCGGGCGCCGGGTCGGCCGGGGAGGTGTGCTCGATCGGCTGCTCCGGCTGGTGGTCGGGCCGGGCAGCCGTGGCGGGCTGCTCCACTCCGTACGACGGCACGGGGCCGGTGGACGGTTCAGCGTCGTACGACGGCTCCGATCCGAAGGGCTGCCCGGACGGGTACGGCTGCTCCGCCGGGTACGCCTGCCCGGCCTGGTACGGCTGCTCGGCCTGGTACGGCTGCTCGGGCCACTCCGCCTCGAACGGAGCCGCCGGGAGGACGGCCGGGGCGGCCGGGTCCGACGGCAGCGGCTGGACGACCGCCGGCTGGAACGGGGCCGCGGGCAGCGGGACCTCCTGGAGCGTGGCCTCCGGTGCCGCGCCCCACCCCGCCGCCGGTCCCGCGTCCGGTCCCGGCCACGTCCCGGCCTCCGCCGGGGGCAGCGGCACCGGGGCCCCGTGCGGGGCGTGGTCGCCCTGCGTGAAGGAGTCCACCGGCGCGACCGGCGGACCGGCCGGCACCGGGACGGGCGTCTCGTCGGAGGCCGAGCGGACGGCCCGGCGCGAGCGGCGCACCAGCGGGATCGGCTCGGTGGCCGTGCCGCCGGCGCCGTCCGGCAGCCCGGTGTCGCCCTCCAGGACCAGCTCGTCGGGGACGAGCACGACCGCCCGGGTGCCGCCGAAGGCGGACGGGCGGAACTCGATCCGCAGCCCGTGCAGGGCGGCCAGCCGGGAGACCACGTGGAAGCCGAGGCGGATGTCGTCGGCCCGGGCCAGCACGTCGGTGCGCGGCGGGCGGCTCATCAGCTCGTTGGCCGCGTCGTACTGCTCCGGGTCCATGCCGAGGCCCCGGTCCTCGATCTCGATCGCGAGCCCGCGGCCGACCACGGCGGCGCGCACCTCGACCGGCGTGGGCGGCTTGGAGAAGGTGGTGGCGTTCTCCATCAGCTCGGCGAGCACGTGCGCCACCGGGCCGACGGCCCGCTCGGAGAGCCAGGGGTCGCCCTCGATGTCGATCGAGATCCGCCGGTAGTCCTGCACCTCGCCCTGCGCGGCGCGCAGCACGTCCAGCAGCGGGACGGGCTTGCGCCAGCGCCGCTGCGGCTGGCCGCCGGCCATGATGACGAGGTTCTCCTCGTAGCGGCGCAGGCGGGCGGTGAGGTGGTCGAGGTCGAAGAGGCCCTCCAGGACCTCCGGGTCGTCGTGCTTGCGCTCCAGCTCGTCCAGCTTGCGCAGCTGGCGGCCGATCAGCAGCTGGGTGCGGCGGGCGATGCGCTGGAGCAGCCGCTCGAAGCCGCGGTGCTGCTCGGCCTGGCCGACGGCGGACTCCAGGGCGGCGGAGCGGGCCAGGTTGAGCGCCTGGCCGAGCCGGGCCAGCTCGTCGGTGCCGTTGCCGTGCGGGCCGTCCGTGATGGTGCGGGTCTCGGCCTCGACGTCCACCTGCTCGCCGCGGCCGAGGCGGTCGACCACCTCGGGCAGGGTGCGCTGCATCTCCTCGGCCTGGGTGTGCAGGTCCTTGATGCGGCGGCGCAGCGAGCGGCTGAGCCGCCAGGAGACGATGATCACCGCGACGACGGTGATCAGGCCGACGACGGCGGTCAGCACCACGCGGGTCAGCAGGCCCATGATGGCGCCCTTGCCGACCTCGACGATGGCGCTGGTACGGGCCTCGATCGCCTTGACCAGCGGCGGGTTGAGCTGGTCGAGGGCCTGGCGCCACTGGTCCTGGGCGGCCGGCAGTCTGACGGTGCCGTTGGCGTCGGCGGCGGTGGGCCTGGTCAGCTGCTGCTCGACGGCGGCCTTGGCCTGCCAGGCCGGGCCGTTCATCAGGTCGTGCCAGCCCTGGACCTCGGTGTCCGGGATGTACGGCAGCACCTGGACGTTGAGCAGGTGGTCCTGGGCGCCGATGGCCTGCTGGACGGCCTGGTAGTCGGCGGTGCTCAGCCGGCCGCTGGGCCAGCCGCGGGCCAGGATGGCATCCTCCCGGGCCAGCATCTCCTTGGCCCAGAAGGCGTTGACGAGGGTCTTGGAGATCCAGGTGAC
Source organism: Kitasatospora sp. NPDC056273 (assembly GCF_042268845.1). Taxonomy (NCBI): domain Bacteria; kingdom Bacillati; phylum Actinomycetota; class Actinomycetes; order Kitasatosporales; family Streptomycetaceae; genus Kitasatospora; species Kitasatospora sp. NPDC056273. The sequence continues at coordinate 55,022 of NZ_JBHJSJ010000011.1, read as the reverse complement.
CTCGCCGGTGTCGACGCGGCTGAGCGCGGTGAACAGCCGCAGGTCCACCGCGATCAGGTCGGTGTAGTACGTGTAGACCGTCTGCTGGTCGACGGAGCCGCGGTCGACGCCGGCGCGCTGCTCGACCAGCTTGCCCATCGCCTGGCGTGCCTCGGCGACGGCGGTGCGCACCTCTTCGGGCGCGTTGTCGGCGGTCTCCCCGGAGAGGGTCTGGAACTGCCGCACGGCGTCGTCGGTCAGCTGCCGCTGGCGGCGCAGCTGGTCGGCGTTGGAGCCGGGCCGGGCGAGCGCCTCGGCGCTGAGCCGGCGCTCCTCCTGGAGGTTGTAGTAGACGATGTTGGACGGTTGTCCGGCCTTCTGGGCGAGCAGGGCCTGAGCGCCCTGCCGCTGGAAGTCGAAGACCGTCTCACCGCTGGTCACGGCCCAGAGGGCGACCAGGGCGATGCTGGGGACGACGGCCAGGACGAGCAGCGCCGTCCGCAGGGACAGGCGTGGACGCCTGCGGGGGCCCTTCGGCGTCGGGGGCCGCCGATTCGCACGCGCGCGCAGAGCTGACTCCTTGGGGCTGGCGGCCGGCCGGTGAGGGGCGGGCCGTCCGGGCACGGTTTTTTGACGAAGCGATACTAGTCATACCGTGTGATTAGAGTGAAAACCCGTTCGCTGCCTGGGCTGTGCTTGCACACGGAGCGGACACAATGTCATTCATTCGTTGACCGTCCGTATGCGGAGCAGGCGCTTCCGGACTCGCCCGACACAGTGTCAACGAGGCGCGCGGCCGACGGATGGCCGGGGTGTGAAAACTGTGTGACGCCCCGCCGGGACCCGCTCGGCACGCCCGCCGGGCCACCGCGCGGCCGGGATCCGCCCCTCCGGCCGCGTGGCGGCCGGTCCGGCGAGGGGGAGGGCGTGGAGGGCGGCCATCGGACCCATTTGTCAGGTTCTCTGAGGACTCGCGTACCACGGTCAGCCTACCCGGCACACGGCCGCGGACGCCCTCCGTGGGAGCCGCCGTTCCGATGACGTACCGGGAGTCGCCGAACGTGACGGTCGGGACACCCTCCACGGTGGCGGCCGGTCGTCGCGAAGTCCGTACGGCTCTGGAGCTGCGAACACGCTCGGTGGGCGGATACTGGAGGAGTGGGACGGATCGGACCGGGCGTCGCCGACAGGCCGCCGGAACGGTCCGACCACGGGCAACGGCCTCCAGGTCCCCGGGACCGCGCCGCCGGTGCAGGTCTCGGCGGGCGCCAGGAGCGCCGACGCAACGAGAGAGAGAAGCCGTGATGAGTTACTTCGGCCGTGGAGGAGACAGAGGCGGTGGTTACGGCCGTGACCGTGACCGTGGTCGTGGGCGTGATCGTGATCGTGGCCGCAACCGTCGTGGAAACCACCGTCGCCGTTTCGGCATGTGGTGACGGTGATTTCGGCTAGGACTGCGCACAACAGTCCCGACTAGCGCCATCACAGGGGCCGGCGGTACCACCGCCGGCCCCTCACCCTGGGGCCGGCACCGCCGCCACGCGGAGGGTGACGCGTCCCGGACGACGGGGCCCGGACGACGGGGCCCCGGATGACGGGTCCCCACCTCGGAAACGGCGGATCCGGACCCCGAAAGGTCGTTTCCGGACACCGGAACGACGTCTCCGAGAGCAACGGGTCGTGGCCATGCGCGAAGTGACGCCCCCGGGCGACCGGGCGGCGCGGGACGACGACGACCCGGGGCCGGTGACGGACCCGCCCGTCGTCCCGCTGCGGGAGCTGATGCGCCGGTTCTGGCCGTGGGTGCGCCCCGACGTGCGCTGGCTCCCGGTGAGCGCGGTCCTGCTCGTCCTCGGCGCCTTCGGCGAGGTCGTCTCCGTCTGGCTGTTCAAGGACCTGATCGACGACGTCCTGGTGCCCCGGCACTTCGCCGACTTCTGGCTGCTCGCCGCCCTCATGCTCGGCGCGTCCGTGGCCGCCGCGCTGTTCACCTACGGCGGCACCTACACCAGCACCAGGACCGCCGAGCGCTACATGCTGCGGCTGCGCACCGACACCCTCGCCCACCTGCACACCCTGCCGCCCGACACCCTGGAGACCCGCTGGCGCGGCGACCTGGTGGCACGGCTCACCTTCGACATCGCCGAGATCGAGCAGATGGTGGCCACCGGACTGGTCGAGGGCGCCGTGGCCGCGGTCAGCCTGCTGCTGTTCACCGGAGCCGCCTTCTACCTGAGCTGGCCGCTCACCGTGGCCGCGCTGCTGGCCGCCCCGCTGTTCGTCCTCTCCACCAGCCTGTTCGGGCGCCGCATCCGGCGCCGGGAACGGCAGGTCCAGCGCCGCGCGGGCGGCGTCACCGCGCTGCTGGAGGAGTCCCTGCGCAACGCCACCGTCACCCGGACCTGCGGCCAGGAGAGCCGCGAGGTCGAACGGGTCCACCGGGAGGGCAAGGCCCTGCTCGACGCCGAACTCTCCGCCGCCCGGGTCGCCGACCTCTACCAGCCCTTCCTCGGCGTGCTGCAACTGCTGGCCGGGCTCACGGTGGTGGGCGTCGGCGCGCTGGAGGTCATCCACGGGCAGCTCAGCCTGGGCGGCCTGCTCGCCTTCGCCGCCTTCATGGCCCAGCTGTTCGAGCCCGCCCAGCAGCTCGCCGCCCTCGTCCCGCTGGCCGGCACGGCCTGCGCCTCGGGCGAACGCGTGCTGGAACTGCACGACCTCACCAGCCCGGTGCGCGAACGCCCCACCGCCCGCGACACCGGCCCGGTCCAGGGCCGGGTCACCCTCCAGGGCGTCCGGGCCGGCTACCCCGGCGCCACCGGGACCCCCGGGCCGCCCGTCCTCACCGACCTGGACCTCGACCTGCTCCCCGGTGAGACCCTGGCCCTCGTCGGGCCCAGCGGCAGCGGCAAGTCCACCCTCGCCAAGCTCCTCGTCCGCTTCCTCGACCCGCAGGCCGGCACCGTCCGCCTCGACGGCCAGGACCTGCGCGACCTCACCCTCGTCTCGCTGCGCCAGGCCGTCACGCTGCTGCCCCAGCAGGCCCCGCTGTTCCGCGCGACCATCGCCGACAACATCGCCTACGGCCGCCCCGACGCCCCGCCCGCCGCCATCGAACGCGCCGCCCGCAACGCCGGCGCCCACGACTTCGTCACCGCGCTGCCGGACGGCTACCGCACGGTGATCGGCGCCGACGGCTTCCAGCTCTCCGGCGGCCAGAGCCAGCGCGTCGCCATCGCCCGCGCCTTCCTGCGGGACACCCCCGTGCTGGTCCTGGACGAACCCACCACCGGGCTGGACCCGCACACCGTCGAGCAGTTCGTCCCCGCGCTGCGCCGCCTGATGACCGGGCGCACCACCGTCCTGATCACCCACGACCGGGCGCTGCTGCCCCTCGCCGACCGCGTCCTCACCCTCCGGCCGCCGGACACCGCCGGGCCGGCCGCCGGGCCGGACAGCCGCCCGGACGCCAGCCCGGTCGACGCGTTGCGCGGCCGGGAGCCGCGGAAGCCCTGAGCCGACGGCGCGGAGGCTACGCGCCGAGGTAGTGCAGGACGGCCAGGATGCGGCGGTTGTAGTCGGTGGTGCGGGGCAGGTCCAGCTTGTCGAAGACGGCGTTGAGGTTCTTCTCCACCGCGCTCATCGAGACGTGCAGCCGCTGCGCGATGGCGGCGTTGGTCCAGCCCTGGGCGAGCGCCTCCAGGACGCTGCGCTCACGCGGGGTGAGCCGGGCCAGCGGGTCGGTGCGGGTGGTGCGCACCACCAGTTGGCGCACCACCTCCGGGTCGATCACCGCGCCGCCCGCCGCGACCCGCACCAGGGCGTCCAGGAACTCGTCGACCTCCGCCACCCGGTCCTTCAGCAGGTAGCCGACCCGCTCCGCGCCTGCGTCCAACAGCCGGGCCGCGTACCCGCGTTCGATGTGCTGGGAGAGCACCAGCACGCCCACCTCCGGCCAGCGCTCGCGGATCTCCACCGCCGCCCGCAGCCCCTCGTCGGTGTGGGTCGGCGGCATCCGGATGTCCACCACCACGACGTCCGGCGGCCGTTCCGCCACCGCCGCCGTCAGCGCCGTCGCGTCGCCGACCGCGGCCAGCACCTCGTGCCCCTCCTCGGCGAGCAGCCGGACCAGGCCCTCCCGCAGCAGGGTCGAGTCCTCGGCGAGGGTCACGCGCATGGCAGCTCCGCGGTGATGACGGTCGGGCCCCCGGCGGGGCTGTGGACGTGGAGGGTACCGTCCAGCGCGGCGACCCGCCCGCGCAGGCCGGTCAGGCCGCTGCCCGCCGGGTCCGCGCCGCCGGTGCCGTCGTCCTCGACCCGTACGGTGAGCACGCCGGCGGTCCGCTCGACCAGGGCCGAGACCGCCGAGGCGGCGGAGTGCTTGGCCGCGTTGGTGACGCACTCCGACACCACGAAGTAGGCGGCGGTCCGGACGGGTTCGGGCAGCGGGCCGGCCACCTCGTAGCGGAGCCGCAGCGGGACGGCGCACCGCTCGGCCACCCCGCCCAGCGCCTCCTCCAGGCCCAGGGTGTCCAGCGCCGACGGGTACGCCCTCCAGGCCACCTCGCGCAGCTCGGTCAGCACCCCCTGCGCCTCCCGGTGCGCCTGGCGCAGCAGCGCCTCCGTCCGCTCCGGGTCCTGGTGGCGGTCCAGGCCGCGCCGAGCCCGGCCGATCAGCATCGCCAGCGCGACCACCCGCTGCTGCACGCCGTCGTGCAGATCCCGCTCGATCCGCCGCCGCTCGGCGTCCACGGCCTGCACCACCGCGGCCCGGCTGTCGGCGAGTTCGGTGATCCGGCGGCGCAGCAGCTCGGCCTCGGACGGCCCGAAGCACTCCCGGGCGGTCCGGGCGTCCAGCGCGGCCAGCGAGAACAGGCCCTGCACGGCCAGGAAGAGCAGCACCCCGCCGAGCAGCACCTGGGTCGCCAGCTCCTCCCAGCCCAGCGAGCCGCGCAGCACCCCGCCGACCAGCAGGACGGCCAGCGCCAGCCCGAAGCCCAGCAGCCCCAGCACCACCCCGGCGACGAGCCCGCCGCCGCTGCGCACCGCCAGGTAGCGCAGCACCCGGCGGTCGTCCGCCCGGTAGTGGCGGGGGAAGCGGTCGCCGAAGAAGGCGCTGCGCCGGGCCCGCTCCAGGGCGGCCAGCCGGCGCACCCCGGACAGCAGGCCCGGCACCGCGTACGGGCGGGTGCGCGGCCAGAGCAGGAACGGGCCGAGGACGACGGCCGCGAGGAGGAGGTACAGCGCGGAGAGCGCGGCGCTCGGGCAGCCGAGCAGAACTCCGGTGGCCCGGCGCGGCCATGACGTGGTGTCCGCTGCATCCCCCTGCACGGGGTCCGAGCTTACGGGGCGGGCCGGGCCTGCGGGGGCGGTGGGGCCTTCGGGGCCGGTGGGTCCGGCCGGGCCGGTCACCGGGCGCGGCGGTGCTGGGCGGCGCTGTTGCGCCCGCGCCAGCGCATCACGACGTACCCGGCCACGGCCGCGGCGACCACCACCAGGACCGCCTTGGAGAACAGGCCGACGTACGTCTCCACCGTGTCCCAGCGGTCCCCGAGGAGGAATCCGGCCATCACCAGCACGCTGTTCCACACCAGGCTGCCGATCGTGGTCAGCATGACGAACGCGGGCAGCGGCATCCGCTCGACCCCGGCCGGAACGGAGATCAGGCTGCGGAAGATCGGCACCATCCGGCCCAGCAGCACCGCCTTCGTCCCGTGCCGGGCGAACCAGGCCTCGGTGCGCTCCAGGTCGGAGGCCTTGACCAGCGGCAGCCGGGCCCAGATCGCGTGCATCCGCTCCCGGCCGAACAGGGCGCCCAGCCAGTAGAGGACGACGGCCCCGGCGACCGAGCCGAGGGTCGTCCAGGTCAGCGCGGAGGCGAGGCTGATCACGCCCTGCCCGGCGGCGAAGCCCGTCAGCGGCAGGATCACCTCGCTGGGCAGCGGCGGGAACAGGTTCTCCAGCGCGATCGCCAGGCCGGCCCCGGGGCCGCCCAGGGTGTCGACCAGGTCGGCCGCCCAGTCGGCGAAGCCGTCGGCGGGCTGCTGGGCGATGGCGAGGACGGTGTGCGGCATGCGGGCTCCAGGGTGGTCGCGGTGCCGGCGCCTGGTGCGCCCGGCTCTGCCCTCCACGCTAGGAACCGCAGGTCAGCGCCGGTATGCGGGTTTCCGGCGGACGCCCTGTGGTTTTCCGTACCGCCGCACCCTGTGGTTTTCCGCAGGGGCGGAGAATCCGGTGGCGGCTGGCGTGGCCGCTTTGTCAGGATGGCGCCATGGACGACGCATTCACCCTGGCCTGGCAGCATTCCGCCGGACTGGTCTTCCCCGAGGACCTGCCGATGGCCGCCGCCGGGCTGCTGGCGGCGGGCATCGGCGGGGACTCGCCCGCGCTCTGCGACCTCGCGGGGCGGCCGGGCCGGGGCGAGCCCCCGGTCGAGCTGACGGAGCTGCTGTGGCAGGCGATGGCGGAGCTGGGCCTGCCGGTGCCGGACGACGGCTTCGTCCAGCGCAGCCTCCTGCACCACACCGCGGCCCGGCTGGTGTCCGGGGAGATCACGCCGGTTGAGGCCGTCGCCGCGCTCTGGTCCCGGATCGACGAGCGCACGACCGGGGCGGAGCGGCGGCTCGCGGAGCTGGTCGACCAGGTCTGCTGCCCGGGCTGCGTCGACACGTGGCCGGTCGAGGTGACGCGGGACTGGGAGCGGGAGATGAGGGCGGCGGCCGTCGAGGTGGCGTCGGCGCCCGACCACCGGAACGCCACCTCCTGGCACCGGGGCTGAACGCGCCTCGCCCGCCGGGCGGTTGGCGATCAGTCGTTCGGCGGCTCAGCGGTTCAGTGCGGCCACGGTCTCCCTGGTCAGCTCCCGCGCCCGGGCGACGGTGGCCGTCAGCTCCGCCGCCGACCCGCCGGGCTCGGCGAGCAGGCCGTGCGCGCGCCTGCCGAAGTACGGTGGGGCGTCCGGCAGTCGACCGGCTACGGCCAGCGCGCCCTTCTCGTTCAGGCACCAGCGGCGGTGGTGGGCGAACAGGGCCTGGACCAGGATGCCGACGGCGTGCGACAGGCAGAGCGAGACGTGCAGGGCGTCGGCGCGGACGGCGCTCTTCGCGGCGGTGTCGAGCAGGAAGCCCGCCTCCCAGGTGGCCGCGGTGAGGGCCCCGCGCAGCGGCTCCGGGTAGTCGGCGGTCTGCCGCTTGAGCCGCGTCAACTCCCCGGTGGGGTCGGCCAACGGCTGCCCGAGGGCGACCTCGCCCGGGTAGCAGGGCGACCAGAAGCCGAGCGGGTGGCCGGCCTGCGTCCCCACCTCGTAGCGGCCCGCGCGGCAGTCCGCCCACACCCGTCCGACCCGGTCGAGGTCCCGCAGGATCCAGTCCACGGTGACGCCGTCGACCCGCAGCCACGCCCCGCCGTTGACCCACGGGCCCCAGCCGCCCGGGCCGGCCACCTCGGTCTCCGGTCCGGCGAGCGCCCGCAGCGCGTCGAGGTCGGGGCCGCCCCGGTAGTACACCCCGAGGTCCCAGTCCGACTCCGGCCGCTCCTCGCCCCGTGCCCGGCTCCCGCCGAGCATCACTCCCACCACGCCCGGCACACGGGCGAGTTGACCGGCCATGTCCTCGATGATCGCGCGCATGAAGGAGATTCTGGCAGGAGAAGCGGTGTCCGCCCGGGAATTTCGGATGCGGTGGTGGCGTCCGCGGAGGCGTACCCACTCCTCGCCACTCTCAACGTACAGCGCACGGGGGGCCTTGCCACAAGGCCCCGGTGGTGACGCAGAATCACCGCTTCGAGGACGCAGGTCCGCGAAGCACGGAAGCAGATCCGCGAAACGGGGAGTCACGAAGTGCGAGTGGTGTTGTCGACGTACGGGTCGCGTGGGGACGTCGAGCCGATGGCCGCGCTGGCGGTGCGGCTGAGGGAACTCGGCGCCGAGGTGCGGGTCTGCGCGCCGCCGGACGAGGAGTTCTCGGCGCGGCTGGCCGAGGCCGGAGTCGAGCCGGTGCCGGTCGGTCAGTCGGTGCGCGCGCTGGTCAGCGGGCCGCCGCCGAAGCCCGGGGACCTGCCCGCGCGCGCCGCCCGGCTGGTCGAGCAGTTCCACGCGGCGGTGCTCGGGGCGGCCGAGCCGGGCGGCGCGGTGCTGGCCACCGGGCTGTTCCCGGCGGCGGCCGGCGCACAGGCGGCGGCCGAGCAGCTGGGCGCCCGCTTCGTGTACGTGGCCCTCCAGCCGACCGTGCTGCCCTCCCCGCACCACCGGCCGTTCGAGTACCCGATGCTGCCCTACCCGCCGGAGGCGACCGACCCCCGGGAGCTGTGGGAGCTCAACATCGGGACGATGAACGCGCTGTTCGGCGACGCGGTCAACTCCCGCCGGGCGGCGGTCGGACTGCCCGAGGCCGACAACGTCCGGGACCACGTCCTCACCGGCCGGCCGTGGCTGGCCACCGACCCGCTGCTCGACCCGTGGCCGCGGCCCGCCGAGGCGGACGCGGCCTGGCCCGAGGCGGTGCAGACCGGCGCGTGGATCCTGCCGGACGAACGCCCGCTGCCCGCCGACCTGTCGGCCTTCCTGGCGGCCGGCGAGGCGCCGGTGTACGTCGGCTTCGGCAGCATGCCGCTGCGCGACCCGGCGGGCGCCGCCCGGGTCGCCGTCGAGGCGGTCCGGGCGCAGGGCCGCCGGGTGCTGCTCGGCCGCGGCTGGGCCCGACTGGCGGAGGTGGACGGGGCCGAGGACTGCTTCGCGGTCGGCGAGGTCAACCAGCAGGCGCTGTTCCCGAAGGTGGCCGCCGTCGTCCACCACGGCGGCGCGGGCACCACCACCACGGCCGCCCGGGCCGGGGTGCCCCAGGTGCTGGTCCCGCAGATGGTGGACCAGCCGTACTGGGCCGCGCGGGTGGCGGAGTTGGGCATCGGCGCCGCCCACGACGGCCCGACCCCGACCACCGCGTCCCTCGCCGCCGCCCTGCGCCGGGCCCTCGCGCCCGCCACCCGGGAGCGGGCCGCCGCCCTCTCGGCCCGGGTCCGCACGGACGGCGCGACGGCCGCCGCGAAGCTGCTGCTCGGCTGAGGGAGACAGGGGCGCGGGAAGTCGGCCCGGCCGACGTCCCGCGCCTGCCCCGGGCTCAGGAGGCCGGTTCGGTCAGGTACTTGGCACCGGCGTCCGGGAGCTTGTTGCCGTCCTTGTCGAAGAACTGCCAGGACTTCGCCCGCATCGTCCCCGGGCGGGCCACCACCAGCTCGCGGATCGGGGAGTCGGCCACGGTGACGGGCGTCGGCTCCGTGGTGCTGCCGTCCGCCCAGGTCACCACCACCCGGCCGACGTCCGGTCCGATCGAGAGCAGCACCACGTCCAGCGGGGCCACGGTGTCGCCCTTGCCCCGGTGGCCGACCAGGCCGCCGCCGAAGACGGTCCGGTTGCGCGGGTCGACCTTGCCCGGGGCCGCCTGGGCGCCGTCGGAGTCATGGCTGAGCCGCACCCCGTCCACCGTGAAGTAGACGTTGGTGACGTCGCAGTCCGGCTGCCAGTACCGCTGGACGTACTCCTCCGTCGGCTTGGAGATCTCCGAGTCGTACCTGCTGCGCTCCTCCCACACCGCCGTCGCCTGCTCGAACGCCCGCTCCCGGGGGGCCTCCGGCCACAGCGCCTCCCACAGCTGCCACTGCTTGCCGTCCGGGGTCAGGCCCTGGCCGAGCAGCACCCGGACCGGGGTCAGCGGGTTGCGGAAGGCCGGGGCGGTCCCGTTCGGCGGGAGGGGGGTGCCCAGCCCGGGGGTGTTCGCCACCGTGAGCGTGGGCGTGGGCGCGGCGCCGACGCCGGCCGGACCGATCCCGTGGGCGGGCGCCGGGCCCGGCCGCAGCTGCGCCAGCGCCCCGCCGGTCAGCGCCACCGCGGCGGCCAGCGCCGCCGCGCCGACCACCGTACGGCGGCGGTGCCGCAGCCGGCGGCCCCCCGCCAGGATGTCCGTCACCGGCGCCGGGCCGATCCGCGCGCCGGCCGCCGCCTCGGCGAGGCCGAGCCCCACCCACAGGTCCGTGCCGTCGTCCCCGCCCACCCCGTCCGGTTCCCGGTCCATGCCGCCCCTCATGCCGCTCCTCCGATGTGCGTCGTGTCCTTGAGTCCCACCAGTGCCGTGACCTGCCGCAGCCGCGCGATGCCCTTCGCCGCGTGGCTGCGCACCGCGCCCACCGAGCACCCCATGGCGGCCGCCGTCTGGCTGTCGCTCAGGTCCTCCCAGTGCCGCAGCACCACCGCCTCGCGCTGGCGCGGCGGCAGGGTGGCCAGCGCGGCCAGCAGGGCCCCGCGCTGGTCGGAGCGGGCGTAGCCGTCCTCCACCCCCGCCGCGTCCGGCACCGCGTCCACCAGCAGCTCCGGCGCCCGGCGGCGCCAGCGGCGGGCGTGCTGGTTGACCAGGATCCGCCGCACATAGGCGTACGGATCGTCGGCCCGGCGCACCTTCGACCAGGCCGCGCAGGCCTTCTCGGCGGCCGACTGCACCAGGTCCTCGGCCGCGTACTGCTCGCCGGCCAGCAGGTACGCCGTCCGTACCAGGCGCGGCCAGACCGTGACGATGAACGCCTGGAACCCGTCGTCCCGATCGTCTTTCGCTTCTCCCATGAGCACCTCCGAGCACCTCCTTCACCCGTCCAGAGCCCGGGGGCGGTCGAAAGCGCTTACCCGCGGCCGCGGCGGCTTCAAATCGCTTGGGGAACGGCGGCGGGGACACTACGATCCGCCGAATGATCATTTCTCATGACGTAGCGGGCAGTGGGCCCGCCGTGGTGCTGCTGCACTCCTCGGTGTGCGACCGGCGGATGTGGGACGCGCAGTGGCAGCCGCTGGTCGACGCCGGACACCGGGTGGTCCGCTGCGACTTCCGCGGCTTCGGCGACACGCCGCTCGCGGACGCCCCGTACAGCGACGCCGGGGACGTCCTGGCCCTGCTCGACCACCTGGGCATCGGGACCGCCGCCCTGGTCGGCGCCTCCTACGGCGGCCGGATCGCCCTGACGGCGGCCGCGCTGCGCCCCGAGGCGGTCACCAGGCTGGCCCTGCTCGGCGCGGGCATGCCCGGACACCAGCCCAGCGACACCCTGCGCGCCTTCGGCGGGCGCGAGGACGAGCTGATCGAGGCCGGGCGGATCGACGAGGCCGTCGAGCTGAACGTCGAGTCCTGGCTCGGCCCGGAGGCCGACGAGCGGACCCGCGCGCACGTCCGCCGGATGCAGCGCCACGCCTTCGACGTCCAGATGACGGCGACGGTCGGCTCCGACCGCGAGGACGTCGACCTCGGCCGGATCACCGCCCCCACCCTGGCCGTGTCCGGCGCCCACGACTTCCCGGACTTCCGGGACATCGCCGCCGCCCTCCCCGCCCTCCTCCCCGACGCCCGGCACCAGGAGCTCCCCTGGGCCGGCCACCTCCCCAGCCTGGAGCGCCCGGCCGAGACCACCGCCCTGCTGCTCGCCTTCCTCCACGAGGACGGCCCGGCCGCGCGGTAGCGGCGAGCCGTGCGGTGGCGACGGCGGTGACCCCGTCGCGGGGCAGCCCGTCGAGGGAAAGGCCGGACCCGAACGTGTGTCGGGAGCCATGATGACGGGGTGCACTTCACCACGGAATCCAGCGCGGACGGCGTGACGCAGCGCCACTTCACCCTCGACGGCGCGCCCGGAGTGCTCTGGCAGCCGGACGGATCGCCCCTCGGCGGGCGGCCGTTGGTGCTGCTGGGGCACGGTGGCGGCCAGCACAAGCTGGGTCCGGGACTGGTGGACCGGGCCCGGCGGTGCGTGCGGCGGCACGGGTTCGCGGCGGTGGCGCTGGACGCGCCGGGGCACGGGGAGCGGACGCGCAGCGCCCAGGACGAGCGGTTCGCCACCGAGATCGGGGAGTTGATCGCGGCGGGCCGGCCGGTCAGCGCCTGGGTGGCGCGGCACACGGCGGCGCTCGCGGAGCGGGCGGTGCCGGAGTGGGTGGCGGTGCTGGACGCGCTGAGCGGCGAGGCGGAGCGCCCCGGTCGGACAGAGGGCCCCGGACAGGCGGAGCGCCCCGGTCGGGTGGAGGACCCCGGACACGCGGAGGGCCTCGGGCCGGTCGGGTACTGGGGGTTGTCGCTGGGGAGCGCGATCGGCATCCCGCTGGCGGCGGCCGAACCGCGCGTCGCCGTCGCGGTGTTCGGGCTGACGGGGCACGCGTCGCAGGCGGAGGCGGCGGGGCGGGTCGGCGTGCCGGTGGAGTTCCTCCTCCAGTGGGACGACGCGCTGGTCCCGCGCGAGGGGGCGCTGGCACTGTTCGGCGCGCTGGGTTCGCGGGAGAAGACGCTGCACGCCAACCCCGGGGGCCACCTGGAGGTGCCGGAGCCCGAACTGGAGTCGTCGGAACGGTTCCTGGCGCGGCATCTGATCCGGGCGGGAGCGAGCGCGGCCCCGGCATAGCCGATGCCAACCGTCAGTAAAACTTCGCAAAGGATTTCTCCCTGCAACGAACCCGACGGGCCGTGACTTCAACAGATTGTTGCAGCTCAGCGGCCCGATGGTCACCCTTCGTGGATTTGGCATAACACCCCGTACCCCCTGGACTTCGCAAACCATAGGAGTACGGTTCCGGAGGAATCGCCGGGGCCGACATTCAGGCAGGCCGGCCGTACCGGAAAATTGGTGCGCAGCATGGGTTTGCAACAGGGTGGGGAGAGCGCCTCGGTGGCGACTCGTCCGATATCCGCCAGGGTGGTCGCGGAGGTCCTGCGCGGCGTCGCGCAGGTCGATTTCATGCCGTCCGTCGTCTGCGGACTCTTCTTCGTGGCCGCACTGTTCGCCGCCGACTGGCGGTACGGCCTCTACGGACTGCTCGGCAGTGCCGTCTCCACCGCCGTCGCGTACGGGCTCGGGCTCGACCGGGAGACCGTCGGGGCGGGGCTGCACGGGTACAACGGGTGCCTGGTGGCGCTGAGTTGCGCCGTCTTCCTGGGTGCCGGGCACCCGGCGACGGTCGCGGTGGCGGCCCTCGGGTCCGCCGTCGCCGTGGTGGTCACGGCGGGGCTCGGGGCGCTGCTCGCCACCTGGCGGCTGCCCGCGCTGACCGCGCCGTTCTGCCTGGTCGCGACGGCCGTCACGGCGGCCGCCCCCGGCTTCCGGCGGCTGTGGCAGGGCGCGGGCGCACCCGCCGCGCTGCCCGTCCCGGCCGCCGGGCCGACCGGGCTGAGCTGGGACCAGCTCTGGCACGGGTTCTTCGCGAACATCGGTCAGATCTTCTTCATGCCGCAGTGGTACGTCGGACTGCTGTTCCTCGCCGGGCTGTTCGCGGCGAGCCGGCTCGCGGGCCTGATGGCCTGCGCGGGGAGTGCCACCGGGCTGCTCACGGCCTGGGTGTTCGGCGCCCCCGGCGAGGCGGTCGGGCAGGGCCTGCTCGGGTACAGCGGCGTCCTGGTCGCCCTCGCGCTGTGCGGGGTGTTCCTGGCGCCCGACGCCTGGAGCGCGGCGTACGCCCTGGTCGGTGCGGCCGGCGCGACCGTGCTCACGCCGGCGCTCGGCGCGGCCTCCGCGCCCTTCGGCGGTCACGCCTTCACCTGGCCGTTCGTCCTGACCACACTGCTGTTCCTGGCGGCGGTGCCGGCCGTCCCCCGCCTGCGCCGGACTTGATTCCGCGTCCGGCGCCGCCGAATTCATCTGATGTCGAGTAACCCCGGGCTCACCGAAGCCCCTTGAGCATCTTTCTGCATTCCATCGGATTCTCGGAAAGGAAGAGTGATACCCGTGAATCTCTCGCCGCGTGAGATCGACAAGCTGTACATCTACGTCGTCGCCGATCTGGCCCGCAAACGCCGGGACCGCGGCGTCAAGCTGAACTACAGCGAGGCCTGCGCGCTGATCAGCGAGGCGATCATGGAGGGCGCCCGGGACGGCCGCACCGTCGCCGAGTGTATGGAGATCGGCAAGCAGGTCGTCAGCGGCGAGGACGTCATGCCGGGCGTGCGCGAGATGCTCCCGCTGCTCCAGGTCGAGGCGGCGTTCGTGGACGGGACCAAGCTGGTCTCCTGCCACGACCCGGTGGGTGCCTGAGTGATGACCCGGTCCCATGCCGCCGCCACCGTGGTGCTGGCCGGCGGCCACGAGAGCGACGGCGGCCGGGACCTCGCGGCGCTGGCGGCCCGCGAGTCCAGCGTGCACGCCGCGGCCCCCGCGGGCCGTCCGCTCACCGAGGCCGTCCGGTCCGCGCTCGCCGCGGCGGGCGACGGGCCGGTGTGCGTCGTACCGATGACGCTCGGCCGCGACCCGAAGCTCGTCGCCGACACCGCCCGGGCGCTGCGCTGGCTGGCCGCCGGGGAGGGCCGCGGACGGCTCGCCCTGACCGCGCCCTTCGGCGCCGCCGACCACCTGATCGGCTGGCTGCGCGCCGCCTCCGGCCCCGCCCCCGACGGCGCGGTGCTGGTCACCGCCCCGGCGGCCGGCCCCTTCGAGGACGCCGAACTGTTCCGGATCGCCCGCCTCGCCCGCCAGTACGGGCGGCACCGGTGGGTCGAGGTCGCCTTCGACGGCGGCGACCCGGACCCGGCCGAGGGCGCCGAACGCTGCCGGCTGCTCGGCGCCCGCGAGGTGACGGCCGTTCCGGCCTCCTTCGGGCCGGCCCTGCGCACCGCGCTGCCCGGCGTACGGGACGGCGGCCCGCTGCTGCGGCCCTCCGCCGTCGCCGGGGTGGTCGCGGCCCGGACGGCGGCGGCGCTGCACCTGCTCGGGCACGGGGAGGACGGCATCCTGGCCGGCCTCGATGCCGAGCACGGGCACGGCTACGCGCACAGCCACGGGCCGGGGGAGCAGGGCCACGGTCACAGCCACGGGCCGGGCGGGCACCAGCACGGCCACGCGCCGGGCGGGCACCAGCACGGCGATGCTCCCCACCCGCACCACCCCAGCCATACCCACGAACCCGCACACACCCCCCACTGACCCGGCAGAGAGGAAGGCCAGCCATGTCTGGTGGCGCCGCGTACCTGTACGGCGACGACCCGGTGGAGATCAACGCCGGCCGCGCCAAGGCCACCGTCACGGTCAGCAACACCGGTGACCGGGCGATCCAGGTCGGATCCCACTACCACTTCTTCGAGGCCAACCGCGCCCTCGACTTCGACCGCAACGCCGCCTTCGGCAAACACCTGGACATCCCGGCCGGCACCGCCGTCCGGTTCGAGCCGGGCGACACCAAGGACGTCACGCTCGCCGAGTTCGGCGGCCACCGCCGCCTGGTCGGCTTCGCCAACCTCGTGGACGGCGGCATCACCGCCCCCGCCACCCGCGCCCGCGCCGTCGACCGGGCCATCGCCCTCGGCTTCAAGGGCACCAACCTCGACCACAAGGAAGACCGGCCCCGGGACTTCCACACGGAGACCCACCCGGAAGGCGACCGCTGATGGCCATCCTCTCCCGCAGGCAGTACACCGACCTCTTCGGCCCCACCGTCGGCGACCGCTTCCACCTCGCCGACACCAACCTCCTGGTCGAGGTCGAACAGGACTTCAACCAGGGCCACTACGGCGACGAGGCCGTCTACGGCGGCGGCAAGGGCATCCGCGACGGGATGGCCCAGGACCCGGCCGCGACCTCCCTCCAGGGCGCCCTCGACCTGGTCATCACCAACGTGGTCGTCATGGACGCGGTGCTCGGCGTGGTCAAGGGCGACATCGGCGTCAAGGACGGCCTGATCGTCGCGGTCGGCAAGGCGGGCAACCCGCACACCCAGAGCGGCGTGCACCCGCGGCTGGTGATCGGCCCCGGCACCGAGGTGATCTCCGGCGAGCACCTGATCGCCACCGCCGGCGGCATCGACACCCACATCCACTTCATCGCCCCGCAGCAGGTGCAGGAGGCGCTGAGCAACGGCATCACCACCCTGATCGGCGGCGGCACCGGCCCCTCCGACGGCACCAACGGCACCACCTGCACCCCCGGCCCGTGGAACATCCACCGGATGTACCAGGCCGTCGAGGACCTGCCGGTCAACGTCGGCCTGCTGGGCAAGGGCAACGGCTCGCTGCCCGGCGCGCTGCGCGAGCAGGTCGAGGCGGGCGTGTGCGGCCTCAAGGTGCACGAGGACTGGGGCAGCACCCCGGCCGCGATCGACAGCGCGCTGAGCGTCGCCGACGAGTACGACGTGCAGGTGGCCATCCACACCGACACCCTCAACGAGTCCGGCTACTTCGAGGACACCCTGTCCGCGATCGACGGCCGCACCATCCACACCTTCCACACCGAGGGCGCGGGCGGCGGCCACGCCCCCGACATCATGCGGATCGCCGGCGAGCCCAACGTGCTGCCGTCCTCCACCAACCCGACGCTGCCCTACACCGTCAACTCGGTGGACGAGCTGCTGGACATGGTGATGGTCTGCCACCACCTCAGCCACAACATCCCCGAGGACGTCTCCTTCGCCGACTCCCGGGTCCGCGCCGAGACCATCGCCGCCGAGACCGTGCTGCACGACGAGGGCGTCATCTCGATCTTCTCCTCCGACTCGCAGGCGATGGGCCGGATCGGCGAGTCCTTCACCCGGGCCTTCCAGACCGCCCACCACTGCAAGGACCAGCGCGGCAAGCTGGCCGGCGACAGCGAGCGCAACGACAACGCCCGCGTCCTGCGCTACCTCGCCAAGCTCACCATCAACCCCGCCGTCGCCTCCGGCACCGCCGACCACATCGGCTCGCTGGAGCCCGGCAAGCTCGCCGACATCGTGCTCTGGCCGATCAACTCCTTCGCCGCCAAGCCGAAGATGGTCATCAAGGGCGGCGTGATCAACTGGGCGCTGATGGGCGACCCGAACGCCTCGCTGCCCACCCCCCAACCGGTCTACTACCGCCCGATGTTCGGCCAGTACGGGCGGGCGAAGCAGGCCACCCGGGTGTCCTTCATGTCGCAGGCCGCCGTCGACCTCGGGGTTCCGGCCCAACTCGGCCTGGAGAGCCGGGTGCTGCCGGTGCGGCGGTGCCGTACGGTCGGCAAGCAGCACATGGTGCGCAACGACGCGCTGCCGAAGATCGCGGTCGACCCGGAGACGTACAAGGTCACCCTGGACGGCGAGCCCGCCACCATCGAACCGGCCCGCGAGCTGCCGCTCAACCACCTGTTCTACCTCGCGTGAGCCCCGTCACCGAGACGCGGCCGGGCCTGGATGCCATGGGCGGCCTGGACGCTGTGGACGGCCTGGGGGATCCGGACGCCCTGGACGGCCTGGACGCCCTGCTGGTCTGCCTCCAGCTGACCGACTCGGCCTTCCCCAGCGGCTTCTACACCCTCTCGCACGGGCTGGAGGGCTACGCCCAGGCCAAGGCCGTCACCCCGGACACCCTGCCCGGGCTGCTCGCCGACCTGCTGCGGCACGGCGTCGGGCCGTCCGACGCCACGGCCCTGGTCCTGGCCCACCGGGCGGCCACGGCGGGCGACTGGGAGCTGCTCGCCGAGACCGACCAGCGGCTGCACGCCACCAGGCTCAACCGCGAGCTGCGCCTGGCCGCCACCCGGACCGGTCGCCAACTCCTGGACATCGCCCGGGAGTCGGTGGGCGGCGAGCCGCTGGAGCGGTACGCCGCGCTGGTCGCGGAGAAGCGGGCCCCCGGCTGCCAGGCGGTGGCGGCCGGGGTGGCGTACGCCTCGGCCGGCGTCCCGGTCCAACAGGCCGTCACCAGCGACCTGTTCGCGTTCTGCACCAGCTTCGTCGGTGCGGCGCTGAGGCTCCGGTTGACCGACCACCGCAAGGCGCAGGTGGTGCTGCGGGCGGCCTCCCCGGTGATCCGGGAGGTCGTATCCGCCGCCCTGGAACGGGACTTGGCGGACCTCGGCGGCTGCGTGCCGGTCGCGGACGCCATGTCCGGGCGGCACGAGCGGGCGGAGGCCCGGCTGTTCATGAGCTGACCGCCCGATGCGTACGTGCGCCACAGAAGAACGACCGACAGAAGGAGGAGAGTTGACCGAGAACGTGCTCCGCGTGGGCATCGGCGGACCGGTGGGCTCCGGCAAGACGGCGCTGATCGAGGCGCTCGTCCCGGTGCTGATCGCCCGCGGCCACCGCCCGGCGGTCATCACCAACGACATCTACACCCAGGAGGACGCCCAGCACGTGCGGCGCACCCTGGCCGGGATGCTGGACCCCGAGCGGGTCGTCGGCGTGGAGACCGGCGCCTGCCCGCACACCGCCGTACGGGACGACCCGACGATGAACCTCGCGGCCGGCGCCGAGATGCTGGAACGCTTCCCGGACGTCGACACCCTGCTGTACGAGTCCGGCGGCGACAACCTCACGCTGACCTTCAGCCCGGTGCTGGTCGACCTCTTCCTCTTCGTCCTCGACACCGCCGAGGGCGAGAAGATGCCCCGCAAGCGCGGCCCGGGCATCACCGAGTCGGACCTGCTGGTCATCAACAAGATCGACATCGCCCAGTACGTCCGCGCCGACCTCGGGGTGATGGAGTCCGACGCCCACCGGGTGCGCGAGGGCGGACCGGTGGTGCTCACCAACTGCCTGACGGGGGAGGGGCTGGAGGAGATCGCGACCTTCCTGGAGACCTTCCGCAAGGTCCCGGCGTGACAGCCTCCCCGGCTGCGGCGGTGCCCCGGCTCGACCCCCGGCACTACGAGCCGGCCCGCGTCCCGTACGAGGTCCGCCGCCACGCCGGGACGCCCGACACCCTCGCGGTCGGGCGTCCCGGCAAGGTCGGGCTGCTGGAGCTGGCCTTCGAGCGGGTCGGCGGACGCACCGAACTCACCGGCCACTACCAGAAGTCGCCGCTGCAGATCATGCGCCCGCTCTACTTCGACCCGGCCCGCCCCGACCTCGCCGTCACCTTCCTGATGTCCACCGGCGGCGGCATCCTCCAGGCCGACCGGCTCCGCACCGA
Source organism: Kitasatospora sp. NPDC056273 (assembly GCF_042268845.1). Classification (NCBI taxonomy): domain Bacteria; kingdom Bacillati; phylum Actinomycetota; class Actinomycetes; order Kitasatosporales; family Streptomycetaceae; genus Kitasatospora; species Kitasatospora sp. NPDC056273. The sequence goes on along the minus strand of NZ_JBHJSJ010000011.1, from coordinate 36,180 downwards.
CCTGCACTGCGGCGCCGACACGGCGGTCCACCTGACCACCCAGGCCGCCACCAAGGTCTACCGGATGGAGCACGACTACGCGACGCAACTGGTCAACCTGACGGCCGGACCGCGCGCCTACGTCGAGTACCTGCCCGAGCCGGTGATCCCCTTCGTCGACTCGCGCCTCTACCAGCGGACCGTCCTCACCGTCGACCCGGAGGCGACCGTACTGGCGGGCGAGACCGTCCTGGCCGGCCGCCTCGCCCGGGGCGAGCGCAACGCCTACCGGGTGTTCGCCTCGGACCTCGAAGTGCGGCGTCCTGACGGTGAGTTGGTGGCACTGGACACCGTGCGACTGGAGCCCTCGCCGGGTGGAGGCGGAGGCGGAGGGGGCGGTAGGGGTGCCGGGGTCACCGGGCCGGCGGTGCTGGCCGGGCACGACGTGATGTCCAGCCTGTACGTCCTCAGCCCGCTCGCCCCGGCGGCCCGGATCGCGGACGTCCTGCACGAGGCGGTGGTCGGCTGCGGCCAGGAGTACGGCGAACTGCTCTACGGGGTCAGCGTGCTGCCGCAGGACAGCGGTGCCTGGCTGCGACTGCTTGGCTCCGACACCCGGGCCTGCGCCGCCGCCCTGCGCGCGGCCTGGGACGCGGTCCGGCGGCTGCTGATCGGGGTGCCGGCGCCGGAGCTGCGGAAGACGTAGGGCCGTCGGCCGGCGCCGCCGGTCGTGATCTTCTTCCGGATCCGGCGCAACCCTGGGGCCGGGTGCGCGGTCCTGTCTGGCGTGAACGACGATGCGAGACGGGACGCCGTGCCGGACGAGGTGGGCAAGAAGGTGCCGGACGAGGCGCGCGAGACGGCGCCGGACGTGGCCCGCGATGCGGTGCCGGATGACGTGCGCGATGCGGTGCCGGAGGACGTGCGGGAAGCCGCACCGGACGGTGTGCCGACGCCACCGGCCCGGCGCCTGGTCAACCGCCGGCGGCTGCTGACGGGCGCCGCCGCCCTGGGAGCCCTCGCGGCCGCCGCCGGCGTCAACGAGTGGGCCCGCCGAAAGAGCTCCCACGGCCCGCGACTCTGGCGGACGACCGCCGCGAGCGGGCGGCTCGTGCTGTCCGCCGACCGCCGACAGGGCCTCTACGCCTCCGGCTTCGACGGCTGCGTGCGCGCCCTCGACCCGCGTACCGGTGAGGTCCGCTGGAGCCGTACGGTCAGCACACCCGACGCCGCCGCTGCCCCGGGCGGCTGGCCGTCGGCCGCCGGGGACGGCGTGGTGTGCGTGGCCACCGACACCCGTCTGCGGGTCCTGGACGCGGCATCGGGGGAGCAGCGCTGGGAGGCCGCCCTGCCGGACTGGTCCGAGGGCGGGTGGCGGCAAGGCCCCGCCGTCGGCGGCGGCAGCGTGTTCGCGGTGTACGGAAGCTCGGTGCGCTGCTACGACCTGGCCACCGGCGAGCCGCGCTGGACCGGCCCGGCGGGCGTCTCGGCCGCTCTGGCCCTCGGCGGCGGCACCGTGTACACGGCGGGGAGGCCGAGGGGGCTCCTGGCGCTGGACGCCCGCACCGGCGAGCGCCGCTGGGAGCGCGACCTCGTCGTCAGCGGCCCACTGACCGTCCACCGGGACGCCCTGCTGGTCTCCTCGCCCCCGGAGACGATGGCCTCCACGATCGTCGGCGCACTGGACCCGGCGACCGGCGCGCAGCTCTGGGCGTCCGTCCAGCACGGGGAGCTGAGCTGCCCTCTGTCGGCCGCCGGTCGGACCGTCTACATGGGCGGCGGGGACCGTCTGTTCGGGCTGGACACGACGACCGGTGACTGGGTCTGGAAGGCCAACACCTTCGCCGGTCGGAAGGGCGGGACCCCTGCCATGGTCGCCACCGAGGACGGCGTCTACGCCTGGTCGGGGGACGGCCGGCTATGGGCGTTCGACCCGTCGACGGGCGGGATGCGCTGGCAGGACGATTCGGAGGAGGTCGGCCGGATCTCGCTGGCCGCTGCCGGTGGGACCGTCTACCGGGGCGGCCCGGGCGGCGTTCTCGCGCTGGGCGCCCTGCCGGCGCCGCCGGAGGCCTGACCGGGCGGGTTCAGGAGCGGCCCGTCCCGCCCAGCTCGCCCGGTTCCATGGCCGCCAGGCGGGCGACCTGGCGGTGACTGAGCTCGACGGTGCGGTTCATGTGCCGCAGGAGGAAGGCGAGTTCGGCTTCGCTGTCCTCGGCGAAGACGGCCGCCCAGTCGGTGGACAGCTCGCGCCACACCTCCCCGAAGCGCTCCAGCGCCTCGGGGAGGACCGCGACCAGCACCCGTCGGCGGTCGGCCTGGTCCCGCTGCCGGGCCACCAGCCCGGCCTTCTCCAGCCGGTCGACCAGCCGGGTGGCCGAGCCGCTGGTCAGCCCGGTGAGTTCGGCGATCCGGCCGGTGGTGACCGGCCCGTCCTCCAGGGTGAGCAGGTTGAGGCACTGGACGTCGGTCGGGTGCATGCCCAGGTGGTCGGCGACGGCCTGGTTGAACAGCACGTACGAGGCCAGGTAGCGGCGCGAGACCGGCCACAGCCGGGCCATCAGTTCGTCGCGGGTCGTCGTCATGGGGGAAGGGTAACCGGCTGCCCGATAATTGTTTGCGCCACGCAGAAATCTTTCTCTATGTTGTCTGCATGACGCAGATAACTGAGTCCGCAGCCTCCCGTGCCCGCCTCCTCCCCGTCGCCGTCACCGGCGCCACCGGCGCCCAGGGCGGCGCCACCGCCCGCGCCCTCCTCCGCGCCGGCCGCCCCGTCCGCGCCCTCACCCGGAACCCCGGCTCGCCCGCCGCCACCCAGCTCGCCGCACTCGGTGCCGAACTGGCCCGCGCCGACTTCGACGACCCGGCCTCGCTCGCCACCGCCCTCGACGGCGCCGGCGCACTGTTCGCGATGTCCACCCCGTTCGGCACCGACCTCGGTGTCGAAGTCCGCCAGGCCACCGCCCTGCTGGACGCCGCCCGGGCAGTCGGAAGCGTCCGGCACGTCGTCTTCACCTCGGCCGCGAACGCCGACCGCTCCACCGGCATCCCGCACTTCGACAGCAAGCACCGCATCGAACAGCACCTGGCCGGCCTCGGCCTGCCCTGGACCGTCCTCGGCCCGGCCGCCTTCATGGAGAACTACGCCAACGACTGGACCCTCCAGTCCCTCCGCGACGGCGTCTTCCACCTCCCCATGCCCCCCGGCGTCCCACTCCCCGTGATCGCCGCCGACACCATCGGCACCTTCGCCGCCCACGTCCTGGCCAGGCCTGACGCCTACACGGGCCGCCGCATCGACATCGCCTCCCAGTGGCGCACCGGCGAGCAGATCGCCGCCGCGATCAGCGCCGCCAGCGGCCGCCCCATCCGCTTCGAACAGGTGCCGCTCTCGGTCGTGGCGGCCCACTCCGAGGACCTCGCCACGATGTTCCGCTACCTCCAGGACCCCGGCCTCACCATCGACACCGCCGCCCTGCACGCCGAACACCCCACCATCGACTGGCAGCCCCTGGAGACCTGGGCGGCGGCCCGCACCTGGCACCTCTGAGGGGCTTCAGGCGCCCGCAGTGACCTTGGGTGCTGAGGCCTTGATCAGGTTGATCGTTCCAGCCTGGTACACGTCGCCGTTGACGGTTTCGCCCGTGACCTGATTGGCGGTCGAGATCCTTGGAACGCTACCCACCCGACCTAGGCCAGCCGCTCCACGAACTTGCGCTGCCACGGTGTTTCGACGGCGTGCCGGCTGTAGTGCTCCCGCACGTACGCCACCGCCTCCGCGGCCGGGACGCCGTCCAGGACGGCGATGCAGGCGAGTGCGGTGCCTGTGCGGCCCCGGCCGCCGGCGCAGGCGAGTTCGACGCGTTGGGTGGCGGAGCGTTCCCAGGCTTCGCGGAAGGCGTCGGTGGCGTCCGTGCGGTCGGTGGGGAGGCGGAAGTCGGGCCAGCGTACCCAGCGGCTGGGCCAGTCGACGTGCGGCGGGCGGCCCAACAGGTAGAGGCCGAAGTCGGGTCGGGGGCCGGGCGGCAGGGGCTTGCTGAGGCCGCGGCCGCGCAGGAGGCGGCCGGAGGGCAGGCGCAGGAGCCCGGGGGTGGTCGGGTCCCAGGTGGTCGGGCCCGGGGTGGTGGGGTCGGTCATGTCGGCCATTCCTCAGGTGGGGGAGGGGTGTTCAGGATGCCGCGTGCAGCCCGACCGGGCCGCGGGGCAGTCCGGCGCGGTGGGCCAGGGCGGCGGCTTCGCCGCGGGAGGAGACGTCGAGTTTGGCGAGGATGTTGGCGACGTGGAACTTCACCGTCGACTCGCTGATGTGGAGTGCCGCCGCGATGTCCCGGTTGCGGCGGCCCCGCGCGAGCTGGTCGAGGACCTCGAGTTCGCGCGGTTGGAGGCCGTCGAGGGGGTCGGTGGCGAGGGCGGGTTCGGGCAGGGCGAGCGGGAGGTCGACGGTCACGGTGGTGCCCCAGCCGGGGACGGCTTCGACGCCGTGGCGTCCGCCGAGGGCGGTGATGCGGTCGGCGGTGCGGTGGACGGTGAGGGCGTCGGCGGTGAGCAGGCCGAGGCCGTCGCCGCGTACGACGGCGCGCAGTTGGCCGTCGGCGGTGAGCTGCCAGCTGACGTGCAGCCGGGTCGGCTTCTCCTGTTCCAGCATCAGCAGGACGGCCACCCGGACGGCGTCGCGGGCGGTGTGGGCGGCGTCGGCCGGGACGGAGCGGTCGGCTTCCGGCGGGGGTGCGACGTCGAGGTGGACCCGGGTGTGCCGCAGCAGCGGGCGCAGTTCGCGGACGAGTCGGGCGAAGGCGGCGTCGGCGGGTTCCTCGCTGAGGGTGCGGTCGAGTTCGGCGCCCTGGCGCAGGTCGAGCAGGGCGGTGACGGCCAGTTCGGTGGCGTTGCGGCGGGCGGTGGCGTCGTCCAGGCCGGTCGAGCGCAGCGGGGCCAGGATCGCGGTGAGCGCGGCGCTGTGGGTGCCGGTGAACTCGGCGATGGCGCGGGCGCGGGCGTTGGCGGAGGCGCGGGAGGCGGCGGTCTGGGTGGGGGCGGCGTCGGTGGCGCGGTGGTCGGAGTGGGCGATGACCAGGTCCCACAGCTGTTGCAGGACGGCGAGTGCCCCGGGGGCGACCGGTTCGGTGCCCGCCCGGACGAGGACGAGGACGGCGCCGCTGTCGTTGCCCGGCGTGGTCGTGACGACGACGACCGGCCGGGATTGTCCGGCGAGTTCGGACTCGCCCTGCCAGGGACGGCCGGCGGAGGTGGTCGCGGCCGCCTGTTCGGCCAGCCGGGACAGGTCCAGCGTGCTGATGGCGGCGGTGAGTTCGGGCGGGCCGTAGCTGTGGGAGGGGTTGAACGTGCAGACGCCGCTGAGCTGCGCGAGCGCCGTGTGCGGGACGAGGGTGCCGAGCACGTCGGACAGGCGCAGCAGGAGGTCCGGCCGGGGAGCGCGCAGCACCTCGACGGCCCGTGCGAGCGCGTCCTCGGGGCGGCCCCAGCGGTCGCGCCAGGTCCCGTCCGCGCCCGTCCCGTCCGTGCGCGGATCGCCCGTGCCCGTCCCGTCCGTGCGCGTGCGCGTGCCCGTCCCGCCCGTGCCCGTGGCGGTTCCGGGCGGCTCAGTGGTGTCCATGCGGTCCAGCCTAGTTCGGGCGCCGCCGGGCCCGCCTGGCCGTTCGGACAGGTCGAACCGTCCGAAGGACTGGCTGGGCTGCCGTTGCCCCGGTCGCAGGATGGAAGACGTCGGAGGCAACAACTCCCCTGGAACCGAAGGACCTTCCCATGACCAAGGCGATCGCCTTCCCCGAGTTCGGCGGCGCGGACGTGCTGCGCCCGATCGACATCGAACTGCCCGCCCCGGGCCCCGGCCAGGTGCGGGTCGCGGTCCGCGCGGTGGGCGTCAACCCGCTGGACCACAAGCTGCGCACCGGTGAGCTGGCCGGGTTCTTCCCGGTCTCCTTCCCCTACGTTCCGGGCTTCGAGGTGTCCGGCGTGGTGGAGGCCGTCGGCGCCGAGGTGCGCGGCTTCGCCCCCGGCGACGAGGTGTTCGGCGCCCTGATGGGCGGCGGCTACGCGGAGCGGGCGCTGGTGGACGCGGCGATGCTGGCCCACAAGCCCGCCACCCTGGGCTGGGCGGAGGCCGCCGCGATCCCGACGGCGGCCGAGACGTCCGAGCGCGCCCTCGCCGTCCTGGGCGTGCGGCCCGGCGAGACCCTGCTGGTGCACGGTGCGGCCGGCGGGGTGGGCACCGTGCTGCTCCAGTTCGCCCGGGCCCGTGGGATCACCGTGGTCGGCACCGCGAGCGAGTCGAACCACGACCACCTGCGCGAGCTCGGCGCGATCCCGGTGACGTACGGCGAGGGCCTGGCCGAGCGGGTGCGGGCCGCCGCCCCGGGCGGGGTGGACCGGGTGCTGGACGCGGCCGGGCGCGGGGTGCTGCCGCTGTCGATCGAGCTGGTGGGTGACGCGGACCGGGTGCTGACGATCGCCGACATCCAGGGCGCGCAGGAGCACGGCGTCCGGTTCACCGGTGGCGCCGAGGGCGTCGAGCCCTACTACACGAGCGCCTACGCGGCCGCGCTGGCCCTGCACGAGGCGGGCACCCTGCGGCTGCCGCTGCACCGGGTGTTCCCGCTGGCGGAGGCGGCGGAGGCGCAGCGGGTCAGTGAGGGCGGGCACCTGCGCGGCAAGATCGTGCTGACGGTCTGACAGGCACACGGCGACCGCCCTGTCCCTGTCTGCCCGTTTTGCTTCCGTTTTGCATTGGCTGCGCCATTTCCGTACGGTTTCATCCGTTCGGAGTAATTCGGCAGGCGGACGCGCCGTAAACACGGCGCTACGCCGTCCGGCCGACATGCGGTCCCTCGAACGGTCGACCAGGGTTGGCCGGACGTGGGCGGCACCGGACCGCCTGCCCTGACGGTCAGGAGGACCAGGCGCATGGGTGGAACGGACAGGCGGGCGGTGATCGGCGAGTTCCTCGGGACCCTGCTGCTGGTGCTGCTGGCAGTGGGTGCTGCGGTGCTCGCGGGGGTGGCGATCGGTCCGGTGGGCATCGCGTTCGCGTTCGGCTTCGTGCTGCTGGCGTTCGCGTACGCGCTCGGCCCGATCTCCGGTTGCCACGTCAACCCGGCGGTGACGCTCGGCTTCCTGCTGGCCCGCCGGATCGACGGGCGCACGGCGGTGTCGTACTGGGTGGCGCAGCTGCTCGGCGGCATCGCGGGTGCGGGGCTCGTCCTGCTGCTGGCGAAGCAGATACCGGGGCTCGAGACCCACGGCAAGCTCGGCACCAACGGCTGGGGCGAGCGCTCCCAGATGCACATCAACGCCGGCGGCGCGTTCCTGACCGAGGTCATCCTCACCTTCCTGCTGGTGTACGTCGTCCTGGCGGTCACCCACCGGCTCGCCGCGGTCGGCTTCGACGGGCTGCCGATCGGCCTCGCGCTGGTGGTCGTCCACCTGGTCGGCATCCCGCTCACCGGCACCTCGGTCAACCCGGCGCGCAGCCTCGGCCCGGCGCTGTTCGCGGGCGGCGACGCGCTGTCGCAGCTGTGGCTGTTCCTGCTCGCCCCGCTGGTCGGCGGCGCGCTGGCGGCGGGCGTGCACCTGCTGACCCACCCGCAGCCCAACCTTCCGGTGGCGGAGGCCCTGGCGACGGACGCGCGGGTGTAGTACCCGCCGTCGAGCCGGCGCGGCGGCCGGGACCGTACCGACGGTCCCGGCCGCCGTTGTCGTCGGTGGCCTTCTGCCGGCTCCTGCTTCTCTCCGCTCCGCCCCCCGGTCCCGCTCCGGGCCGCTTTTGAGCCGCCGACCGGCCGGATCCGGCGGACCGGTCGAAGGCACCCGACGCGTGGCCGCCCGCTGGGTAGAGTCGCGCCATGGTGACTGAGAACGCGGGGAGCCCCGCGGGCGGGCGGCTGGCCGGCCGCTCCTGTGCGGTGACTGGTGCGGCCAGCGGTATCGGACGGGCCGTCGCCGAACGCTTCGTCCGGGAGGGCGCGTCGGTGGTCGCCTTCGACGTGGACGAGGCCGGGCTGGACCGGCTGGCCGAGCGGTTCCCGGACGTCGTCAGCACGGTGGTCGGCGACGTGGCCCGGGACGAGGACGCGCGCCGGCTGGTGGCCGCCGCCGTCGAGCGGCACGGGCGGCTGGACGTGCTGGTGGCCAACGCCGGGATCATCCCGCTGATGGAGATCACCGAGGCCACCGCCGAGGACTGGGACCACGTGATGGCGGTGGACGGCCGCGGCATGTTCCTCACCTGCAAGTACGCGATCGAGGCGATGACCGCGCAGGACCGGCCCGGCGGCTCGATCGTCTGCCTCTCCTCCATCTCCGGCGAGGCCGGCCAGCGCGGCCAGGCGGTGTACGGGCCCGCCAAGTTCGTCGCCTCCGGCCTGACCAAGCACCTCGCCGTCGAATGGGCCGACCGCGGCATCCGGGTCAACGCCGTCGCCCCCGGCACCATCACCACCGAGCGGGTCGCCCGGCTGTACGACGAGCCCGGCGGCACCGAGTACCTCGGGGCGATCGAGAAGCTGCACCCGATGGGGCGGCTGGGCGACCCGGCCGAGGTCGCGGCGGCCGTCCTCTTCCTCGCCTCCGACGACGCGTCCTTCGTCACCGGGGTCGTGCTGCCGGTCGACGGCGGGTACCTGGCGCAGTAGCGGGCCCGGTCGGCGGGGTGTCCGGCTGCCCGGGTCCCGGCTGCTCGGTTGTCCGGTGACCTGGCTGCCCGGCTACCCGGCTGCTCGGCTGCCCGGCGAGCAGGTCGACCAGGGCGGACACCCCGTCCGACCCGTGCCCGGCCCCGACCGCCCGCCGGGTGACGGCGAGCGCCGCGTCCAGGACGGAGGTGTCCAGGCCGCGCGCCCGGGCGGTGTGCGCGACGTGCGCCAGCCCGGCCTCGGCGGAGGCGAGGCTGCTGTGGTCGCCCGGATGCCGGCGGTCGTCCGCGCGCTGCGCGAAGCGGTCGATCAGCGGCGGCAGCAGGCGCGGCAACCCCTGGGCGTACGGCGCGAGTTCGGCGCCGCTGATGCCCTCGGCGCGAGCCAGCGCGAGGGCGTGCAGGCAGCCGTGCACGGTGGTCCAGAACAGGTCGAGCAGGGCCGCGTCGAAGGCCGCCGCCCGGCCCGGGTCCGCGCCCACGTGGCGTACGGTGCCCAGCGCCCGCAGCGTCGCCTCGTGGGCGGCGACGGCCTCGGCGTCGCCGCTCAGCAGGACGGTGCCCTCCGGGCGGCCGATGGTCGGGGTGGGGGTGAGGACCGCGGCGTTCAGGAGGCGGTAGCCCCGGGTCTCGGCGTCGGCGGCGTTCGCCCGCGCGTCGCCCGGCGCGGTCGAGGTGGCGTTGACGACGGTCCGGCCGCGCAGTGCCGCCCCGGCGGCCTCCAGTACGGCGCGGGCGGCCGACTGGTCGCGGACGCAGAGCAGGACGAGCGGGGCGCCGGCCTCGGCGGAGCCCGTGGCTCCTTCGGTGGAGCCCGTCACCGCCTCGGCGGGGCTCGCGGCCGACCGCGCCGAGGGCGAGCGGTTCGGCGTCCCGGCCCGGCGTGCGGTTCCACACGGTGACCGGATGGCCGGCGGCCAGCAGCGCCCCGGCCAGCGCCCGACCCATCGGACCCAGGCCCAGCACGGCAACGGCGGTGCGGGCAGGGGAGGTTGAGGAAGATCGTTCGTTCGGCATGGCGGTTACGCTAGACCTTCACGCCGACGGCAGAGTCAAGGCGGAGGGGCACGGCGGAACGTCACGGGGGCTTCGGTGGAGAGCCTCGGTGGCGGGTCGCGGTGAACGGTCCGTCGAGGAGGTGTCCGCGATGCGGATCGGAGAGCTCGCCCGGCGCACCGGGGCCACCCCGCGCGCGCTGCGCTACTACGAGGAGCAGGGGCTGCTCGCGCCCGAGCGCCGTCCCAGCGGCTACCGCGAGTACGGAGAGCCGGACGTCGACACCGTCCGCGGGATCCGCACCCTGCTCGCGGCCGGCCTCAACAGCGCCGTGATCGCCGAGATCCTCCACGGCCTGCCGGGCCCGGGGCAGCGCCCTCCCGGCCCGACCTGCCCCGAACTGCTCGACGGTCTGGCCCGGGAGCGCGCCCGGATCACCCGGCAGATGGACGAACTCGCCGAAGCGCGCGGCCTGTTGGACGCCATCATGGGCGCGGAGGCGCCGAGCGAGGCGATCCGGTCCGGCCGGCTCCGGGCGGCGGACCGCCGGTCGGCCGGGGAGCGTGAGCAGGCCGGTGGCCGGCGCCGGCGGCAGGACGGGGAGCGTGAGCAGACCGGTGGCCGTCGCCTGCGGCAGGACGGGGAGCGCCGCCCGGAGCCGACCCGGGGGCGCCGCCCGCAGCCGGTGGCGCGGAAACTCGATGGTGCGCGCTCGCGGACCGTGCTGGAGTGAGCGGATGGATCATGACGACATGCTTGCCCTGTTCGACGACCGGATCCGGCGCAACACGCCGCCCGATCCCGGCTGCCGCGTCGAGCGCGACGGTGCGGTGGTCCGGCAGGTGGGCTCGGAGCACAGCTGGAACGGCGTGGTCTGGTCCGGGCTGGACGAGGCCGGGGCGGACGCGGCGATCGCCGCGCAGGTGCGCCACTTCGCCGGACTGGGGCTGGAGTTCGAGTGGAAGGCCTACTCCCATGACCGCCCCGCCGACCTCGGCGCCCGCCTGCTGGCGGCCGGTTTCACCCCGGAGCCGGACGAGGCGCTGATGCTCGCCCGGATCGCGGACCTGCCCGCCGAGGCCGCCCTGCCCGAGGGCGTCCGGCTGCTCCCGGTGACCGACCCGGCCGGGGTGGACCTGCTGATGGACGCCCACACACAGGCCTTCGGCGCCGAGAACCCCCGTCTGCGCGAGCGGCTGCTCGACCACCTGCGGCACGGCGTCGGGACGGTCAGCATGGTCGTCGCGATGGCCGGCGACCGCCCGGTCAGCGGCGCCAGGATGGAGCTGATCCCGGGGACCGGGTTCGCCGGACTCTGGGGCGGCGGCACCGCACCCGACTGGCGCGGCCGGGGCATCTACCGCGCCCTCATCGCCCACCGCGCCCGCCTCGCGGCCGAGCTCGGCTACGAGTACCTCCAGGTCGACGCGAGCGACCAGAGCCGGCCGATCCTGCAGCGCCTCGGCTTCGCCTGGGTGAGCACGACGACCCCGTACGTCCGCCAGCCGTAGGGCCTGCCGGGGGCCGCGGGTACGGGTACGGGTGGGGAGAATCCTTCCCACCGTGTGGACGCGACCGGTGTGCCCCTGCCGATCGGCAGGGGGACGTGGGGGTGCCGCTGCTCAGGATGTGCCGTTCGGTACATGTGCGGGAGGGGTGGCCGGGGTCATCGTTGGGGCACCACGAGCGGGGCCGTCCGGGCCCCGGGAAGGAGCCCCGGCATGTTCGACCTCCGCCACCCGCGCGCCCTCGCCGCGACGGCTGCCGTGCCCGCCCTCCTCGGCCTGGGCTTCGGCCTCGGCCTCGGGCTCGTACACGCCCGGAGGCGATCAGGCCGGGAGCCGTGCCCGAGGGACGGCGGCCGGCCCGACGAGGGCCGGGAGAAGGCAATCCGACAGGGCTGCCTGCCGTCGTTCCGAGGACGCTCGTCACGGGGCGCTCGTCGGCCGTCCTCACGGCAGCCGCTCGACCACGACCATGGCCGCGTCGTCGTTCAGTCGGCCGCCGACGTGGGCGAGCAGGTCGCGGCGCAGGTGGTGGAGCAGGGCAGCGGGGTGTTCGGCACGCCAGGCGGTGACGCGTTCGGTGAGCGGGTAGAAGCGCCGCTGGGCGTCGCGGGCCTCGATCACGCCGTCGGTGTAGATCAGCAGCCGGTCGCCGGGCCGGAACGGGAAGGTCTCCGTCTCGTACCGCGTCGGCGCGAGCTCGCCGAGGCCCAGCGGCGGGGAGGGTTGGCGGGCGGCGAGGGCGGTGATGCCGTCGGGGTGCAGCAGCAGCGGGGGAGGGTGGCCGCAGTCGATCAGGCGCACCGGGGAGCCGTCGTCGGGGATGTCGAGCAGCACGGCGGTGATGAACGACTCGCCGGAGTCGCCGCTCTCCTCCGGGGGTTCCTCGGGCGGGGGGAAGGGCAGTGCGGAGAGCGCCTGCCGCTCGCGCCGCTCCCACCGGTCCCGCCGGGACTGTTCGGCGAGCTGGGCGAGGTCCCAGCTGACGCTGCCGTCCAGGTAGGCGGCCAGGTCGGGCAGTTCGGCGTGCAGGTGGGCGGCGGCGCGGAAGGCGCCGAGCAGCAGGGCCGCGTCGCCGAGCGAGGACAGGCCCTTGCCGCGCACGTCGCCGACCAGCAGCCGGGTGCCGGTGGCGGTGCGGGCGGCCGCGTACAGGTCGCCGCCGACCTGCGCCTCGGCCTCGGCGGCCAGGTAGACGGAGGCCAGGTGGAGTGGTCCGATCCGCTCCGGCAGCGGGCGCAGCAGCACCCGCTGGGCGGCCTCGGACACCGAGCGCACCCGGGCCAGTTCGCGCTCGTGCCGTTCGCGCAGCACCCGCAGGCCGACGATCAGCGCCGAGACGATCAGCTGCGCGCTGAGCTGGGTCTCGATGTTCGCGCTGGTCAGGCCATCCCGGACGGCGCCGATGACGGTCAGCGCGGCGAACGCGAGCGCGGCGACCCCGGCGGTGGCCCGGGGGCCGGCGAAGGAGGCGGTGAGGGCGGGGGCGACGATCAGCAGCGGGCCGAGGTGGACGTCCGGCGGGGAGACGATGTCGACGACGGTGATCAGCACGATCAGCGCGAGCGTGAGCGCCGTCAGCACCCGGCGGTCGGGCCGCCAGGCGCGGCGGGGGTCGGGGGGATGCGGCGCGGGCGGCGGGTGCGGCGCATCGGGACGCTGCCGGAGGGGCACTCCTCCTCTGTACACCGTGGGGGTGCCGGGGCGCACCCGGAGCGGCCGGTCTCACTCCCCGGCAGCGTTCGGTTCCTGCTCCCCGCCAGCGCTCGGCTCACGCCTCCCGGCAGGGCTCCGCCCGCTCCCCTGCGGTGCCCGGTCAGCCCTCCTGGCCGTAGCGGGCCAGGTAGTCGGCGAAGCGGGCGACGTCCTCGTCGGACCAGTCGGTGAAGCGCGCGGTGAAGGAGAGCCTGCGCTGCTCGTTGGCGTCCCGCAGCAGGGTGAGCCCCGCCTCTGTGGCGCGCAGGATCTGGCCGCGCTGGTCGTCCGGGTCGGTCTCGCGGGCCAGCAGGCCGAGCTTCTCCAGGGCGGTGACCTGGCGGCTGACAGTGGACTTGTCGAGCATGAAGTACGCGGCCACGTCGGCGGCCCGGCAGCCGCCGCGCTCGGTGATCAGGTCGAGGATGCTGTAGGTGACCAGCGAGAGGTCGGGGTGCAGCTGGGAGGCCTTGTGCCGGGCGCGGCGGGCGAAGGCGGTCAGCTCGCGCTGGATGGTCTCGATGGACGACTGGCGGCCGGGCACGGCGTTCCTATCTCCTCGATATTTGTTGCACTATACAACAGATGTGCCCGGGATTGCGCCCCGCTCCGGCGCCCGCCGTTCCGGTGCGGCCTGCCAGGCGCGGGCGGCGGCGATCCGGCTGGTCGCACTCGGGTGAGTGGCGAACAGTAGCTCAAGCACCCTCGGCGGGTCGACATCGGAGACGTTCGCCACGGCCAGTCTGCGCTGCATCGCCACGAACTGCTCGACGTCCCCGGTCAGTTCGAGCGCGTGCCGGTCCGCCCTGGCCTCGATCCGACGGCTCACCGCACACTGCGCCGGCCCCGACAGCGCGCCCAGCAGCGCCGCCAGTGCCGCCAGCAGCGGCAGCGCCCGGGGGTCCGCCGCGTCCGTCGCCCCGGCGGCGTCCAGCAGCGGCCGCCAGGTGGCGAGCAGGCCGAGGACGGCCACCGCGACGGCCGCACCGACCGCGCCCAGCGCGGTGCCCACCGGCACGTCCCGGTGCTTGACGTGGCCCAGCTCGTGCGCGACCACCAGTTCCACCTCGCGCGGCTCGGCGGTGGTCAGCAGGGTGTCGTACGCGACGATCCGGCGGGTCGCCCCGAACCCGGAGACGTACGCGTTGAGCGCGGTGGTGCGGCGGGAGGCGTCCGCGACCAGGACGTCCCGCACCCGGACGCCGTCCCGCTCGGCCAGTGCCAGCAGCGCGGTGCGCAGCTCCCCCGGGGGCATCGGGGAGAAGCGGTTGAACACCGGCTCGATCAGCAGCGGATGGAGGAAGGAGAGCGCCACGGTCAGCAGCGCCGCCGCGCCCGCCCCCGGCAGCCACCAGCGCTGCGGCGACCAGGCGGTCAGCGCGAACAGCCCGAGCGCGAGCGGGAGGACGAGGACGAGGGTGAGCGCGAGGCCGCGTACGGCGTCCAACGCCCACCCGGCCCAGCCCTGGGTCACCAGCCCGTACCGGACCCGGACGGTCCGCGCCCCGGCGCCGAACGGCAGCTGCAGCGCCTGGCCGAGCAGCACCAGGGCTGCCGCTCCGGCCAGCACCCCGGCCGTCCGTGAGCCGCCGAACCAGCCGCCGACGGCGGTCACCACGGCGGCGCCGACCGGGGTGAGGCCGAGCAGCAGGGTGAGCGCCAGGCCCGCCAGCCGCCCGCCCAGCGCCCACGGCAGCTGGGCGCGGCGCAGTGCCCGGCCCCGGGCGCGCTCGTCGGGGGTGAAGTCCGGGGCGGCCTCCGGGGTGGGGGCCTCGGAGGCTGGCGTGGTGTCCATGGCGGGGAGCGGCTCTTCCGGTCGGGGCGGGGCGGGGATGATCGGGTCGGGGAGGGACGGGGGTACGGCGGTTCAGCAGTTCAGTGGTTCAGCGGTGATTCAGCATGGCGTACCCGGCCGCTCGCCGCTCACGCCACGGCCCGGTTCCCACCCCCGGCCGGGTCGTTCACTCCTCCGTGGTCCCTGTGGCGCCGTGGACGCCGGCGCGCAGCAGCTGGTGGCCGAGGTCCACCAGGGCGCGGCCGACCGCCAACTCGTCGCCGACCGCCGGGGCCGGGGCGTCGCGCGGGTTGCGGCGGGAGCGGGTGTCGCTGTGCAGCACGTTGCCGTCGGCGTCCAGCACGGCGTGCACCCGGGTGGTGTCCTCGTCCTCGACCACGTGCAGGCTGAGCTGCCAGTCCTTGGTGCGCACGGCCCCGGGCGCCGGCTGTTCGACCCCGAGGGCGGTAGCCGCGGGGGAGGCCGCCGCGTCGGCGCGGACGATCACCACCGGGCAGACCCCGTGCACCGCGCACCGGGTGGACACCGAGCCGAGCAGGGTCCGGGCGAAGGTGCCCCGGCCGCGACTGCCCAGCACCAGCAGGTCGGCCCCCTCGGCGGCCTCCAGCAGCACCTCGGCGGCGTGGCCCAGCACCAGGCTCTCCCGGACGTCCACCGGGCGGTCCGGGCCGAGGACCTCGTTGACCTCGGCGCTCAGCGTCCGGCGGGCGATCCGTTCGAAGCCGTCGTCCACCATCGGCGCGAACCACCCGTACAGCGAGGGGTACTCCCAGGCCGCCACCGCGTGCACCGTCGCCCCGGTGAGCACGGCCTGGCCGACCGCCCAGCGCAGGGCCGCCTTCGACGGCGGGGAGCCGTCGATCCCGACCACGATCCGGCGCTCCCGGGCGGGGGAGGCGCGGCCGCCGCCCGCGGGGGAGACGTCACCCGCGGAGGAGAGCTGATTGCTGCCCATCACGTCACACCTCCGGGCCTTCGGTGCGGGACTCGCCCCCCTACGCGCGCGCTCCCCTGCACGGGCTCCCCTCGCACGCGCTTCCCCCGTACTCGCCCCCTCCACACCACGCTGCGCGCCCGCCCGCCTCCGCGCCAGGGACGCGGTGGCCCGGTCGGGTGGGCGGTTGGGACGGGTCGGCCAGGTGGGCCGGGCGCGCCGTCCGGGGAGCGGCCGTCGGCGCCCGGTCGGGGCCGCCGCGCCGTGCCCTTTTGTGGCCGGAATGTTGCGAGCTCGGGTCCGAGCGGTGGTGATTCGGTGGCGTACGCTGATCGTTCTCGCATCATCCTCGGGGGGATCCACTCATGCGCCGTGCCGCGGCCGCCGTCGCGCTGTTCGCCGGACTGACCGCCGTCACCGCCTGCGGGCCGGACGACCCCGCCCCGGCCCCGGCCTCCGCCGCCCCCGTCCCGCCGGGCGAGTCCTCGGCGCCGGGCGGCTCGCCCTCCGGCACGGCCCCGGGCAAGAGCGCCCCGCCCCGGCCCGACGGCACCATCACCGTCGCCTTCGCCGGGGACGTCCACTTCGAGGGCCGCACCGAGGCCCGGCTGGCGGTCAAGCCGCCCGAGCCTGCGCTCGGCCCGATCTCCCGCACCCTCGCCGACGCCGACCTGTCGGTCCTCAACCTGGAGACCGCGATCACCGGGCGCGGCGCCCCGGAGCCGAAGACGTACACCTTCCGCACCTCGCCCAAGGCGCTGTCGGTGCTCAAGGACTCGGGCGTCGACGTCGTCTCGATGGCCAACAACCACGCCGTGGACTTCGGCGCCGACGGCCTCACCGACACCCTCGCCGCCAAGGACTCCTCGCCGATCCCGGTGGTCGGCGTCGGGCGCAACGCCAAGGAGGCGTACGCCCCGTACGTCACCACCGTGCGCGGGGTGAAGGTCGCGGTGGTCGCCGCCAGCCAGGTCGAGGACCTCACCAACCAGAAGTGGCGGGCCGGCGCGAGCAAGCCGGGCATCGCCTCGGCGCTGGACGTCCCGGCGCTGGTCAAGGCGGTGGAGACGGCGAAGCAGCAGGCCCCGGTGGTGCTCGTCTACCTGCACTGGGGCGACGAGGGCAAGGCTTGCCCGACCGGTCCGCAGACCACCATCGCGAAGAAGCTCGCCACCGCCGGAGCCACCGCCGTGGTCGGCACCCACGCGCACACCATGGTCGGCTCGGGCATGCTCGGCGACACCTACATCGGGTACGGCTTCGGCAACTTCCTCTGGTACGGCACCTCGAACTACGCCAACTCCAACGAGACCGGTGTCACCACCCTCACCCTCACCGCCGACGGGAAGGTGACCGGCGAGGCCTTCACCCCGGCCACCATCGACGACAAGGGCATCCCGGAGCCGGTCACCGGCGCCACCGCCGAGGCCGCCCTCAAGCGCCGCGACGGCCTGCGCGGCTGCACCGGCCTCTCCCCGGCGCCCGCCGCCCCGGGCGCCCCCGGCACCCCCGCGACGGCCCCCACCGCCCCGACGGCCCCCGCCTCCACGGCTCCCGGGAAGTCCTCGACGGCTCCCGCGAAGGCTCCGACGACCCCCGCCGCGCCGCGCTAGGGTCCGGTCGACCGACCCGGCGCACGTCCTGCGGGAGCCCTGCCGGACGGGCCCTGCCGGACCAGGGCGCGGCGTTGCGGTGCGGCGGCACGGGACAGCACGAGACGGCGGCGCGACCACCCGGGCCGCGCCGCCGCCTACCGCCCGCCGGGGGTGCTACTGCTCGGCCCGCGCCCGTGCCCGGACGGCGCGGCGCAGGGTGTCCAGCTGGTCCACCAGTCCGCGCCGGGTCGCCGCGGTGAGCTCCGGGTCGGCCAGGCAGGCCTCGGCCGCCCGTACCGTCCGGTCGGTGGCGGCGAAGGCGGGGAAGCCCGTGGTGGCGAGCACCCGGGCCAGTGCGGGGCCGCGGCGGGCGGTGGCCGACCCCAGCTCCTCGAAGTAGCGGGCGGTCAGCCCGTCCAGCAGCTCGGCCTGCTCGGGCTGCCACAGGCCCCTGGCGGTGGCGGCGGCCAGGTAGTTGGAGAGCTCGCCGTGGAACAGCGCCTGCCAGGCTGCCTCCTTGGCCCCCGGGTCGGGCAGCGCGGCGCGGCAGCGCGCGGCGCCCTTCTCGCTGGTGTCGCTGGGGTCGGCGGCGAGTTCGGCGGCGATCTCCGGCTCGCCCGCCGCGCCGAGCACGCACAGCCGAAGCAGCAGCTGCCAGCGCAGGTCCGGGTCGAGCACCGGCCCGCCGGGCACGGTGCCGGCCGCCAGCCAGTCGCGCAGCTCGGCGGCCTGCGCCTCGCCGGCGGCGGTGCCGATCACGCCGCGCGCGGCCACGAGGCGCAGCCCGGTGCGGTCCGTTTCGTCCTCGGTGCGCCGCAGCAGGGTGCGGCAGACCTCGTTCAGGACGGCCAGTGCCGCCGGCCGTGCGGTCGGCGGCACGGCGCAGTCCACCACGAAGTCGCGGGCGAAGGAGAGCACCGCGTCGACCAGGTGCACCGAGGTCTCGCCGGGCAGGTGGGCGGCGACCAGCTCCAGGTACTCGCCGGGTGCCAGCTCCCCGTCGCGCACCTGGTCCCGGGCGGCGCTCCAGAGCACGGCCCGGGCCAGCTCCTCGGGCACGGCGCCGAGTGAGGAGCGCACGGTCCGCCAGGAGCCGGGGTCGAGACGGATCTTGACGAAGCTGAGGTCGGTGTCGTTGAGCAGGGTCAGCTCGGCGTCGGTCTTCACCGCCGCGGTGCTGTCGGCCGCCAGGTCGAGCGGCACGCGGTCGGCCAGCTCCAGGGCGCCCTCGGCGGTGCGCCGGTAGTGGCCCACGGTCAGCTGGTGCGGGCGCGGCCCGCCGTCGGCCGAGGTGTGCTCGATCCGGCCGTCGGTCAGCCGCAGGGTGTCCACGCCGGTGGTGCGCAGCCAGCGGTCGGCCCAGCCGTGGACGTCGCGGCCGCTGGTCGCGGCCAGGGCACGGAGCAAGTCGTCGAGGGTGGCGTTGCCGAAGGCGTGCTCGTCGAAGTAGTCGTTGACGCCGGCCAGGAAGGCCTCCTCGCCGAGCCAGGCGACCAGCTGGCGCAGCGCGGCGGCGCCCTTGGCGTAGGAGATGCCGTCGAAGTTCTGCAGCGCCTGGGCGGTGTCGTCCACCGTGCCGGGTGCCACCGGGTGGGTGGAGGGGCGCTGGTCGGCGTCGTAGCCCCAGGTCTTGCGGTTGGCGGCGAAGCCGGTCCAGGCGTTGGTGAAGCGGGTGGAGGAGGCGGTGACGCTGTAGGCCATGTACTCGGCGAAGGACTCGTTCAGCCACAGGTCGTCCCACCACTTCATGGTGACCAGGTCGCCGAACCACATGTGCGCCATCTCGTGCACCACCACCAGGGCGCGCTCCTCGCGCCTGGTGTCGTCCACGGCGGAGCGGAACACGAACTCGTCGCGCAGCGTGACGCAGCCCGGGTTCTCCATCGCGCCGGCGTTGAACTCCGGCACGAAGCACTGGTCGTAGCTGTCGAAGGGGTAGCGGTGCCGGAAGACCCGGTGGTAGTGGTCGAAGCCCTGCCGGGTGACCTCCAGCAGCTCGGGGGCGTCGGCGTCCAGGTGGGCGGCGAGCGAGCGGCGGCAGTGCAGGCCGAGCGGGATCCCGTCGTGCTCGGCGCGCACCGAGTGCAGCGGGCCGGCCACCACGGAGACCAGGTAGCTGCTGATCGCCGGGGTGGGCGCGAACTCCCAGCGCCCGGGCGTGACCTGGCGGCCCACGCCGTTGCCGACCACGGTCCACTGCCGCGGCGCGGTGACGGACACCGTGTACCGCGCCTTGAGGTCGGGCTGGTCGAAGGACGCGAACACCCGCGGGCCGTCGTCGAGGAAGGACTGGGTGTAGACGTAGTCCTCGCCGTCGGCCGGGTCGGTGAAGCGGTGCATGCCCTCGCCGGTGTGCGAGTAGGCCATGTCGGCCTCGACGGTGAGCTCGTTGTCGGCCGCCAGGCCGGTCAGCGGGAAGCGCCCGGCGCGCAGCGCGGCGACGTCCAGTTCGCGGCCGTTCAGCACCACCCGGCGGAGCGCGGCCGGTTTGACGTCCACGTAGGTCCCGGCGCCCGGGGTGGTACAGCCGAAGCGGATCACCGTGGTGGAGCCGAAGACCTCCGGACCGCGGGTCAGGTCGAGGTCGAGGCGGACGGTGCGGACGTCGAGCAGGCGGTGGCGCTCGACGGCCTCGGCCCGGGTGAGTACTGAGGTATCAGACATACGGCTCATGCTGCTTCATCCACGGGTGGGCGGCACCCGCTTTTCGGCACCCGTTTTTCGGTGCCGGCTTTTCGGTGCCGGCCTTTTGGCACCCGCTCTTCGATGCCCGCTTCTCGGTGCCGGCTCTTCGGTGCCGGAAGGAGACCGGGGCCGCCGGATCGTCCGGGGCGGACGGCCTCCGTGCGTCCGGAGCGAGTTGACGGCGAAGCAGCGGAATTCGTACAGGCGCTCGGCACAGGCGAACAGCTGTGTTAGGTTAGGCTTGCCTAATCTTGCTGGTCGGAGGGGATGTCCTGTGCAGCAACAGTCCGAATTCGCCGGTGCCGTCGCGATGGTCACCGGGGCCGGGCAGGGCATCGGCGCGGCCGTGGTGCGGGCGCTGGTGGCCGAGGGAGCCGTCGTCGCGGCGGTGGACCGCGATCCCGGCGGGATCGACGCGCTGGCGGCCGAACTGCCGTCCGTGCGTCCCTACGCGCTGGACGTCTCGGACGCCCGGGCGGTCGACAGCACCGTGGAGTCGATCGAGAGCCGGCTCGGACCGATCGGCGTGCTGGTCAACGTCGCGGGAATCCTGCGCACCGCCCCGGTCGTCGAACTCACCGACGGGGACTGGGCGGACACCTTCGCCGTCAACACCACCGGCGTCTTCCACACCAGCCGCGCCGTCGGCCGCCGGATGGCGGATCGCGGACGCGGAGCGGTCGTGACCGTCGGGTCCAACGCCGCCGGGGTGCCGCGCGCCGGGATGGCCGCCTACGCGGCGTCCAAGGCGGCGGCCACCATGTTCACCCGCTGCCTGGGGCTGGAGCTCGCCCGGTCCGGGGTGCGGTGCAACGTGGTGTCGCCCGGCTCGACCGACACCGCGATGCAGCGCGCGCTGTGGGGCGAGGACGCCGAGGCGGCCGAACGCCGGGTGATCGAGGGCGACCTGGGCGCCTGGCGGGTCGGCATCCCGCTCGGGCGGATCGCCGCGCCCGCCGACATCGCGGAGGCCGTGGTGTTCCTGGCCTCCGACCGGGCGCGGCACATCACCATGCACGACCTGTACGTCGACGGCGGCGCGACCCTGCGCGCCTGAGCGGAACGCCGCCGGTCCTCCTCCCACCCCCGAAGAACCGTCCCAGACTGGAGAAACCGCCGTGACCACGGTGCACCACGCCCCCGCCGGGCCGATACCCGCCGGGCCCGACGCCCCGGCGACCGCCCTCGCCGAGGGCCAGGACCACGCCGTCATCGGCGCGGCCAGCGGACTGCTCGGCCAGTACCGGGCCGGCTCCGACGAGGCGTTCTTCGCCTCGCCGACCCGCACCCTGCTCGGCTCCGGGGTGCACGCCCGGGTGCCGCAGGACGGGCGGCCGCTGCCGGTGCGGGTCGCCGAGACGCTGGCCGAGGCGGGCCGCTCCGGCGTCGAACGGCCGCTGGTGGTCGGCGCGGTGGCGTTCGACCGGGACAGCCGGGTCGAACTCGCCGTCCCCGCCCGGGTCCGCACCGCCGGGGCGCTGCGCGACGACCCGCTGATCGCCCTGCCCGCGCCGCCGGCCGAGCAGGCCGACTGGCGGATCGACCCGGTGCCCGCGCCCGAGGCGTACGGCGCGGGCGTCGCGGCGGCCGTCGAGCGGCTGCGCGGCGGGGAGTTGAGCAAGGTGGTGCTGGCCAGGACGCTGGAGCTGAGCGCCGCGCGGCCGCTCGACCTGCCCGCCATCCTGCAGCGGCTGGCCCGCCGCGACCCGGGCGGCTACACCTTCGCCGTCCCGTCCGGCGGCGGCCGCACCCTGGTCGGCGCCAGCCCCGAACTCCTGCTCTCCCGGCGGGGAACGGCCGTGCTGGCCAACCCGCTGGCCGGCTCCGTGCCGCGCAGCGAGGACCTCGGCGAGGACGTCCGGCGCGCCGCCGCGCTGCTGGAGTCGCCCAAGGACCTGCACGAGCACGCCGTCGTGGTGGACGCCATCCGCGAGGCGCTGGCGCCGTACTGCCGCACCCTGGAGGTGCCCGAACGGCCCACCCTGGTACGGACGGCCGCGATGTGGCACCTGGCCACCACGATCCGCGGCGAGCTGGCCGACCCGACGGTCTCCGCCCTCGAACTGGCCTGCGCGCTGCACCCCACCCCGGCGGTCTGCGGCACGCCGACGGACGTCGCCCGCCGGGTGATCGGCGAGGTCGAGCCCTTCGACCGCGGCCTCTACACCGGCATGGTCGGCTGGGAGGACGCGACCGGCGACGGCGAGTGGGTGGTCACCATCCGCTGCGCCGAGGCGGAGGGGCGGACGCTGCGGGTGTACGCCGGCGCCGGCGTGGTCGAGCAGTCCCGGCCGGAGGCCGAACTCGCCGAGACCAGCGCCAAGTTCCGCACCTTCCTGGACGCCGCGGGGGTGGCCCGGTGACGCCGCTGGAGACGGCCCGGGCGGGCTTCACCCCGTACCCCGCCGAGTTCGCCGAGCGCTACCGGGCCGCCGGGTACTGGCGCGGCGAGACCTTCGGGCGGATGCTGCGCGAGCGCGCCGCCGAGCACGGCGGGCGCACCGCCGTCGTCGACCCGGGCGGCCACGGCGTGGCGGCGACCGAGCGGCGCTGGACGTACGCCGAACTCGACCGCCGGGCCGACCGGATGGCCGCCGGACTGCTCGCCCGGGGCATCCGGGCCGGGGACCGGGTGGTGGTCCAACTGCCCAACGCCGCCGAGTTCTTCGAGGTCGTGTTCGCGCTGTTCCGGATCGGCGCGCTGCCGGTCTTCGCGCTGCCCGCCCACCGGTACGCCGAGATCGGGTACTTCTGCTCCTTCACCGGGGCGGCGGCGTACGTGGTGCCCGCCGTCGAGGGCGGCTTCGACTACCGCGAACTCGCCAGCCGGGTACGGGCGGAGAACCCCGCGCTGCGGCTGGTGCTGGTGGCCGGCGAGGACCCGGGGGAGCACGTCCGGCTCGCGGACGTGCCCTGCGACGGGCCGGGTCCGGAGGCCTTCGGCGGGGAGCCCGGTCCCGAGGACGTCGCCTTCCTCCAGCTCTCCGGCGGCAGCACCGGTGTGCCGAAGCTGATCCCGCGCACCCACGACGACTACATCTACTCGCTGCGCGGCTCGGTCGAGCTGTGCGGCCAGGACCCGGACAGCGTGTACCTGTGCGTGCTGCCCGCCGCCCACAACTTCCCGCTCAGTTCGCCGGGTTCGCTCGGCACGCTGTACGCCGGCGGTCGGGTGGTGCTCTGCCCGCAGCCCGCCCCCGAGACGGCCTTCCCGCTGATCGAGCGCGAGGGCGTGACCATCACCGGGCTGGTGCCGCCGCTCGCGCTGCTCTGGCTGGACGCCGCCGAGCGCGGTGTCCGCGGCTACGAGAGCCTGGAGGTGCTGCTGGTCGGCGGCGCCAAGTTCAGCGAGGAGGCGGCCCGGAGGGTGCGCCCGGTGCTGGGCTGCACGCTCCAGCAGGTGTTCGGGATGGCCGAGGGCCTGGTCAACTACACCCGGCTGGACGACCCGGAGGAGCTGGTCACCACCACCCAGGGCCGGCCGATCTCGCCCGACGACGAGGTCCGGGTCGTCGACGACCAGGACCGGGACCTGCCCGACGGCGCCACCGGACACCTGCTCACGCGCGGCCCGTACACCATCCGCGGCTACTGGAACGCGCCCGGGCACAACGCCGACTCCTTCACGGCGGACGGCTTCTACCGCACCGGGGACCTGGTCCGGCGCACCCCCACCGGCCACCTGGTGGTCGAGGGACGGGCCAAGGACCAGATCAACCGGGGCGGGGAGAAGGTCGCCGCCGAGGAGATCGAGAACCACCTGCTCGCGCACCCCGCGGTGCACGACGCGGCGGTGGTGTCGATGCCCGACCCGTACCTGGGCGAGCGCACCTGCGCGTACGTGGTGCTGCGCGCCGAGAGTCGTGAACAGCCCCCGAAGGGCGTCGAGTTGAAGCGGTTCGTGCGACAGCGCGGGCTCGCCGAGTACAAGGTGCCGGACCGGGTCGAGTTCGTCGCCGCCTTCCCGGCCACCGGGATCGGGAAGGTCAGCAAGAAGGAGCTGCGGGCCGCGATCGCGGCCTCGCTGACCACCGGCTGACGCCTCCGTCCTTCGTCGCCACCTCGCCACATCTAGCTAAGGAACACCACCGTGGGCCTGCCCCGCATTCCCCGCTATCCCATGCCCGCCGCCGAGGAACTGCCCGCCAACCGGGTCGCCTGGACGGTCGACCCGGCGCGCGCCGTCCTGCTGGTGCACGACCTGCAGAACCACTTCCTGGACGCCTTCGATGCCGAGGCCGCGCCGGTGACCGAACTCCTCGGCAACGTCCAGGCGTTGGCGGAGGCCGCGCGTGCCGCCGGCGTGCCCGTCGTGTACTCGGCGCAGCTCGGTGGGCAGAGCCCGGCCGAGCGCGGGCTGCAGCAGGACTTCTGGGGCCCGGGCATCCCGGCCGACCCGCGGGCCACCGCGATCGCCGACGCCGTCGCCCCGGCGCCGGGCGACACCGTGCTGACCAAGTGGAAGTACAGCGCCTTCGTGCGCACCGAGTTGGAGCAGCTGCTGCGCGAGCAGGGGCGGGACCAGCTGGTGATCACCGGCGTGTACGCGCACATCGGGGTGCAGGCGACCGCCTGCGACGCCTGGATGCGGGACGTGCAGGCCTTCGTGGTGGCCGACGCGGTCGCCGACTTCGGCCCGGCGGAGCACCGCGGTGCGCTGGCCTGGGTGGCCGGGCGCTGCGGGATGGTCGCCACGGCGGAGACCGTGCTCGGGGCGATGGCTCCGGCCGCTGCGGCGGCCGGCCTGGACGCCACGGCCGGCTTGGACGCCGCAGGCGTCGACGTGCTCGAAGGGGTGGGCGGCAAGTGACGGGTACGGGCTTCACGGTGGAGCGGATCCGGGCCGAGGTCGCCGACCTGCTCGGCGAGGACCCGGCGGAGATCCCGCTGGACGAGAACCTGGTCGACTGGGGGCTGGACTCCATCCGGCTGATGACCCTCGCCGGGCGCTGGCAGGAGGAAGGCGCCGAGGTGGCGTTCGTCCAGCTCGCGGAGCGCCCGGCGATCGAGGCCTGGGCCGAGCTGCTGGGCGCGGCGTGATGGCGGCGGGGGTGGGCGAGGCGCTGCGGGACCCGGTGCGGGATCCGCTCCGGGAGCCGGTTCGGGACGGGGACCGGGACGCGGCCCGCGGGGCGGTGCTGCCCGAGGTGCCCGAACTGCCTCCGCTGCCGCGCCGGACGGTGCGCTACCCGGCCACCACCGCGGTGGGGCCGGTCGAGGCGCAGGCGGCGCGGACGCCGGACGCGCCGGCGCTGGTGCTCGCGGGCGGGGAGACCGTCGGCTACCGGGAGTTGAACGCCTCGGCCAACCGGCTGGCGCGCGCCCTGGCCGCCCGTGGGGCCCGCCCGGGTGCGGTGGTCGGCCTGGCGGCGTTCCGCCGTCCGGCGGAGCTGGTGACGGCGCTGCTGGCGGTGGCGAAGTCGGGTGCGGCGTACCTTCCGCTGGACCCGTCGGACACGCCCGGGCGGCGCGAGCGGCTGCTCGTGGAGAACGCTCCGGTCTGCGTGCTGGGGGAGGGGGTGCCGGGGGCGCTGGCCGGGCTGGAGACGGAGGGCGAGCTGCCCACCGACCCGCCCCGGGCGCTGACCCCGCACCATCTGCTCTGCGTCGGGTACGGCCCGGGCGGGCGCCCGAGCGCCGTCCGGCTCACCCACGCCGAGGCGGACCGCCGGGTGCGCGAGCTCCAGGCGGCCCACCCGCTCGGGCCGGGCGACCGGGTGCTGCAGCTGGGCCTGCCGCTCTGGGAGTACCTGTGGCCGCTGCGGACCGGCGCCGCCGTGGTGCTCGCCGACCCGTGGCAGGAGGGCGAGGTCGGGGCGCTGGTGCGGGAGTTGGGCGTGACGGCGGTGCGGGTGGCGCCCGGGGTGCTGCTCGGCGGGTGAGCGGGACCCGGGGCGCCGGGGGCGACGGCTGACGGAAGACGGTCGACGGGTAACAGATAACAGATGACAACTTTCAGCGAACAGATTTCGTTATCTGTTCGCTGAAAGTTGTCGGCCGTCATTCGTTCGTCGCTGCCGCCGACTCCGCCGACTCCGCCGACTCCGCCGACTCCGCCGCAAGATCCGCCGCCAGGTCCGCCGCCGTCCACGCCATCGCCACCGCGCCGTCCAGCACCGCCCGCTCCGCGTCCGCGCCCAGCGCCGCCTCGGCGAACGCCGCCTCGTGCGGGGCGCAGGCGCCGCCGGTGATGTCCAGCACCGGATGGATCGACGGCACCGCGTGCGACACGTTCCCCATGTCCGTACAGGCGAAGGGTCCGCTCTCGACCGGTTCCGGCCGGCCGAGCGCCGCCGCGTTGGCCCGCCACAGCGTCAGCAGCCGGGGGTCGGAGCGCATGTCCAGGTAGTCCGGTTCGGGTCGGGTCAGTTCCACCTCGCAGCCGGTGGCGAGTGCCCCGGCGCGGAAGCAGTCCTCGACCCGGGAGCGCAGTTCGGCGAGGTCCTCGGCCGCCGAGGCCCGGATCTCGTACTCGGCGCTCGCGCTGTCCGGGATCAGGTTCGGCGCCGTGCCGGCCGCCGTGGTGATGCCGTGCACCCGCCACTGCGGCGGGAGGTGCTGGCGCAGCAGCCCGATCGCGACCTGGGCGACGGTGAGCGCGTCGGCGGCGTTGCGCCCCCGGTGCGGGTCGAGGCTCGGGTGGGCGGCGCGCCCGGTGTAGCGGACGGAGAGCGTGCCGAGGGCGAAGGAGCGGAAGTCGGCGACCTCGACGGGGCAGGGGTGGACCATCATGGCCGCGTCCACCCCGTCGAACGCCCCGGCCTCCAGCAGCAGGGCCTTGCCCGCTCCGCGCTCCTCGGCCGGCGCGCCGATCACCCGTACGGTGAGCCCGAGTTCGTCCGCGTACGGGGCGAGCCCGAGCGCCGCGCCGATCCCGGCGGCGGCGATCAGGTTGTGCCCGCAGGCGTGGCCGAGTCCGGGCAGGGCGTCGTACTCGCAGACCAGCGCGACGGTGACCGGCCCGCTGCCGAGGCGTGCGTCGAAGGCGGTGGCCAGGCCGTGGGCGGGCGCGGTGACCGAGTAGCCGTGTGCGCGCAGCAGTTCGGAGCACCAGGCGGCCGCCAGGTGCTCCTCGAAGGCGGTCTCGGGGTGGGCGTGGATGCGGTGGCTGAGCGCGAGGAGTTCCGTCCGCAGGGCGAGGACGTGCTCGCGCACGGCCCGCTTGGCGGCGCTGGGTCCGGTTGGTCCGGTTGGTCCGGTGGGTTCGGCGCTCTGCGGCAGCGGTTCGGTCTGGGGCACGGGTGGCGTCTCCGGGGTGTCAGGGGCCCGACCCTGCGGGGCCGTTGACCAGATCATATGAACTTAGATTAGGCTAACCTAAGTAAGGCGTTCCGGATCCCCCGAGGAGCTCTCCACCCCATGCCTGCCGTCGAAACCCAGATCGCCGACAGTCAGACCGTCGACAGCCAGATCGCCGACAGTCGGGCCGCCCACAGCCGGACCGTCGACGGTCAGGCCGCCGACGTCCCCCTGCTCGCCGCCCAGGCCGCCATCTGGTACGCCCAGGCCCTCGACCCCGACAGTCCGGTCTACAACACCGGCGACGCCGTCGAGATCACCGGCCCGCTCGACGACGAGCGGTTCGAACAGGCGCTGCGGCAGGCGGTGGAGGAGGCCCAGGCGCTGAGCGCCGTCGTCGTCACCGACCCGGACGGCACGCCCCGCCAGCGGCTGCGCCCCGGCCGCCACTGGCCGCTGCACCGCCTGGACCTGCGCGCCGCCGAAGACCCGGCCGCCGAGGCCGAGGCCTGGATGCGCGCCGACCTCGCCCGCCCGGCCGACCTCGCCGAGGGCCCGCTGTTCACCCACGCGCTCATCCGGCTCACCGGGGACCGTCGGCTCTGGTACCGCCGCATCCACCACCTCGCCGTCGACGCCTACGCGTTGACCCTCCTCGGTGACCGGGTCGCGGCCCTCTACACCGCCCTCGTCACCGGCGCCGAGCCCGCGCCGAACCCCTTCGCCGGACTCGCCGAGGCCGCCGCCGAGGAGGCCGCCTACCGCGAGAGCGCGCAGTACGGGGCCGACCGCGCCCACTGGTCGGCCCGGATGGCCGACGCCGACACCCCGGCCACCCTCCCGGGCACCCCCGAGCCCGGCGCGTCCCCCGAGTCCGGCGCGTCTCCCGAGTCCGGCGCGTCTCCCGAGTCCGGCGCGTCCCCCGAGTCCGGCGCGTCTCCCGAAGCCGGCGCGTCCGGCGCATCGATCCGCCTCACCGCCGAGCTGCCCGCCGGCACCCGCGACCGCCTGGAGCGCGCCGCCGAGGCCGTCCGCGCCACCTGGGCCGAGCTGCTCCTCGCCGCCGCGGCCGGCTACCTGCACCGCCTGACCGGCACCCAGGACGTCGTCCTCGGCCTGCCGCTCGCCAACCGCCGCGGCCCGGCCGCCCTGCGCACCCCCGTCGCCGCCGCCAACGTGCTCCCGCTGCGCCTCGCCGTCCGCCCCGCCGACAGCGCCGAGGCCCTGGTGCGCGCCGTGGTCCGCGAGCTGCGCGCCGTCCGCCGCCACCAGCGCTACCCGCTGGAGGAGCTGCGCCGCGACCTCGGCCGCACCGGCGACCGCCGCGCCCTGTTCGGCCCGATGGTCAACATCAAGGCCTTCGAGAGCGACCTCGACCTGGCCGGCCTGCCCGGCACCGTCCGCAACCTCGCCGCCGGCCCGGTCGACGACCTCGCCCTGAACGTCTCGCCCGGCCCGGACGGCGCGCTGCGCCTGGTCATCGACGCCGACCCGGCCCGCTACGGGGCCGCCTCCCTCGTCGCCCACCGCGACGGCCTGCTGCGCTACCTCGACGCCCTCGCCGACCTGCTGCTCACCGACCCCCGGACGCCCGTCGCCCGGATCGACCTGCTCGACCCGGACGGCCTGCGCCGCGCCACCGAAGGCCGTACCGAGCCGCCGGTCGAGCGGACCGTGCCCGAGCTGTTCGCCGCCCAGGCCGCTCGCACCCCGGAAGCCGTCGCCGTCCGCTCCGGCGCGGCCGCGCTGACCTACCGGCAGCTCGACGCCGCCGCCAACCGGCTCGCCCACCGGCTGACGGCCCTCGGCGTCAAGGACGGCGCACCGGTCGCGATCGCCCTGCCGCGCGGCACCGACACCCTGGTGGCGATGCTCGCCGTCCTCAAGGCGGGCGGCGCCTGCGTCTCCCTCGACCTCGCCCACCCCGAGCGGCGCCTCGCCGCCGTGCTGGCCGACGCCCGCCCGGTCTGCGCGATCGGCACCGCCGACGCCCTCGCCGGGCTCGGCCTGCCCGCCGGCTTGCCCGTCGTCCGCCCGCAGGACGCGGCCGGCGAGCCCGACACCGCCCCGCCCGCGCCCCGACTCGGCCAGCCCGCCTACGTGTTGCACACCTCGGGCTCCACCGGTCGCCCCAAGGGGGTGGTGGTCACCCACGCCTCGCTGGCCAACCTGCACGCCGGCCTCGGCGAGGACCACGTCGCCCCCGCCCTGCGCCGCGCCGGCCGGGACCGGCTGCGCGTCGCCCACAGCGCCTCGTTCGCCTTCGACGCCTCCTGGGACCCGGTGCTCTGGATGGTCCACGGCCACGAGCTCCACCTGCTGGACGACGCCACCTACCGCGACCCGGCCGCGCTCGCCGCCCACCTCGACCGCGAGCGCGTCGACTACCTCGACCTCACCCCCTCCTACCTCGAAGTCCTGATCGCCGAAGGCATCCTGGACGAGGGCCGGCACCGCCCGTCCGTCCTCGTGGTCGGCGGCGAGGCCACCCCGCCCGCCCTCTGGCAGCGCTTGGCCGCCGTCCCCGGTCTGCACCCGGTCGACCTCTACGGCCCGACCGAGACCACCGTCGACGCCTACGCCTGGACCCCGGGCCCGGACGGCGCCCCGCGCGGCCGGGTGGTGCGCGGCTCCCGCGCGTACGTCCTGGACGGCTCGCTGCGCCCCGCGCCCGACGGCGTCACCGGCGAGCTGTACGTGGCCGGCGCCTGTCTGGCCCGCGGCTACCTCGGCCGCCCCGACCTCACCGCCGAACGCTTCCTCGCCGACCCCTTCGGCCCGCCCGGCAGCCGGATGTACCGCACCGGCGACCTCGCCCGGCGCCGCCCCGACAACACCCTGGAGTTCCTCGGCCGGGCCGACGACCAGGTGAAGATCCGCGGCTTCCGGATCGAGCCCGGCGAGATCGCCGCCGTCCTCGCCGAACTCCCGGGCGTCGCCCAGGCCGTGGTGATCGCCCGCCCCGGCCCGCAGGGCAAGCGCCTGCTCGGCTACGCCGTCCCGGAGAGCGGCAGCACGCCCGATCCGGACGGGCTGCGCGCCGCGCTCGCCGCCCGGCTGCCCGCGCACATGGTCCCGGCGGCCGTCCTGCTGCTGGACGAACTGCCGCGCACCGCCCACGACAAGCTCGACCACCGGGCCCTGCCCGAGCCCGCCGCGGCCACCGAGGGCACCGCGGCGGCCACGCCCCGGGAGGAACTGGTCTGCGGCCTGTTCGCCGAGGTCCTCGGCCTGCCGCAGGCACCCGGCCGGGAGGCCTCCTTCTTCGACCTCGGCGGCCACTCGCTGCTCGCCGGCCGCCTGGCCGCCCGGCTGCGCGAGACCTTCGCCGCCCCGGTCGGCTTCGCCGACGTGTTCCGGCAGCCGACCCCGGCCGGCCTCGCCGAACTGCTCGACCAGGCCGCCCTGTTCGACCCGGCGGAGCCCGAGCACCGCCCCGCCCTGGTGCCCGTGCCGCGCACTGAGCGGATGCCGCTCTCGCCCGCCCAGCGCGGGCTCTGGTTCCTGCACCGCCTCGAAGGCCCCAGCCCCACCTACAACATCCCGCTGGCGCTCACCCTCACCGGCCCGCTCGACCGGCACGCCCTCGGCCTCGCACTCGGCGACCTCGTCGCCCGGCACGAAGTCCTGCGCACCGTCTACGGGGAGGAGCCGGACGGCACGCCGTACCAGCGCATCCTCTCCGAGTTCCGGCCCGAACTCCACGGGAGAACCGGAGAGCTGGGCGATGAAGTCCGGTACGCCTTCGACCTGACCGCCGAACCGCCGCTGCGCGCGAGCCTGTTCACCGCCGGCCCCGAGCGGCACACCCTGCTCCTGCTGCTCCACCACATCGCGGGCGACGGCGCCTCCACCACCCCGCTGCTGCGCGACCTGGCCGTCGCCTACGGCGCCCGGACCGCCGGTCGGGAACCGGAACTGCTGGAACTCGCCGTCCAGTTCGCCGACCACGCGGCCTGGCAGCGGGAGCGGCTCGGCACCGCCGACGCGCCCAGCCCGCTCGCCGTCCGGCAGGTGGAGCACTGGCGCGCCGCGCTCGCCGGACTGCCCGACCAGCTGGAGCTCCCGCTCGACCGCCCCCGTCCGGCCGTCGCCGGCCACCAGGGGGCCACCGTGCCCTTCGCGCTCGGCGCCGAGGCGCACACCGCCCTGGCCGGGCTCGCCCGGGCCGCCGACAGCACCGTCTTCATGGCCGTCCAGGCCGGGCTCGCCGCCCTGCTCACCCGGCACGGCGCCGGCACCGACATCCCGGTCGGCACCCCGGTGGCCGGCCGGGAGGACGAGGAGACCGCCGCACTGGTCGGCTACTTCGTCAACTCGGTGGTGCTGCGCACCGACACGTCCGGCGACCCGACCTTCCGCGAGCTGCTGGCCCGGGTCCGCGGCACCGTGCTCGCCGCGCACGAGCACGCCGAACTGCCCTTCGACCGCCTGGTCGAGGAGCTCAACCCGGCCCGCTCGCTCGCCCGCCACCCGCTGTTCCAGGTGATGCTCGCCTGGCAGAGCCGCCCGGACGAGCGGACCGCCCTGGGCGGCGGCCTCACCGCCGACATCGCCGCGATCCCCAGCGGCACCGCCAAGTTCGACCTCACCCTGAACGCCGGGGAACTGCCCGGCGGCGGCATCGGCGGCTTCCTGGAGTACCGCACCGACCTCTTCGACGACGCCACCGTGGCCGCCCTCGGGGAGCGCCTGACCCGGCTGCTCACCGCCGCCGCGAGCGCCCCCGACACCCCGATCGGCCTGCTGCCGCTGATCAGCGAGGAGGAGCGGCGGCGCGCCCTGGTCGAGTGGAACGGCCCGTCGGTGGACACGTCTTCGGACGCCACCCTGCCCGAGCTGTTCGAGGCGGCCGCCGCCGCCCATCCGCACGCCGTGGCGGTGGGCTACCGGGACGAGCAGCTCGACTACACCGAACTCGCGGCCCGCTCGGACCGGTTGGCCCGGCTGCTGGCCGCCGAGGGCATCGGTCCCGGCACCATCGTCGCGCTCGCTCTGCCGCGCTCGCTCGAACTCGTCGTCGCCCTGCTGGCGGTGGCCAAGTCCGGCGCCGCCTACCTGCCGCTCGACCCCGACTACCCGGCCGACCGGCTCGCCTACATGCTGGCCGACGCCACCCCGGCCGCCCTGCTCACCGACCGCGCCACCGCGCCCCGGCTGCCCGCCCACGAGGTGCGGCAACTCCTGGTCGACGGGCCGGAGTCCGCCGCCTTCCCGGCCGTCCCGCTGGAGCAGCACGAGCGCACCCGCCCGCTGCGCGCCGAGGACACCGCGTACGTCATCTACACCTCCGGCTCCACCGGCCGGCCCAAGGGCGTGCCGGTCACCCACCGCAACGTGGTCCGGCTGTTCGGCGCCACCGACCACTGGTTCGGCTTCGGCGCCGAGGACGTGTGGACGCTGTTCCACTCCTACGCCTTCGACTTCTCGGTCTGGGAGCTGTGGGGCGCCCTGCTGCACGGCGGCCGACTGGTCGTCGTCCCGCACCTGGTCAGCCGCGACCCGGCGGCCTTCCTGGACCTGCTCGCCCGCGAGCGGGTCACCGTGCTCAACCAGACGCCGTCCGCCTTCTACCAGCTCAGCGCCGCCGACCGGGACCGCCCCGGCAGCGAACTCGCCCTGCGCTACGTGGTGTTCGGCGGCGAGGCGCTCGAACTCGCCCGGCTGGACGACTGGTACGACCGGCACGCCGAGGACGCGCCCACGCTGGTCAACATGTACGGCATCACCGAGACCACCGTGCACGTCTCGTACATCGCCCTGGACCGGGCGAGCGCCGCCGCCGGGAGCAGCAGCACCATCGGCGTCAACATCCCCGACCTGCGGGTCTACGTCCTCGACCAGCACCTCCAGCCCGTCCCGCCCGGCGTCACCGGCGAGATGTACGTGGCCGGGGCGGGCCTGGCCCGCGGCTACCTCGGCCGCCCCGAGCTGTCCGCCACCCGCTTCGTCGCCGACCCGTACGCCGCGCTGTTCGGCGAGCGCGGCACCCGGATGTACCGCTCCGGGGACCTCGCCCGGCGCCGCGCCGACGGCGTCCTGGAGTACTTCGGCCGCGCCGACCAGCAGGTCAAGCTGCGCGGCTTCCGGATCGAACTCGGCGAGATCGAGGCCGTGCTGGCCGCCCACCCGGCCGTCGCCGACGCCGCCGTGGTGGTGCGGGAGGACGTGCCGGGGGACAAGCGGCTGGTCGGCTACGCGGTCGCGCCGGTCGGCGCCGTGGGACCGCTCGGCACCGCCACCCCGGACGAGCTGCGCGCCCACGCCGCCGCCGAACTGCCCGCCCACATGGTGCCCTCCGCCGTCGTCCTGCTCGACCGCCTCCCGCTGACCGCCAACGGCAAGCTCGACCGCCGCGCCCTGCCCGCCCCCGAGGCCCCCGCCGCAGGCGCCGGCCGCCCGCCGCGCACCCCGCGCGAGCAGCAGCTGTGCGAACTGTTCGCCGAGGTGCTGGGCGTGGCCTCGGTCGGCGTCGAGGACGACTTCTTCGCACTCGGCGGGCACTCGCTGCTGGTCGTGCGGCTCGCCGGGCGGATCCGCGAGGTGCTCGGACTGGAGGTCGGCATCGGCGCGCTGTTCCAGGCGTCCACCGTGGCCGCCCTGGACGCCGCCCTCGCGGCGGGCGCGCCCGGCGCCGACGCCCTGGACGTGCTGCTGCCGCTGCGGCCCGTCGCCCCCGGCCGGCAGCGCCCGCTGTTCGCCGTCCACCCGGCCGGCGGCCTCAGCTGGTGCTACACCGGCCTGATCCGCAACCTGCCCGGCGAGGTGCCGATCTACGGCCTCCAGGCCCAGGGCGTCGGTGCCGCCACCGCCGAACTCCCGCTCCCGGAAACGCTGGAGGAGCTGGCCGCGCACTACGCCGACCGGCTGCGCGAGGTCCAGCCGGAGGGCCCGTACCGGCTGCTCGGCTGGTCCACCGGCGGGATCATCGCGCACGCGGTGGCCGTCCGGCTCCAGGAGCTGGGCCAGCAGGTCGAGTTGCTCGCCATCCTGGACGCCTACCCCGCCGAGGGCTTCCGCGAGCTGCCCGTCCCCGACCAGGCCGAGGCGCTGGAGGCGCTGCTCACCATGGGCGGCTTCGGGCCCGAGGACCTCGACGGCCTGCCGCTCGAACTCGGCGCCGTCACCGCGCTGTTGCGCCGCGAGGGCAGCCCGCTCGCCGGGCTGGACGAGAGCACCGTGGCCGCGCTGAACCGGATCTACCTCAACACCAACCACCTGGTGCGCGGCTACGACCACCGCCGCTTCGACGGCGACGTGCTGTTCTTCCGCGCCACCGTCGACACCATCGACGACACCCTGGTGCCCGAGCTGTGGACGCCGTACGTGTCCGGCCGGATCGCCAACACCGACGTGGCCTGTTCCCACAAGGACATGACCCTGCCCGAGCCGATCGCGCACATCGCGAGCGTGATCGCCGACCACCTCAAGCAGTCCGACAAGCAGTCCGACAAGACGACCGACGATGGAGAAGACCACCGATGAGTGACGCCCCCGCCAACCCCTTCGACGCCGACGGCGAGTTCCTCGCGCTCGTCAACGCCGAGGGACAGCACTCCCTGTGGCCCGCCTTCGCCGCCGTCCCGGCCGGTTGGACCGTCGCCCACGGCCCCTGCGAGCGGCCGGCCGCCCTGGAGTGGATCACCGCGCACTGGACCACGCTGTGACCCCTCCGGCAACCCCTCCGGCGGTCCAGGCCCCGGCGCGCCCCCTGCTCGCGGGGCGCGCCGCGGTGGTGGTCGTCTACACGGCCGCGATGTGCATGAACGGCCTGGACTCGACCATCGTCAACCCGGCGCTGTTCAGCATCGCCGAGGACTTCGGCCGCCCGGTCTCGGCGGCGAACGCCGTGGAGACCGCCTTCCTGGTCGGCCTCGCCCTCGGGCTGCCGGTGGCCGGCTGGCTCGGCGACCGGTACGGCGTCAAGCGGGTCTTCCTCGGCTCGCTCGCCGCCTTCACCCTCGCCTCCGCGCTCTGCGCGGCGGCGCCCGGCCTGGGCACGCTGTCCGCCGCCCGGGCCGTCCAGGGCGTGGCCGGCGGGCTGCTCACACCGGTCGGGATGACCCTGCTGTTCCGGGCCTTCGCCCCGCACGAGCGGGCAGGCCTGGGCCGCATCCTGATCGTCCCGACCGCGCTGATGCCCGCCCTCGGGCCGCCGCTCGGCGGCTTCCTCACCGAACACCTCTCCTGGCACTGGCTGTTCCTGGTCAACGTGCCGATCGGCGCGGCCGCCGTGCTGATCGGGCTGATCGGCCTGCGCGGCGAACAGGAGCCCCCGGCCGGCCGCTTCGACACCACCGGGTTCCTGCTCGCCACCCCCGGCCTCGGCCTGCTCACCTACGCCCTCGGCTTCGGTCCGGCGCACGGCTGGACCTCCCCGGGCGTGGCCCTCGGCGGACTGCTCGGCCTGGTCCTGCTGGGCGCCGCCGTACGGCACCAACTGCGCACCGCCGAGCCCCTGGTGGATCTGCGGCTGCTCGCCGACCGCACCTTCGGCACGGCGAGCTGGCTGGCCCTGCTGACCTCGGCCGGGCTGATGGGCGCCCTGTTCGTGCTGCCGCTGCTCTACCAGGCGGCGCGCGGCGCCACCGCCCTGGACGCCGGGCTGAGCGTCTTCCCGGAGGCCATCGGCCTGATGGCCGCCTCGCAGGTGGTGGACCGCCTGCTGCCCCGCCTCGGCCCGCGCCGGCTGGCCCTGCCCGGGTTGCTGCTGGCGGCGGCCGTGCTGGCCGCGCTCGGCTTCGCGGAGAACCCGTGGGCCGTACGGGCGTTGATGTTCGCCGTCGGACTGGTGCTGGGCACCGCCGTGCTCACCGTCCAGATCGCCGGCTTCGCCGACGTCCCGCCGCCCGCGATGGGCCGTGCGATGGGCCTGTTCACCATCCTGCGCACCCTCGGCGGCGCCCTCGGCATCGCCGCCACCGCGGCCCTCATCGGCGCGTTCGGCGACGGCGCGGGCGCCGGACCGTACCGGCTCGCCCTCGGGCTCACGGCGGCCCTGGTCGCCGCCGGCGCCCTCCTGGCCGTCCGCCTCCCGGTCGACGCCCCGGGCCCGCCGCCGGAGGACTGAGCCCTCAGGTGGTGGTCGTCCGCCCGGCCGCGTCGTGCGGCCC
>NZ_JBHJSJ010000010.1:127792-205623 GCF_042268845.1 Kitasatospora sp. NPDC056273 | reverse complement strand
TCTCGGTGCTGCTGGTTGTGCTGGACTGGCGGCTCGGCCTGGTCTCGCTGGCGTCCTTCCTGCCGCTGGCCCTGATCGCCCACTCCTTCCGCCGCGCCCCCCGCCCGGGAGAACCGCGGCCCCGCCCCGCCGCCCCCCCCCGCCCCCAACCCCCGCCCCCCTGGACCCGACCTGAGCTTGATGTACGGAGATTTGTGATGAACGCAGCACCCCAGGAAGTCGTCGCGGCACTCCGGGATTCCCTCAAGGAGATCCAGCGGCTGCGCCGGGAGAACCGGCAGCTGGTGGACGCCGGCCGCGAGCCGATCGCGATCGTCGGCATGGCCTGCCGTTACCCGGGCGAGGTGACCTCGCCCGAGGAGCTGTGGCAGCTGGTCGACGGGGGTGTGGACGCGATCTCCGGCTTCCCGGTCAACCGGGGCTGGGACGTCGAGGCGCTGTACGACCCCGACCCGCAGACGCCGGGCACCAGCTACGTCCGCGAGGGCGGCTTCCTGCACCGGGCCGACGAGTTCGACCCGGCGTTCTTCGGGATCAGCCCGCGCGAGGCGCTGGCCATGGACCCGCAGCAGCGGCTGCTGCTGGAGACCTCCTGGGAGGCCTTCGAGCGGGCCGGGATCGCGCCGACCTCGGTGCGCGGCAGCCGGGTCGGGGTGTTCGCCGGTATCGCCACCGCCGACTACGCGGCCCGCTTCCAGTCCGTTCCCGAGGAGGTGGAGGGCTACCTGGGCAACGGCAGCGCCGGCAGCGTGGCCTCCGGCCGGGTGGCGTACGCGCTGGGCCTGGAGGGCCCGGCCGTCACCGTGGACACCGCCTGCTCCTCCTCGCTGGTCGCGCTGCACCTGGCGAGCCAGGCCCTGCGCTCGGGCGAGTGCTCGCTGGCCCTGGCCGGCGGCGTCACGGTGCTCTCGACCCCGGCCGGGTTCGTGGAGTTCAGCCGCCAGCGCGGGCTGGCGCCGGACGGCCGCTGCAAGTCCTTCGCCGCCGCCGCGGACGGCACGGCCTGGGGCGAGGGCGTCGGCATGCTGCTGCTGGAGCGGCTCTCCGACGCCCGGCGCAACGGGCACCCGGTGCTGGCGCTGGTCCGCGGCTCGGGCATCAACCAGGACGGTGCGAGCAGCGGGCTGACCGCGCCGAACGGTCCCGCCCAGCAGCGGGTGATCCGGCAGGCGCTGGAGAGCGCCGGGCTGGCGGCCGGCGAGGTAGACGTGGTGGAGGCGCACGGCACCGGCACCACCCTCGGCGACCCGATCGAGGCCCAGGCGCTGCTGGCCGCCTACGGCCAGGACCGCGAACGGCCGCTGCTGCTGGGCTCGTTGAAGTCCAACATCGGCCACACCCAGGCCGCCGCCGGGGTCGGCGGCATCATCAAGATGGTCGAGGCGATGCGCCGGGGCACCGTCCCGCGCACCCTGCACGTGGACGAGCCGACGCCCGAGGTGGACTGGACGGCCGGGTCGGTCGAGCTGGTCACCGAGGCCCGGGAGTGGCCGCAGACCGGCCGCCCGCGCCGGGCCGGCGTCTCCTCCTTCGGCGTCAGCGGCACCAACGCCCACGTCATCGTCGAGCAGGCGCCGGAGGCCCCGGCCGACCCGGAGGCCGAGGCGCCGGCCGGGACGGCGCCCGCGCTCGCCCCGCACCTGCTGTCGGCGAAGACCGTCCCCGCGCTGCGGGAGCAGGCCGCCCGGCTGCGCGCCCGACTGGACGCGGACCCCGGGCTGGACCTCACCGACCTGGCCTACTCGCTGGCCACCGGCCGCGCGCGGTTCGCCCACCGGGCCGCCGTGGTCGCCGCGGACCGCGCCGAACTCGCCGCCGGACTGGCCGCGGTGGCCGAGGGCGACGGGATCACCGCGACGACGACCGGCAAGACCGCGTTCCTGTTCACCGGCCAGGGCGCCCAACGCACCGGCATGGGAAGCGAGTTGTACGCGGCGTACCCCGTGTTCGCGGCGGCGTTCGACGAGGTCTGCGCCGAGCTGGACCGCCACCTGGAGCGCCCGCTGCGCGAGGTGATCGCCGAGGGCGGCGAACTCCTGGACCGTACGGGCTGGACCCAGCCTGCCCTGTTCGCCGTCGAGGTGGCCCTCTACCGCCTGGTCGAATCCTGGGGCGTCCGGCCGCACTTCCTGGCCGGCCACTCGATCGGCGAGGTCGCGGCCTTCCACGCAGCCGGCGTGCTGTCCCTCCCGGACGCCGCCCGCCTCATCACCGCCCGCGCCCGCCTGATGGACCACCTCCCCACCGGCGGCACCATGGTGGCCCTGCGCGCCACCGAGGACGAGGTCCTGCCCCTGCTCACCGAGCGGGTCTCGATCGCCGCCGTCAACGGCCCCCGCTCCATGGTCATCGCCGGTGACACCACCGAAGTCCGGGCCGTCGCCGCACAGTTCAACAAGGCCCGCGAACTGCGCGTCAGCCACGCCTTCCACTCCCCGCTCATGGAACCGATGCTCGACGCGTTCCGCGACGTCCTCACCGAGCTGACCTACCACGCACCCGCCATCCCGATCGTCTCCACCCTCACCGGCGAACCCGCCACCACCGAGCAACTCACCGACCCCGACTACTGGATCCGCCACGCCCGCCACACCGTCCGCTTCCACGACGCCGTGGACGCGCTCCGGGCGAAGGGCGTCACCACCTTCCTGGAGCTCGGCCCCGACGCCGTGCTCACCGCCATGGGCCGGGACCA
This sequence comes from Kitasatospora sp. NPDC056273, assembly GCF_042268845.1. NCBI lineage: Bacteria > Bacillati > Actinomycetota > Actinomycetes > Kitasatosporales > Streptomycetaceae > Kitasatospora > Kitasatospora sp. NPDC056273. The sequence goes on along the minus strand of NZ_JBHJSJ010000010.1, from coordinate 202,928 downwards.
CGGCGACGACGGCGACGAGGCCTTCGTGCCGGTGCTGCGGCGCGACCGGGCCGAGGTGCGGACCGCCGTGTCCGCCGTGGCGGCGCTGCACGGGCGCGGGGTGCGGGCCGACTGGGCGGCGTTCTTCGCCGGTTCCGGCGCGCGCCGGGTCGACCTGCCCACCTACGCCTTCCAGCGCCGCCGCTTCTGGCTGGACGCCGCGCCCGTCGCGGGCGCCGCCGCCGACCCGGCGGACGCCTCCTTCTGGGCCGCCGTCGAGCAGCAGGACCTGGCCGCCCTCGGTTCGAGCCTCCGGCTGGCCGAGGAGGAGCAGCGCTCGCTGGGCGACCTGCTGCCCGCGCTCTCCTCCTGGCGGCGCGAGCGCCAGGACCGTTCGCTGCTGGACTCCTGGCGCTACCGCGTCGAGTGGCAGCGGCTCGCCGACCCGGCCGCCCCGCCCGGGCTCTCCGGCGACTGGCTGGCCGTCCTGCCGGCCGGCTGGACGGAGGAGGGCACCGGCGGCGCGCTGTCCGCGCTGCGGGCCCGCGGCGCGCGGGTGCTGACCGTCGCGGCGGCCGAGGGCGAGGACCGTGCCGGGCTGGCCGCCCGGCTGCGGGCCGCCGCCAAGGAGCGGCAGCCGGACGGCGTGCTCTCCCTGCTGGCCCTGGACGAGCGGGAGGCGCGGCCCGGGGTGCCGGCCGCGCTGCCCGACACCGTGCTGCTGCTGAACGCCCTGGACGAGGCCGGGCTGGACGCGCCGCTGTGGTGCGCGACCCGGGGCGCGGTGGCGGCCGGGACGGGCGACCGGGTCAGCCCCGCGCAGGCGCAGCTGTGGGGCCTGGGCCGGGTGGCGGCGCTGGAGTGCCCGGTGCGCTGGGGCGGCCTGGTCGATCTGCCGGAGGCGGTGGACGGCAAGGCGGCCGACCGGCTGGCCGCGGTGCTGACGGGCGGGTCCGGCGAGGACCAGGCCGCCGTCCGGGCGGACGGGCTGTACGCGCGCCGCCTGGTCCGGGCGGCCGGTGGCGCGGCGGGCCGCGAGTGGCGGCCGCGCGGCACCGTGCTGGTGACCGGCGGTACCGGCGCGCTGGGGGCCCGGATCGGGCGCTGGCTGGCCGCGAACGGCGCGGAGCACGTGGTGCTGACCGGCCGTCGGGGCGGTGCGGCCGCCGGGGCCGCCGCCCTGGAGGCCGAGCTGTCCGCGCTGGGCGCCCGGGTCACGGTGGCGGCCTGCGACGTCGCGGACCGCGCGGCGCTGGCCGGGCTGCTGGACGGGCTCGGCCCGCTGAGCGCCGTGGTGCACGCGGCCGGCTCGGGGGCGATGGGGCCGCTGCGCGAGCTCGACGCGGACGCGCTGGCCGCGTCCGGCGCCGCCAAGGTGACCGGAGCGGCGCACCTGGACGAGCTGCTGGACGGGCAGGAGCTGGACGCCTTCGTGCTGATGTCCTCCGTCGCCGGGGTCTGGGGCGGCGGCGGCCAGGCCGCGTACGGCGCGGCGAACGCGTTCCTGGACGCGCTGGCCGAGCAGCGCCGGGCGCGCGGCCTGACGGCCACCTCGGTGGCCTGGGGCCCGTGGGCCGGGGAGGGCATGTCGGCCGGTCAGGAGGGACCGCTGCGGCGGATGGGCCTCGGCGCGCTGGCGCCGGACCTCGCGGTCGCGGCCCTGCGGCAGGCGCTGGACCTGGACGACACGGCCGTGACCGTCACCGAGGTCGACTGGTCGCGCTTCCACCCCGGTTTCACCGCCGTCCGGCCGAGCCCGCTGCTGGGCGCGCTGGCCGAGGTGCGGGAGCTGGAGCGCGCCGAGGAGCGGCCCGCGCCCGCCGACGACGCCGCCTCGGCGCTGCGCTCCGCCCTCGCCGGCCTGCCGGTCGCCGAGCGCTCCCGTTCCCTGGTGGAGCTGGTGAGCGGCCTGGCGGCGGAGGTCCTGGGCCACCCCACGGCCGACGGGATCGAGGTGGTCCGCCCGTTCCAGGAGCAGGGCTTCGACTCGCTGACGGCGGTGGAGCTGCGCGACCGGCTCGCCCGCTCGACCGGGGTGCGGCTGCCGAGCACCCTGCTGTTCGACCACCCGACCCCGGAGGCGGTGGCCGCCCGGCTGCTCGGCGAACTGCTCGGCGAGGACGGCTCGGCGGCCGCCCCCACCGCCGGCCCGGTGGACGCCGGGGAGCCGATCGCGATCATCGGGATGAGCTGCCGCTACCCCGGCGGGGTCGGCTCGCCCGAGGAGCTGTGGCAGCTGGTCGCCCAGGGCCGGGACGCCGTCGGCGGCTTCCCGCAGGACCGCGGCTGGGACACCGCCGCGCTGTTCAGCGACGACCCCGAGCAGCCCGGCACCTGCTACGCCTCCGAGGGCGGCTTCCTGTACGACGCGGCCGGGTTCGACGCGGCGTTCTTCGGGATCAACCCGCGCGAGGCGCTGGCGACGGACCCGCAGCAGCGGCTGCTGCTGGAGACCTCCTGGGAGGCCTTCGAGCACGCGGGCGTGGACCCGGTGTCGGCGCGGGGCAGCCGGACGGGCGTCTTCACCGGCATCTCGTACCACGACTACGCGGCCCGCTTCAGCACCGTCCCGGAGGAGGTGGAGGGCTATCTGGGCAACGGCAGTTCGGCCAGCGTCGCCTCCGGCCGGATCGCCTACACCCTCGGCCTGGAGGGCCCGGCGGTGTCCGTGGACACGGCCTGCTCCTCCTCGCTGGTCGCCCTGCACCTGGCGGGCCAGGCGCTGCGCTCCGGCGAGTGCTCGCTGGCCCTGGCCGGCGGCGTCGCGGTGATGTCGACGCCGGGTTCGTTCATCGAGTTCAGCCGCCAGCGCGGGCTGGCGCCGGACGGGCGCTGCAAGGCGTTCGCCGAGGCGGCGGACGGCACCGGCTGGGGCGAGGGCGTCGGCATGCTGCTGCTGGAGCGGCTCTCCGACGCCCGCCGCAACGGGCACCCGGTACTGGCGGTGCTGCGCGGCAGCGCCGTCAACCAGGACGGCGCCTCCAACGGGCTGACCGCGCCCAACGGCCCCTCCCAGGAGCGGGTGATCCGCCAGGCCCTCGACCGGGCCGGGCTGGCCGCCACCGAGGTCGACGTGGTGGAGGCGCACGGCACGGGCACGAAGCTGGGCGACCCGATCGAGGCGCAGGCACTGCTGGCCACCTACGGCCAGGACCGTGAACGGCCGCTGCTACTCGGCTCGTTGAAGTCCAACATCGGCCACACCCAGGCCGCGGCCGGGGTCGGCGGCGTGATCAAGATGGTCGAGGCGATGCGCCGGGGCACCGTCCCGCGCACCCTGCACGTGGACGCGCCGTCCTCGCAGGTGGACTGGTCGGCGGGCGCGGTGGAGCTGCTCACCGAGGCCCGGGACTGGCCGGAGACCGGCCGCCCGCGCCGGGCCGGCGTCTCCTCCTTCGGCGTCAGCGGCACCAACGCCCACGTCATCCTCGAACACGCCCCCGAGGAGCAGCCCGCCGACGAGGTGCCCGCCGAGGAGGCTCCCGCACCGGGCGCGCTCCCCTTCCTCCTCTCCGCCAAGACCGACCAGGCCCTGCGCGACCAGGCCCGCCGCCTGCGCGACCACCTGGACACCGAGGCAGCCTCGGCCGACCTCGGCCTCTCCCTCGCCGTCTCCCGCACGCAGTTCGCCCACCGCGCGGCCCTGGTGGCCGCCGACCCGGACGGCCTGCGGGCCGGACTGGAGGCGCTCGCGGCCGGCGAAGCGGCGCCCGAGCTGGTGCGCGGCACGGCCTCCCCCGGCCGCACGGCCTTCCTCTTCACCGGCCAGGGCGCCCAACGCGTGGGCATGGGCAGCGAGTTGTACGCCGCGTACCCCGTGTTCGCGGCGGCGTTCGACGAGGTCTGCGCCGCGCTGGACCGCCACCTGGAGCGCCCGCTGCGCGAGGTGATCGCCGAGGGCGGCGAACTCCTGGACCGTACGGGCTGGACCCAGCCGGCGCTGTTCGCCGTCGAGGTCGCCCTCTACCGCCTGGTCGAATCCTGGGGCGTGCGGCCCGACTTCCTGGCCGGGCACTCCGTCGGCGAGCTGGCCGCCGCGCACGCGGCCGGGGTGCTGTCGCTGGCCGACGCCGCCACGCTGGTCGCCGCCCGCGGCCGGCTGATGGAGCGACTGCCCGCCGGCGGCGCGATGGTGGCCGTGGAGGCCGCCGAGGCCGAGGTGCTGCCGCTGCTCGGCGGCGAGGTGGCCGTGGCCGCCGTCAACGGCCCGCGCGCCACCGTGCTGGCGGGCCCGGAGGAGGCCGTGCTGCGGATCGCCGGGCAGCTCGCAGCCGCCGGGCACCGCACCCGGCGGCTGCGGGTCAGCCACGCCTTCCACTCCCCGCTGATGGACCCGATGCTGGCGGAGTTCCGCGAGGTCGCGGCGGCGCTGACGTACCACGAGCCGCGGATCCCGGTGGTCTCCGGCACCGGCCGCCTGGTGGCCGCCGAGGAGCTGTGCACGGCGGAGTACTGGGTCGGCCAGATCCGTGCCGCCGTCCGCTTCGACGACGTGTTCCGGCGGCTGGCCGCCGACGGGGTGAGCCGGTACCTGGAGCTGGGCCCGGACGGCGTGCTGACCGCGATGGGCCAGGACTGCCTGGCCGTGGCGGCGCCCGAGGGCGGCTTCGCCCTGCTGCCCGCGCTGCGCCGGGACCGGCCGGAGGCCGCGGCCCTGGTCCGGGCGGTCGGCGCACTGCACACGCTCGGCGCGGAGGTGGACTGGCCGGCCTTCTTCACCGCGGCCGGAGCCGCCGCTTCCCGCCGTGTGGAGCTGCCCACCTACGCCTTCCAGCGCGAGCGGTTCTGGCTGGACGGCCCCGCCCCGGCGGCCGACCCGGTGGACACCGCCTTCTGGGCGGCCGTCGAGCAGCAGGACCTGGCCGCGCTCGGCGCGAGCCTCCGGCTGGCCGAGGAGGAGCAGCGCTCGCTGGGCGCCCTGCTGCCCGCGCTGTCCTCCTGGCGCCACCGCAAGCGGGACGGCTCCCGGCTCGACTCCTGGCGCTACCGGGCGGGCTGGCAGCGGCTCCCGGAGCCGGCGGCCGTCCTGCCGCAGGCCGACCGCCCGATGGGCAGCTGGCTGGCCGTGCTGCCCGCCGGGGGCGCCCCGGCGGCCGTCGAGGGCGCCCTGGCGGCACTGGAACGGCACGGTGCGGACCTGCTGCGGGTGACGGTCGGCCCGGACGGCCTCGACCGGAGCACCCTGGCGGGCCCGCTCCGGCAGGCCCTGGACGGCACGGCCCCGACCGGGGTGCTCTCGCTGCTGGCCCTCGCGGACGGCGCCGACGAGCACACCGTCACCTCCGGCGCCGTGGCGCTGCTCCAGGCCCTCGGCGACCTCGCCCCGGACGCCCCGCTCTGGTGCGCGACCCGGGCCGGCGTGACGGTCGGCGGGCAGGTCGCGAGCCCGGCGCAGGCCGCGCTGTGGGGCCTGGGACGGGCCGCCGCGCTGGAGCACCCCGACCGCTGGGGCGGCCTGGTGGACCTGCCGGAGGAGTTCGACGGCCCGGCCGGGGACCGGCTGGCCGCGCTGCTGGCGGGCGGGTCCGGCGAGGACCAGGTCGCGGTGCGGCCCGACGGCCTGTACGGGCGGCGGCTGCTGCCCGCGCCGTCGGCCCGGCACGGCGACGCGCCCGGGTGGGCCCCGGAGGGCACGGTGCTGATCACCGGCGGCACCGGCGCGCTCGGCGCCCGGCTGGCCCGCCACCTGGTCGCCGAGCACGGCGTCCGCCACCTGCTGCTCACCAGCCGCAGCGGGCCCGGCGCCCCGGGCGCGGCCGACCTGACCGCCGAACTCCGCGCCCTCGGCGCCACCGTGACCGTCACGGCCTGCGACGCCGCCGACCGCGACCGGCTCGCCGCGCTCCTCGCGGACATCCCGGCCGAGCACCCGCTCACCGCGGTGGTGCACGCCGCCGGGGTGCTCGACGACGGCGTGATCGACGCGCTGACCCCGGAGCGGCTGGCGACCGTCCTGCGGGCCAAGGCCGCCTCGGCCCGCCACCTGCACGAGCTGACCCTGGACCTGGAGCCGGCGGCCTTCGTGCTGTTCTCCTCCTTCAGCGGCACGCTCGGCGCCCCCGGGCAGGCCAACTACGCCGCCGCCAACGCCTACCTGGACGCCCTGGCCGAGCGGCGCGCGGCCCTCGGCCTGCCCGCCACCTCGGTGGCCTGGGGGCCGTGGGACGAGGGCGGCATGGCCGCCGGGGGCGAGGTGCTGGAGCGCGCCCGGCGCACCGGGGTGACCCCGCTGGCGCCGGAGTCGGGGCTGGCCGCCCTGGACGCCGCGCTGGCCCAGGGCGACACCGCGGTCGCCGTGGTGGACGTGGACTGGTCCCGGTTCGCGCCGGGGTTCGTCGCGGCCAGGCCCAGCCGGCTGCTCGCCGAGCTCCCGGCCGTCCGGGCACTGGCCCCGGAGCGGGACGGCCCGGCCGCCGCGGCCGAGGACGGGAACGCGCTGGCGGCCAGGCTGGCCGGCGTCTCCGCGGCGGAGCGCGAACGCGTCCTGCTGGAGCTGGTCCGCCGGCTCACCGCGGAGGTGCTCGGGCACCGCGGGCCGGAGGCGGTGGAGCCCCGGAAGGGGTTCCTGGAGCTGGGGTTCGACTCGCTGACGGCGGTCGAGCTGCGCAACCGCCTCGGCGGCGCCACCGGCCTCCCGCTGCCCGCCACGCTGCTCTTCGACCACCCGGACCCGGTGGCGCTGGCCGCCCTGCTGGCGGGCCGGCTGGCCCCGGTGGAGGACACCGCCGGGGAACCGGACGTGTTCGCCGGGCTGGACGCGCTGGAGGCGGCGCTCACGGACGCCGGGCTGGACGACGAGGACGGCCGCCGGGTCACCGTCAGGCTGGAGACCCTGCTGGCCAAGTGGCGCGAGTTCAGGGGTGCAGGGGTGGCGGTCAGGGGTGTCCCGGCCCCGGGTGCGGCTGCCACTGTCGAGGCGGACCTCGAACTGCAAGCCGCATCGGTGGATGAGGTGCTCTCCCTGATAGATGCGGAATTCGGCCTCTGAGCGGACAACCGCTGCCTGGAAGGTGTGCAATGCCGACGGATGACAAGGTCGTCGATTACCTCAAGAAGGTGACCGCAGACCTGCGGCGGACGCGTCAGCGGGTCCGCGAGCTGGAGGCCGCGGAGCACGAGCCGATCGCGATCGTCGCGATGAGCTGCCGCTTCCCCGGCGACGTCGGGACACCCGAGGAGCTGTGGCGGCTGCTCGCCGACGGCCGTGACGCGGTCGGCGGGTTCCCCGCCGACCGCGGCTGGGACACCGACCGGCTGCTCGGCGGCAACGCCGACGGCACCGGCGCCTCGTACGTCCGCGAGGGCGCGTTCCTGTACGGGGCCTCGCGGTTCGACGCGGGGTTCTTCGGGATCAGCCCGCGCGAGGCACTGGTCATGGACCCGCAGCAGCGGCTGCTGCTGGAGACCTCCTGGGAGGCCTTCGAGCGGGCCGGCATCGACCCGCGGTCGCTGCGCGGCAGCCGGACCGGCGTCTTCGCCGGCACCAACGGGCAGGACTACGCGGCGCTGGTGACCAGGGCCCCGGAGGCGGCCGAGGGGTACCTGGCGACCGGCATCGGCGCCAGCGTGGTCTCCGGCCGCATCTCCTACACCTTCGGTCTCGAGGGCCCGGCGGTCACCGTGGACACCGCCTGCTCCGCCTCGCTGGTCTCCCTCCACCTCGCCGTCCAGGCGCTCCGCCAGGGCGAGTGCTCGCTCGCCCTGGCGGGCGGGGTCACGGTGATGTCGACCCCGCTGTCCTTCGTGGAGTTCTCCAAGCAGCGCGGGCTCGCCTCGGACGGGCGCTGCAAGGCGTTCGCCGAGGCCGCGGACGGCACCGGCTGGGGCGAGGGCGCCGGCATGCTGCTGCTGGAGCGGCTCTCCGACGCCCGCCGCAACGGGCACCCGGTGCTCGCGGTGGTCCGCGGCAGCGCCGTCAACCAGGACGGCGCGTCCAGCGGTCTGACCGCCCCCAACGGCCCCTCCCAGCAGCGGGTCGTCCGCCAGGCCCTGGAGAACGCCCGGCTCTCCGCCACCGACGTGGACGCCGTCGAGGCGCACGGCACCGGCACCCGGCTCGGCGACCCGATCGAGGCCCAGGCGCTGCTGGCCACCTACGGGCAGGACCGCGAACGGCCGCTGCTGCTCGGCTCGGTGAAGTCCAACATCGGGCACACCCAGGCCGCCGCCGGGGTGGCCGGCGTGATGAAGATGGTGCTGGCCATGCGGCACGGCCTGCTGCCGCGGACCCTGCACGTGGACTCGCCCTCCTCGCAGGTGGACTGGACGGCCGGGTCGGTCGACCTGCTCACCGAGGCCCGGGAGTGGCCGGAGACCGGCCGCCCGCGCCGGGCCGGCGTCTCCTCCTTCGGCGTCAGCGGCACCAACGCCCACGTCATCCTCGAACAGGCCCCCGAGGAGCAGCCCGCCGACGAGGTGCCCGCCGAGGAGGCTCCTGCCCCGGGCGCGCTCCCCTTCCTCCTCTCCGCCAAGACCGACCAGGCCCTGCGCGACCAGGCCCGCCGCCTGCGCGACCACCTGGACACCGAGGCCGCCTCGGCCGACCTCGGCCTCTCCCTCGCCGTCTCCCGCACACAGTTCGCCCACCGCGCGGCCGTGGTCGCCGCGGACGGCGCCGAACTGGCCGCCGCCCTGGAGGCGTTCGCGTCCGGCGAGGAGCCCGCCCGACTGGTCTCCGGCACGGCCGACGTGACCGGCAAGACCGTCTTCGTCTTCCCCGGCCAGGGCTCGCAGTGGGCCGGGATGGCCGTCGAACTCCTCGACAGCGAGCCGGTGTTCGCCGCGCGGATCACCGAATGCGCCGACGCCCTCGCCGAGTTCACCGACTGGAAGCTGATCGACGTCCTGCGCGGCGCCGAGGGCGCCCCCGGATACGACCGGGTGGACGTCGTCCAGCCCGCCCTGTGGGCCGTCATGGTCTCCCTCGCCGCCCTCTGGCAGGCGTACGGCGTCCGGCCCGACGCCGTCATCGGCCACTCCCAGGGCGAGATCGCCGCCGCCACCGTCGCCGGCGCCCTCACCCTCCAGGACGGCGCCCGGGTCGTCGCCCTGCGCTCCCAGGCCATCACCGCCATCGCCGGGGCCGGCGGCATGGTCTCCGTCGCCCAGCCCGCCGGGGAGATCGACCTCACCCCCTGGCAGGACCGGATCTCCGTCGCCGCCGTCAACGGCCCCAGCTCCACCGTCGTCGCCGGAGACGCCGACGCCCTGGACGAGCTCCAGGCCGCCCTCGACGCCCGGGGCGTCCACGCCCGCCGCGTCCCCGTCGACTACGCCTCGCACTCCGCCCACGTCGAGCGGATCCAGGACGAGCTGCTCACCCTGCTCGCCCCGGTCGCCCCCCGGACCTCCGAGGTGCCGTTCTACTCGACCGTGGACGACGCCTGGCTGGACACCGTCCGGCTGGACGCCGCGTACTGGTACCGCAACCTGCGCCGGACCGTCCGGCTGGAGGAGGCCGTCCGCGCCCTCGCCGCCGACGGCCACGCCTTCTTCGTCGAGGTCAGCCCGCACCCGGTGCTCGCCTCCGCCGTGCAGGACACCCTGGACGCCGCCGAGGCCACCGCCGTCGCGGCCGGCACCCTGCGCCGCGGCAACGGCGGCCCCGCCCGGTTCCGCTCGGCGCTCGCCGCCCTGCACGTCCGGGGGCGCACGGTCGACTGGCCGGCCGTCTTCCCCGGCGCGCGGCGGACCGACCTGCCCACCTACCCCTTCCAGCACGAGCGGTACTGGCTGGAGGCCACCGCCTCCAACGGGGACGCCGTCGACCTCGGCCTCGGCTCCGCCGACCACCCGCTGCTCGGCGCCTCGCTCACCCTCGCCGACGACGACGGCCTGCTGCTCACCGGCCGGCTCTCGCTGCGCACCCACCCCTGGCTGGCCGACCACGCCGTGCTCGGCTCGGTCCTACTGCCGGGCACCGCCTTCCTCGACCTGCTCGTCCACGCGGGCGACCAGGCCGGCTGCGACCGGGTCGACGAACTCGCCCTGGAGAGCCCGCTGGTGCTCCCGGAGACCGGCGGGATCGCCCTCCAGGTGCGGGTCGGCCCGGCCGACGAGAGCGGCCGGCGCGAGGTCACCGTCCACTCCCTCCGGGAGGACGCGCCGCTGGACGCGCCCTGGGTCCGGCACGCCAGCGGCTGGCTCGCCCAGGCCGCCGCACCGGCCGCCGCCGAGGACCTGACGGCCTGGCCGCCGGCCGGCGCCACCGCCGTCGACCTGGACGGCTACTACGAGCGGCTGGCCGCGGGCGGTCTCGGCTACGGCCCGGCCTTCCGCGGTCTGCGGGCCGCCTGGCTGGACGGCGACGACATCTACGCCGAGGTCCGACTGCCCGAGGAGCAGCGCTCCCGGGCCGAGCGCTTCGGGCTGCACCCGGCGCTGCTGGACGCCGCCCTGCACGCGCTGGGCTGCGCCGTGGACGGCGGCGAGGGCCTGAACCTGCTGCCGTTCGCCTGGAGCGGGGTGACCCTGCACGCCTCCGGCGCGGCCGAGCTGCGCGTGCGGCTCAGCCGCACCGGCCGGGACAGCGTCTCGCTGCTGGTCGCCGACCGGTCCGGCGCCCCGGTGGCCACCGCCGACTCCTTCGTGCTGCGCCCGATCGGCGCCGCCGGCACGGCCGCCCGGCCCGCCACCCCCGACTCGCTGTTCCGGATCGACTGGACCGCCGTCCCGCTGCCCGAGGACACCGTCGAGCCGTACCGGACCGACGGCCTGGACGCGCTGCCCGCCGAGGTGCCGGCCACCGTCCTGGTGCCGGTCGACGCACCGGCCGACGGCGGCACCGCCGAGCAGGCCCGCGCCGTCACCCACCGGGTGCTGGAGCTGCTCCAGGCCTGGCTGGCCGAGGACCGCTTCGCGGGGTCCCGGCTGGTCCTGGCCACCAGCGGCGCGATCGCCGCCCACCCCGGCGAGGCCGTCACCGCCCTGGCCTGCGCCCCGCTGTGGGGCCTGGTCCGCTCCGCGCAGTCCGAGAACCCGGACCGGATCGTCCTCGTCGACCTGGACGGCACCGCCGCCTCGGCCGCCGCGCTGCCCGCCGCCCTCGCCACCGGAGAGCCCCAACTCGCCCTGCGCGAGGGGACGGTGCTGGCCGCCCGGCTGGCCCGCGCGGCCACCTCCGGCGCGCTCACCCCGCCCGCCGGCGAGCCCTGGCGGCTGGACACCACCGGCCGCGGCACCCTGGACAACCTCGTCCTGGCCGCCTGTCCGGACACCCTGGAGCCGCTCGCCCCCGGCCACGTCCGGGTCGCCCTGCGGGCCGGCGGCCTCAACTTCCGCGACGTGCTCAACGCGCTCGGCATGTACCCCGGCCAGGCCGGCCTGCTCGGCAACGAGGGCGCCGGCGTCGTCCTGGAGGTCGCCGGGGACGTCACCGCACTCGCCCCCGGCGACCCGGTGATGGGCATGTTCGCCGGCTCCTTCGGCACCACCGCCGTCACCGACCACCGGCTGCTGGTCCGGATCCCCCGGGGCTGGGACTTCACCGAGGCCGCGTCCACCCCGATCGTCTTCCTCACCGCCTACTACGCGCTGAAGGACCTGGCCGGGCTGCGCCCCGGCGAGTCCGTCCTGGTGCACGCCGCCGCCGGCGGCGTGGGCATGGCCGCCGTCCAGCTCGCCCGCCACCTGGGCGCCGAGGTGTACGGCACGGCCAGCGCCGGCAAGTGGGACGCGCTGCGGCCGCTCGGCCTGGACGACGCCCACCTGGCCGGCTCCCGCACGCTGGACTTCGGCCGCGAGTTCCTGGCGGCCACCGGCGGCCGCGGCGTGGACGTCGTGCTCAACGCGCTGGCCGGGGAGTTCGTCGACACCTCGCTCGGCCTGCTGCCCCGCGGCGGCCGGTTCGTCGAGATGGGCAAGACCGACATCCGGGACGCCGAGGAGGTCGCCGCCCGGCACCCCGGCGTCGCCTACCGCGCCTTCGAGCTGTTCGAGGCCGGCCCGGAGCGGATCGCCGCGATGCTCGCCGAGCTGGTCGACCTGTTCGAGGCCGGCGTGCTGCGGCCGCTGCCGATCACCACCTGGGACGTCCGCCGCTCGGTCGACGCCTTCCGGTACGTCAGCCAGGCCCGGCACACCGGCAAGGTCGTACTGACCGTGCCGCCCGCCCCCGACCCGGACGGCACCCTGCTGATCACCGGCGGCACCGGCACCCTCGGCGCCCTGCTCGCCCGCCACCTGGTCACCGAGCACGGCGTCCGCCACCTGCTGCTCACCAGCCGGACCGGCGCCGAGGCCCCCGGCGCGGCCGGACTCACCGCCGAACTCCGCGCCCTCGGCGCCACCGTGACCGTCGCCGCCTGCGACGCCGCCGACCGCGACCGGCTCGCCGCCGTCCTCGCGGACATCCCCGCCGCGCACCCGCTCACCGGCGTGGTGCACACCGCCGGGGTGCTCGACGACGGCGTGATCGGCTCGCTCACCCCGGAGCGGATCGACGCGGTGCTGCGGCCCAAGGTCGACGGCGCGCTCAACCTGCACGAGCTGACGCTCGACCGGGACCTGGCCTGCTTCGTCCTGTTCTCCTCCGCCGCCGGTGTGCTCGGCGGCGCGGGCCAGGGCGGCTACGCCGCCGCCAACACCTTCCTGGACGCCCTCGCCCAGCACCGCCGGGCCCGCGGCCTGGCCGGCTCCGCGCTCGCCTGGGGCCTGTGGGAGCAGCGCAGCAGCATGACCGGGCACCTGGACGCCCGGGACGTCGAGCGGATGAGCGAGGGCGGCATGACCCCGCTCGGCTCGGAGCTCGGCATGGCCCTGTACGACGCGGCCGCCCTGCTGGACGAGCCGCTGCTGCTGCCCGCCGACCTCGACCTGTCCGCCCGGCGCGGCCGGGGCCCCGTCCCGGCGCTGCTGCGCGGCCTGCTCCGGGCCCCGGCCCGGCGCAAGGCCGAGGCGGTGTCCGGGCCGAGCGGCTCGGCGCTGACCCGCAGGCTGGCCGCCCTCCCCGAGGCGGACCGTACGGAGCTGCTGCTGGACCTGGTCCGCGGCCACGCGGCCTCGGTGCTCGGGCACGGCTCGGCGGAGGCGATCGACGCGGACCGCGCGTTCAAGGACCTCGGCTTCGACTCGCTGACGGCGGTGGAGCTGCGCAACCGGCTCGGCACCGCGACCGGGCTGCGCCTGCCCGCCACCCTGGTCTTCGACCACCCGAGCCCGACCGCGCTCGGCCGCCACCTGCGCGCCCGGCTGCTCGACGAGCAGGCCCCGGCGACCGCGGGACCGGCCGCGGCCACCGGCGCGACGGCCCGGGACGGCGACCAGGACACCATCGCGATCGTCGCGATGGGCTGCCGCTACCCCGGCGGGGTCGGCTCACCCGAGGACCTGTGGCGGCTGCTGCGGGCCGGCGGCGACGCCCTGACCGGTTTCCCGGCCGACCGCGGCTGGGAGCCCGGCGGCCAGGGCGGGTTCCTGCACGACGCGGCCGAGTTCGACGCGGCCTTCTTCGGGATCAGCCCGCGCGAGGCGCTCGCCATGGACCCGCAGCAGCGGCTGCTGCTGGAGACCTCCTGGGAGGCCTTCGAGCGGGCGGGCATCGACCCGGCCTCGGTGCACGGCACCCGGGTCGGCGTGTTCACCGGCACCAGCGGCCAGGACTACGCCTCGCGGCTGCGCCGCGTCCCCGGCGAGGTCGAGGGCTACCTGGGCAACGGCAGCGCGGCCAGCGTGATCTCCGGCCGGGTGGCGTACACCTTCGGGCTCGAGGGCCCGGCGATCACCGTGGACACCGCCTGCTCCTCCTCGCTGGTGGCGCTGCACCTGGCGGCGGCCGCGCTGCGCCGCGGCGAGTGCGACCTGGCGCTGGCCGGCGGTGTGGCCGTGATGTCGACGCCCGGCCTGTTCGCCGAGTTCGACCGCCAGGGCGGCATGTCGGCGGACGGCCGCTGCAAGGCCTTCGCCGCCTCCGCCGACGGTACGGGCTTCGCCGAGGGCGTGGGCGTGCTGCTGGTCGAGCGGCTGTCGGACGCCCGCCGCAACGGGCACCCGGTGCTGGCGGTCGTCCGGGCCACCGCGATCAACCAGGACGGCGCCTCCAACGGGCTCACCGCCCCCAACGGCCCCGCGCAGGAGCGGGTGATCCGCGAGGCGCTGGTCGCCGCCGGCCTGGCTCCGGCCGAGGTCGACGCCGTCGAGGCGCACGGCACCGGCACCCGGCTCGGCGACCCGATCGAGGCCAACGCCCTGCTCGCCACCTACGGCCAGGGCCGCGAACTGCCGCTCCAGCTGGGCTCGTTGAAGTCCAACATCGGGCACTCCCAGGCCGCGGCCGGGGTCGGCGGCATCATCAAGATGGTGCTGGCCATGCACCACGGGGTGCTCCCCCGCACCCTGCACGTGGACGAGCCCACCCCGCACGTCGACTGGACGGCCGGATCGGTCGAGCTGCTCACCGAGGAGCGGGAGTGGCCGCAGACCGGCCGCCCGCGCCGGGCCGGCGTCTCCTCCTTCGGGATCAGCGGCACCAACGCCCACGTCATCGTCGAGCAGGCCCCCGAGGAGCAGCCCCCGCCGGCCGCCCCGACCGGGCACGGCGCCCTGCCGTTCCTCCTCTCGGCCCGCTCCGAGCAGGCGCTTTCCGCCCAGGCCGAGCGGCTGGCCGCCTTCCTGGCCGAGCGCCCGGAGGCCGCCCTGCCGGACCTCGCCCACTCGCTGACCGCCGCCCGGGCGGCGCTGCCGCACCGCGGCGCGGTGGTCGCCCGGGACCGCGAGGGCCTGCTGGACGGCCTGGCGGCCCTGGCCGCCGGCCGCGGCCCGCGCGGCACCGCCGCGACCGGGAAGACGGCCTTCCTCTTCACCGGCCAGGGCGCCCAACGCCCCGGCATGGGCCGGGAGTTGTACGACACCTACCCGGAGTTCGCGGACGCCTTCGACGCCGTCTGCGCCGAGCTGGACCGGCACCTGGAGCGGCCGCTGCGCGAGGTGGTGTTCCAGCAGGGCGAGCTGCTCGACCGGACCGGCTGGACCCAGCCCGCCCTGTTCGCCGTCGAGGTCGCCCTCTACCGCCTGGTCGAATCCTTCGGCGCGCGGCCGGACTTCGTCACCGGCCACTCGGTCGGCGAACTGGCCGCGGCCCACGTCGCCGGGGTGCTGTCGCTGGCCGACGCGGCCGCGCTGGTCGCCGCCCGCGGCCGGCTGATGGAGCAACTGCCCTCCGGCGGTGCGATGGTGGCGGTCCGCGCCACCGAGGAGGAGGTCCGGCCGCTGCTCACCGGGCAGGTCTCGCTGGCCGCGGTCAACGGCCCCGAGGCCGTGGTGATCGCCGGGCCGGAGGAGCCGGTGCTGGCCGTCGCCGCCGTGCTCGCCGAGCGCGGGCGCAGCACCCGGCGGCTGCGGGTCAGCCACGCCTTCCACTCCCCGCTGATGGACCCGATGCTGGCGGAGTTCCGCGCCGTCGCCGAGTCGCTGACCTACCACCAGCCGCGGATCCCGCTGCCGGCCGAGGCCACCGACCCCGAGTACTGGGTGCGGCACGTCCGCGAGGCCGTCCGCTTCCACGACACGCTGCTCGCGCTCGCCGAGCGGGGCGTCACCACCTTCCTGGAGCTGGGCCCGGACGCGGTGCTCACCGCGGCCGGCCGGGAGAGCCTGCCCGGCTCCGGGTTCGCGCTGATCGCCGCCCAGCGCCGGGACCGGCCCGAGGAGCAGTCCCTGGTCGAGGCGCTGGCCGCGCTGCGGCTGCGCGGCGCCGCGGTCGACTGGTCGCGGCTGCTGCCCGGCGCCCGCCGGACCGAGCTGCCCACGTACGCCTTCCAGCGCGAGCGGTACTGGCTGGAGGACGACGGGGGCCCGGTCGGCCTGGCCGGGGCCGGACTCGGCTCGCCGGAGCACCCGATGCTCGGCGCGATGGCCGAACTGGCCGACGGCACGGGCTTCCTGTTCACCGGTTCGCTCTCCGAGCGGACCCACCCGTGGATCGCCGAGCACGGGGTGATGGGCCGCACCGTCGTCCCCGGCGTCGCCTACGCCGAGCTGGCCCTGCACGCCGCCGAGCAGGTGGGCTGCGACCGGGTCGAGGAGATCACCCACCTCGCGCCGCTGGTCCTGCCGCGCACCGGCAGCGTGCTGCTCCAGCTGCGGGTCGGCCCGGCCGACGCCGCGGGCCGGCGCCCGCTGGCCGTGCACTCGCGGCCGGAGGACGCCCCCGAGGGCGAGTGGACCCACCACGCCGACACCGTGCTCGGCACCGGCGCCGGCGCCCCGGACTTCGACCTCCGGGCCTGGCCGCCGGCCGGCGCGGAGCAGGTCGACCTGACCGGCTTCTACCGGCGGGCCACCGAGACCGGCTTCGCCTACGGGCCGCTGTTCGCCGGCCTGACGGCGCTCTGGCGGCGCGGGGACGAGGTCTTCGCCGAGGTCGCACTGCCCGAGGAGGGCCGTACGGCGGCCGCCCGGTTCGGCATCCACCCCGGCATGTTCGACGCGGTACTCCAGGCGATGGCCGCCTCCACCCTGCTGGAGCGGATCTCCACCGACGAGGCCCCGCACGGCCGGCTGCCCTTCGCCTGGACGGGCGTCGAGCTGTACGCCTCCGGCGCCGCCGCCGTCCGGGCCCGGCTCACCCCGGCCCGCACCGGCGGGGTGGCCTTCGCCATCGCCGACGCCACCGGTGCGCCGGTCGCCTCGGTGGAGTCCCTGGTGATGCGTCCGGTCTCGCCGGAGGCGATCACCGGGGCCGGTACGGGCGGCCGGGACGCGCTCTACCGGGTCGAGCCGGCCGAGCTGCGGCTCCCGGCGGCCCCGGCCACGGCCGACTGGGCCGTGCTCGGCGAGCCGGCCTTCGGCCTGCCGGGCCGGCCGGACCTGGCCGCCTTCGACGCGGCCGCCCCGCACACCGTCCTGGTGCCCTGGACGGCCGGGGGCGAGGGCCCGCTCGCCGAGCGGGTGCACGCCGCCACCGGCCGGGCGCTGACCCTCCTCCAGGAGTGGCTCGCCGACCAGCGGTTCGCCGACTCCCGGCTGGTGTTCGTCACCCGGCACGCGGCCGGGGCCGACCTCCGGGACCTCGCGCACGCCCCGCTCTGGGGCCTGGTCCGCTCGGCCCAGGCCGAGCACCCCGGCCGGTTCGTCCTGGTCGACCTGGACGGGGACGAGGCCTCCGCCGCCGTCCTGCCCGCCGCGCTGGCCACCGACGAGCCCCAGCTGGTCGTCCGCCGGGGCACGGTCTCCGCGCCCCGGCTGGCCCGGGCCGGCGCCGGCGCCGACGCCGACGCGACCGGCGACGCCACCGCCCCGGCCCTGCGCCCGGACGGCACGGTCCTGGTCACCGGAGCCACCGGTGCGCTCGGCCGGCTGGTCGCCCGCCACCTGGTCACCGCGCACGGCGTCCGCCGCCTGCTGCTCACCAGCCGCAGCGGCCCCCGGGCCGAGGGCGCGGACGAGCTCACCGCCGAACTCACCGCGCTCGGCGCCGAGGTCACCCTCGCCGCCTGCGACGCGGCCGACCGGACGGCCCTGGCGGCGCTGCTCGCCGCGCACGACGTCACCGCCGTGGTGCACACCGCCGGGGTGCTCGACGACGGCGTGCTCGACGCCCTCACCCCCGAGCGGGTCGCCACCGTCCTGCGCCCCAAGGTGGACGGCGCGGTCAACCTGCACGAGCTGACGGCCGGCCGGGGCCTGGACGCCTTCGTCCTGTTCTCCTCCGTCGCCGGGGTGCTCGGCGCCGCCGGACAGGCCGGCTACGCCGCCGCCAACACCTTCCTGGACGCGCTCGCCCGCAGCCGCCGCGCCGACGGCCTGCCGGGCACCGCGATCGCCTGGGGCCCGTGGCTGCTCGACGACCCGGCGCACGCCGGCATGGCGGGCGGGCTCGGCAGGGCCGACCTCGGCCGGCTGGCCCGCGGCGGGATGGCGCCGCTCCAGGCGGAGCAGGGCCTGGAGCTGTTCGACGCCGCCCGGTCCGGCGCCGACCCGCTGGCCGTCGCGGTCCGGCTGAACCCGGCCGCCTTCCGGGGCGGGGAGGTGCCGCCGATGCTGCGCGGCCTGGTCCGCGCCACCGGCCGGCGGGCCGCCGAGACCGGCGCCGGCCAGGACCCGGCCCGCCGGATCGCCGGCCTCACCGGGGAGCACCGGACCCGGGCCCTGCTCGACCTGGTGCGCACCCAGGTGGCGGACGTGCTCGGACACGCCTCGGCGGAGTCCGTGCAGGCCACCCGGGCGTTCAAGGAGATCGGCTTCGACTCGCTGACCGCCGTGGAGCTGCGCAGCCGGCTGCACGAGGCGACCGGGCTGCGGCTGCCGGCCACCCTGGTGTTCGACTACCCGACCCCGGCCGCGCTGGCCGGCTTCCTCGACGGGCGGCTGCCCCGGGAGGGAGCACCGCGGGAGGAGCCCGTCCTCGCCGAGCTGGACCGGCTGGAGGCCGCCCTGGAGCGGCGGCTGGCGGACGGCCACGCGCTCGACGGCCTGTCGCCGCGCCTGCGGGCCCTGCTCGACCGCCTGGACGGCCCGGCCGCCTCCGCGGCCGGCCTGGCCGGGGACGACAGCGACCTCGACGCCGCCTCCGACGACGAGCTCTTCGCCCTCGTCGACTCCCTGGACTGATCCAGGAACCCCCCGCGCCGCCGGGCCGGCCCCCTTCCGGGGCACGGCCCGGCGGCCCCCCGGACACGCCCGGACGCGGCCGCGCCCCGCCCCGGAGCCGGACGACCCCGGCAGCCACCACTCCGCCGCAGGAAAGTGATCTGAGATGGCCAACGAAGACCAGCTTCGCGAGTACCTCAAGCGGGCGGTGGCCGATACCCGTAAGGCCCACCGGCGGCTCAAGGAGCTCGAGGACGAGCGCCACGAGCCGATCGCGATCATCGGCATGGCCTGCCGCTTCCCCGGCGGCGTGCGCAGCCCCGAGGGGCTGTGGCGGCTCCTGGTCGACGAGGCCGACGCGATCTCCGAGTTCCCGACCGACCGCGGCTGGGACCTCGACTCGGTGTACGACCCCGATCCGGGCGCCGCCGGCACCAGCTACACCCGCCACGGCGGCTTCCTGGACGGCGCGGCCGGCTTCGACGCGGGCTTCTTCGGCATCAGCCCGAACGAGGCGCTGGCGATGGACCCGCAGCAGCGGCTGCTGCTGGAGACCTCCTGGGAGGCCGTGGAACGCGCGGGCATCGACCCGCAGTCGCTGGCCGGCGGCCGGACCGGCGTCTTCGTCGGCACCACCTCGCAGCTGTACGGCACCGGTTCGGACATCCCGGAGGGCGTGGACCTGTACCTGGGCACCGGCACCACCTCCAGCGTCACCTCCGGCCGGATCGCCTACCACTTCGGCCTGGAGGGCCCGGCGGTCTCGGTCGACACCGCCTGCTCCTCCTCGCTGGTCGCGCTGCACTGGGCCGCCCGCTCGCTGCGCCAGGGCGAGTGCACCACCGCGCTGGCCGGCGGCGTGACGGTGATGTCCAACCCCGGCATGTTCGTGCTGTTCAGCCAGCAGAAGGGGCTGGCCCCGGACGGCCGCTGCAAGGCCTTCGCGGGCGCCGCCGACGGCACCGCGTGGAGCGAGGGCGTCGGCATGCTGATGCTGGAGCGGCTCTCCGACGCGCGCCGCAACGGGCACCGGGTGCTCGGCGTGATCCGCGGCAGCGCCGTCAACCAGGACGGTGCCTCCAACGGCCTGACCGCCCCCAACGGCCCCTCCCAGCAGCGGGTGATCCGGCACGCGCTGGCCGACGCCCGGCTGGCGGCGGCCGAGGTCGACGTGGTGGAGGCGCACGGCACCGGCACCACCCTCGGCGACCCGATCGAGGCCCAGGCGCTGCTGGCCACCTACGGCCAGGACCGTGAACTCCCGCTGCTGCTCGGCTCGGTGAAGTCCAACATCGGCCACACCCAGTGCGCCGCGGGCGTGGCCGGGGTGATCAAGACGGTGCTGGCCATGCAGCACGGCGTGCTGCCCCGCACCCTGCACGTGGACCAGCCGACCCCGCACGTGGACTGGACGGCCGGGTCGGTCGACCTGCTCACCGAGGCGCGCGCCTGGCCGGAGACCGGCCGCCCGCGCCGGGCCGGCGTCTCCTCCTTCGGCGTCAGCGGCACCAACGCCCACGTCGTACTGGAGCAGGCCCCGCCGGTCGAGGCCCCGTCGGACGAGGCCCCGTCGGACGACGCTCCTGAGCCGTCGAGCGCGCCGACCGGCCCGGTTCCGCTGGCGTTCTCCGCCAAGAGCCCGGCCGCGCTCCGGGACCAGGGCGCGCGGCTGCGCGAGCTGCTCGCCGCCGACCCGGCGCTCGTCCCCGCCGACCTCGCCTCCTCGCTGGCCTCGTCCCGCTCCGACTTCGTCCACCGCGCGGCGGTGGTCGGCGCCACCACCGCCGAACTCCACGGCGCCCTCGGGGACTTCGCCTCCGGTACGGCGGACGTCACCGGGCGCACGGTGTTCGTGTTTCCCGGGCAGGGCTCGCAGTGGGCCGGGATGGCCGTCGAACTCCTCGACAACGAGCCGGTGTTCGCCGCCCGCATCACCGAATGCGCCGACGCCCTCGCCGAGTTCACCGACTGGAAGCTGATCGACGTCCTCCGCGGCGCCGACGGCGCACCCGGATACGACCGCGTCGACGTCGTCCAGCCCGCCCTCTGGGCCGTCATGGTCTCCCTCGCCGCCCTCTGGCAGGCCCACGGAATCGAGCCCGACGCCGTCATCGGCCACTCCCAGGGCGAGATCGCCGCCGCCACCGTCGCCGGCGCCCTCACCCTCCAGGACGGCGCCCGCACCGTCGCCCTCCGCTCCCAGGCCATCACCGCCATCGCCGGAAACGGCGGCATGGTCTCCATCGCCCAACCCGCCGGGGACATCGACCTCACCCCCTGGCACGACCGGATCTCGATCGCCGCCGTCAACGGCCCCAGCTCCACCGTCGTCGCCGGAGACGCCGACGCCCTCGACGAACTCGTCGAACGCTTCACCACCGACGGCATCCGCGCCCGCCGCATCCCCGTCGACTACGCCTCCCACTCCGCCCACGTCGAGCGGATCCAGGACGACCTGCTCACCGCCCTGGCCGACCTGCGCCCCCGGCCCCCGAAGGTCCCGTTCTGGTCCACTCTGGACAGCCGCTGGACCGACACCGCCGCCTTCGACGCCGCGTACTGGTACCGCAACCTGCGCCACCCGGTGCAGCTGGAGGCCGCCGTCCGCGCCCTGCTCGCCGAGGGCTTCACCACCTTCGTCGAGATCAGCCCCCACCCCGTCCTCACCCCCGGACTCCAGGAGACCCTGGACGAGGCGACCGCCCCCACCGTCGCCTGCGGCACGCTCCGCCGCGACCACGGCGGGCTCGCCCGCTTCCTGGCCTCCGCCGCCGAACTCTGGGTGCGCGGCGTGGCGGTGGACCTCTCCGGCCGCTCGGCCGGCGCCCGCCCGGTCGACCTGCCCACCTACCCCTTCCAGCACGAGCGCTACTGGCTGGAGCCCTCCTCCGGCACCGGGGACGTCACCGCGGCCGGTCTCGGCGCCACCGACCACCCGCTGCTCGGCGCGGCCCTGCCGCTGGCCGAGGGCGACGGGGTGGTGCTCACCGGCCTGCTGTCGCTGCGCAGTCACCCGTGGCTGGCCGACCACGCCGTCTCCGGCACCGTCCTGCTGCCCGGTACGGCCTTCGTGGAGCTGGCCGTCCGCGCCGGTGACGAGGTCGGCTGCGGCCTGGTCGAGGACCTGGCCATCGAGGTCCCGCTGATCCTCCCCGAGCGCGGCGCCGTCGTCCTGCAGGCCGTGGTCGGCGCGGCCGACGAGTCCGGCCTGCGGCCGGTGGCCGTCTACGGCCGCCCCCAGGACGCCCCGCACGGCGAGCCGTGGACCCGGCACGCCGGCGGTCTGCTCGCCGCCGACGACGCCCAGGCCCCCGCCGAGAGCGGGCCCTGGCCGCCGGCCGGCGCCGCCCCCGTCGACCTGGACGGCTTCTACGACCGGCTGGAGCAGGCCGGTTACGGCTACGGCCCGGTGTTCCGGGGCCTGACCCGGGCCTGGCGGCTCGGCGAGCAGGTGCACACCGAGGTCCGGCTGCCGCGGCAGGCGCACGCCGACGCGGACCGCTTCGGCCTGCACCCCGCGCTGATGGACGCCGCCCTGCACGGCATGGGGCTGGCCCGCCGGGAGGGCGCGGCCGAGGGCAACGGCCTGCCGTTCGCCTGGAGCGGCGTCCGCCTGCACGGCACCGGCGCCACGGCGCTGCGGGTGACGGTCTCCCCCACCGGGCCGGACTCGGTGTCGCTGGCCCTGTTCGACGAGACCGGCGCCCCCGTCGCCTCGGTGGCCTCGCTGGCCGTCCGGACGATCTCCGCCGGTCAGCTGCGGGCCGCCCGGCGCGGGCAGCGGGACGCGCTCTTCCGGGTCGAGTGGGCCCGGGTCGCGCCGGGCGACGGCGGGCGGGCCGAGCGCTGGGCGGTGCTCGGCGACGACCGGGCCGTCCCCGGGCTCCGGCTGGACGGCCTGGCCGGACTCGACCGCCTGGACTCCCTGGCCGGGGCCGCCTGCGGACCGGAGGTCCTGCTCCTGCCCGCGCCGCCGGCCGACGGCGGGTCCCCGGCGGAAGCCCACCGGGTGACCGGTGAAGTCCTCGGCCTGCTCCAGGAGTTCCTCGCCGACGAGCGGTTCGCCGGGACGCGGCTGGCCGTGCTGACCGGGGGCGCGGTCGCCGCCACCCCAGGCGACCCGGTGCCCGGCCTGGTCCACGCCCCGCTCTGGGGCCTGCTCCGCTCCGCGCAGGCGGAGCACCCCGACCGGTTCGTCCTGGTCGACCTCGACGGCACCGCCGACGCGGCCGCCGTCCTGCCCGCCGCGCTGGCCAGCGGCGAGCCGCAACTGGCCGTCCGGGAAGGCGAGTTGTTCGCCCCCCGGCTGGTCCGGGCCACCCCGACCGCCGACCTCCGTCCGCTCGACCCGGCCGGGACGGTGCTGGTCACCGGCGGCACCGGCACCCTCGGCGCCCTGCTCGCCCGCCACCTCGTCACCGAACACGGCGCCCGCCACCTGCTGCTCACCAGCCGCAGCGGCCCCGACGCCCCCGGCGCCGCCGAGCTCACCACCGAACTCACCGCCCTCGGCGCCACCGTCACCGTCACCGCCTGCGACACCGCCGACCGCCACCAACTCTCAGCGCTGCTCGCCGACATCCCCACCGACCACCCCCTCACCGCCGTCGTCCACACCGCCGGCGTCCTCGACGACGCCGTGGTCGAGACCCTGACGCCCGAGGCCCTCGCCCGGGTGCTGCGGCCCAAGCTCGACGCCGCCGCGCACCTGGACGAGCTGACCGCGGAGCTCGACCTGGCCGCCTTCGTCCTGTTCTCCTCCGCCGCCGCCACCTTCAGCAGCCCCGGCCAGGGCAACTACGCCGCCGCCAACGCCTACCTGGACTCGCTCGCGGCCCGCCGCCGGGCGGCCGGGCGGCCCGCGCAGTCGCTGGCCTGGGGCCTGTGGGCGCAGCCCAGCGGCATGACCGGCCACCTGGGCGAGGCCGAGCTGGAGCGGATGAGCCGGGGCGGCACGGTGCCGCTGTCCGAGCGGGACGGGCTCGCCCTGTTCGACGAGGCGCTGGCCGTTCCCGCCCCGCTGGTGGTGCCGGCCGCGCTCGACCTCGCGGTGCTGCGCGGGCGGACCCCGGTGCCGCACCTGCTGCGCGCGCTGGTCCGGCCGGCCGCGCGGCGCGCCGCCCGGTCCCGTACCGGGGAGGACGGCGGCCGGCTGGCCGAACGGCTGGCCGCGCTCTCCGGGGCCGACCGCCGCCGTGCCGCGCTCGACCTGGTCCGGGCCCAGATCGCCGGGGTGCTCGGGCACTCCTCGGCCGAGCAGGTCGATCCCGAACTCCCGTTCAGCAAGCTCGGGTTCGACTCGGTGACGGCCGTGGAGCTGCGCAACCGGCTCTACCAGGCCTCCGGTCTGCGGCTGCCCGCGACGGCGGTCTTCGACTACCCGACGGCCGGCGCGCTGGCCGAGCGGATGCGGGCGCTGCTGCTGCCCGAGGCGGAGGCCGACGGCGGCACCGACGGCGGCACCGCCGAGGAGCAGGCCGCCGAGGAGGCCCGGGCGGCCGAGATCGACGGCATGGACATCACGGACCTGGTCGAACTGGCGCTGGGCACCTCGGTGGACCCCGCAGGCGTCTGAGGAAGAGGACAGCATGACTACCCCGCCGGAGCGGATCGTCGAGGCGCTGCGCGCCTCGATCAAGGACAACGAGCGGCTCAGGAAGCAGAACGAGCGGCTGTCGGCGATCGCCGACGAGCCGATCGCCGTCACCGGCATGGCCTGCCGGCTGCCCGGCGGGGTGCGCACGCCCGAGGACTTCTGGCGGCTGCTCACCGAGGGCGGCGACGGCATCGGGCCGTTCCCCGCCGACCGCGGCTGGGACCTCGGCGAGCAGAGCGCCACCGCCCAGGGCGGGTTCCTCTACGACGCCGCCGAGTTCGACCCCGGCTTCTTCGGCATCGGCCCGCGCGAGGCCCTCGCCATGGACCCGCAGCAGCGGCTGCTGCTGGAGACCTCCTGGGAGGCCGTCGAGCGGTCCGGCATCGACCCGCTCACCCTGCGCGGCAGCCGGACCGGCGTGTTCGCCGGCGTGATGTACCACGACTACGCCGCCCGGCTGGACGAGGTGCCCGACGAGGTCGCCGCCTACCTGGGCAACGGCAGCGCGGGCAGCGTCGCCACCGGCCGGGTCTCGTACGCGCTGGGCCTGGAGGGCCCGGCCGTCACCGTGGACACCGCCTGCTCCTCCTCGCTGGTGACGATCCACCTGGCGGTCCAGGAGCTGCGCCGCCGGGGCTGCGACCTGGCCCTGGCGGGCGGCGTCGCGGTGATGTCCACGCCCGGACTGTTCGTGGAGTTCACCCGGCAGAAGGGCCTGGCGGCGGACGGCCGGTGCAAGGCCTTCGCGGACGCGGCGGACGGCACCGGGTTCTCCGAGGGCGTCGGCATGCTGATGCTGGAGCGGCTCTCCGACGCCCGCCGCAACGGGCACCCGGTGCTCGCGGTGCTGCGCGGCAGCGCCGTCAACCAGGACGGCGCCTCCAACGGGCTCACCGCGCCCAACGGCCCGGCGCAGGAGCGGGTGATCCGCCAGGCCCTGCTCTCCGCCGGTCTCACCGCCGCCGACGTGGACGCCGTCGAGGCGCACGGCACCGGCACCACCCTGGGCGACCCGATCGAGGCCCAGGCCCTGCTCGCCGCCTACGGCCAGGAGCGTGAACTCCCGCTGCTGCTGGGCTCGGTGAAGTCCAACATCGGCCACACCCAGAGCGCGGCCGGGGTGGCCGGGGTGATCAAGACGGTGCTGGCGCTGCGGCACGGCGTGCTGCCCCGGACCCTGCACGTGGACCGGCCGTCCTCGCACGTGGACTGGTCGGCGGGCGCGGTGGAGCTGCTGACCGAGCAGCGGGAGTGGCCGCAGACCGGCCGTCCGCGCCGGGCCGGCGTCTCCTCCTTCGGGATCAGCGGCACCAACGCCCACGTCATCGTCGAGCAGGCCCCGGAGGAGCAGCCCACCGAGCAGCCCGGCGAGGAGCCCGCCGAGGGGCAGGCCCCGTCGGCCGGCACCGGCGCCCCGTGGCTGCTGGCCGGCCGCACCGAGGCCGCCGTACGGGCCCAGGCCGGGCGCCTCGCCGAGCACCTGGACGCCCATCCCGCGCTCGCGGCCGTCGACGTCGCCCACTCGCTGGCCACCGGCCGCTCCGCCTTCCCCCACCGCGCGGTGGTGGTCGGCGCCGACCGGGCCGCGCTCGCCGCCTACGCCGCCGGGCAGGACCCGGCCGCCGTGGTGGCCGGCACGGCGGACGTGACCGGCCGGACGGTGTTCGTGTTCCCCGGCCAGGGCTCCCAGTGGGCCGGGATGGCCGTCGAACTCCTGGACACCGAGCCGGTGTTCGCCGAGCGGATCGCCGAATGCGCCGACGCGCTGGCCGAGTTCACCGACTGGAACCTGATCGACGTCCTCCGCGGCGCCGACGGCGCCCCCGGCTACGACCGGGTGGACGTCGTCCAGCCCGCCCTGTGGGCCGTCATGGTCTCCCTCGCCGCCCTCTGGCAGGCCCACGGAATCGAGCCCGACGCCGTCATCGGCCACTCCCAGGGCGAGATCGCCGCCGCCACCGTCGCCGGCGCCCTCACCCTCCAGGACGGCGCCCGCACCGTCGCCCTGCGCTCCCAGGCCATCACCGCCATCGCCGGAAACGGCGGCATGGTCTCCATCGCCCAGCCCGCCGGGGAGATCGACCTCACCCCCTGGCAGGACCGGATCTCCGTCGCCGCCGTCAACGGCCCCAGCTCCACCGTCGTCGCCGGAGACGCCGACGCCCTGGACGAGCTCCAGGCCGCCCTCGACGCCCGGGGCGTCCACGCCCGCCGCGTCCCCGTCGACTACGCCTCCCACTCCGCCCACGTCGAGCGGATCCAGGACGAACTGCTCACCCTGCTCGCCCCCGTCACCCCGCGCGGCGCCGACATCCCCTTCCACTCCACCGTCGACAACCGGTGGCTGGACACCACGACGATGGACGCCGCGTACTGGTACCGCAACCTGCGCCACCCGGTGCAGCTGGAGGCCGCCGTCCGCGCCCTGCTCGCCGAGGGCTTCACCACCTTCGTCGAGATCAGCCCCCACCCCGTCCTCACCCCCGGACTCCAGGAGACCCTGGACGAGACGGCCGCGCCCACCGTCACCTGCGGCACGCTCCGCCGCGACCACGGCGGCCCGACCGCCTTCCTGGCCTCCGCCGCCCGGCTGCACGTCCGGGGCGTCCCGGTCGACTTCTCCCCCGCCCTCGCCGGGGCCCGCCGGGTCGACCTGCCCACCTACCCCTTCCAGCGCGGCCGCTACTGGCTGGAGGGGCCCCGCGAGGACGCCTCGGCCGGCGCCCTGTTCCGGACGGTCTGGCGGCCCGTCGGGGGCGCCCGCACCGGCCGCCCGGACGGCCCGATCGCCGTCCTCAACGCCGGGCCCGGCTCCACCGACGGGCTGGTCCCGTACACCGACCTGGCCGCCCTCGCCGCCGCCGAGGCGGTCCCCGCCACCGTCCTCTACCACCTGCCCGCCGCGGCGGGCCCGGACGCCGGGCTGCCGACGGCCGTCCGCGCCGCCGTCAACGGGACCCTCGACCTGCTCCGCGCCTGGCTCGCCGAACCCCGGCTGGCCGCCTCCCGCCTCGTCCTGGCCACCCGCCGCGCCGCCGGCCCCGGCCTGGACGACCTCGCCCTGGCCCCGGTGTGGGGGCTGGTCCGCTCCGCCCAGGCGGAGTACCCGGGCCAGTTCGCCCTGCTCGACCTGGACGACTCCGCCGCCTCCGCCGCGGCGATCCCCGCCGCCCTGGCCACCGACGAGCCCCAGCTGGTGATCCGCGACGGCGTTCCGCACGCGGCCCGCCTGCTGCCCGTCCCCCACGAGCCGGCCCGCCCGATCGACCCGGCCGGAACGGTGCTGGTCACCGGCGGCACCGGCACCCTCGGCGCCCTGCTCGCCCGCCACCTCGTCACCGACCACGGCGCCCGCCACCTGCTGCTCACCAGCCGCAGCGGCCCCGACGCCCCCGGCGCCGCCGAGCTCACCACCGAACTCACCGCCCTCGGCGCCACCGTCACCGTCACCGCCTGCGACACCGCCGACCGCGACCAACTCTCAGCGCTGCTCGCCGACATCCCCACCGACCACCCCCTCACCGCCGTCGTCCACACCGCCGGCGTCCTCGACGACGGCATCCTGGACTCGCTCACCCCCGAGCGGGTGGACACCGTGCTCCGCCCGAAGGTCGACGCCGCCGTCCACCTGCACGACCTGACGGCCGGCCACGACCTGGCCGCCTTCGTGCTGTTCTCCTCCGCCGCCGCCACCCTCGGCAGCGCGGGCCAGACCAGCTACGGCGCGGCCAACGCCTTCCTCGACGCGCTCGCCGAGCGCCGGTGCTCCCGGGGCCTGCCCGCGCAGTCGCTCGCCTGGGGCCTGTGGGCGCAGCCCAGCGGCATGACCGGCGGGCTGGCCGAGGCGGAGCTGTCCCGAATGGTCCGCGGCGGGGTGGCCCCGCTCTCCTCCGCCGAGGGCCTGGCCCTGTTCGACGCCGCACTGGCGGCCGGGGACGCCACCCTGGTGACCGCCCGCCTGGACCTGCCCGCCATCCGCCGCCGGGCCGCTCCCGGGCCGCTGCCCGCACTGCTGCGCGACCTCGCGGCCGGTACGCCGTCCCGGCGCCAGGAGCCGGCCGGGGAGTTCCCCGAGGACACCGCGGGCCCGTCCGCCGCCGAGCGGCTGGCCGGCCGGCTGGCGGACGCCGGGGAGGTGGAGCGGGAGCGGATCCTGCTCGACCTGGTGCGCGGCGCGGTGGCCGGGGTGCTCGGCCACGCGGGGCCCGAACAGGTCGACCCGGGGCGGCGGTTCCTCGAACTCGGCTTCGACTCGCTGACGGCGCTGGCGCTGCGCAACCAGCTGGGCGCGGCCACCGGGCTCCGGCTGGCCACCAGCCTGATCTACGACCAGCCCTCCCCGGCGCTGCTCGCCGCCCACCTGCGCGAGCGCCTCGCCGAGCGGGCCGACGCCCACGCCGACGGGCGGGCCGCTGAGGCGGACACCGCCGTGGCCGGTACCGAGCCGGACGGCCCGCTGGCGACGCTCTACTGGCAGGCCTGCGAGCAGGGTTCCTCGATGGCCGCGCTCGACCTGCTCAAGGCCGCCGCCGGCTGCCGGCCCTCGTTCCGGACCGCCGAGGAGGCCCCGGCCGCCGAGCCGGTCCGGCTGGCGCAGAGCCCGGACGGCCCGGTGCTGGTCTGCCTGCCGTCCTTCGGCCCGGTCTCCGGCCCGCACGAGTACGCCCGGTTCGCCGCCGCCTGCCGCGGCCGCCGCGAGGTCCTGGTGCTGCCCCAGCCGGGCTTCCTGGCCGGCGAGCTGCCGCCCGCCGACCTGGACGCGCTGGCCGACCTGCACGCCGGGTCGGTGCTCCGGCACACCGGCGGCCGGCCGTTCGTCCTGGTCGGCCGCTCGGCCGGCGGCTGGATCGCGCACGCGGTGGCCGCCCGGCTGGAGCGGCTCGGGACGGGCCCGGCCGGGCTGGCCCTGGTCGACAGCTACGACCCGGACTACGACCAACTGCCGCTGCTGGAGCCGTCGATGTCCGCCGCGATGAAGGACCGCGAGTCGGCCTTCGCGCTCGCCGACGACACCCGGCTGGCCGCGATGGGCGCCTACCACCGGCTCTTCGCGGGCTGGCGCCCGGAGCGGATCGCCGTACCGACCCTGCTGGTGCGGGCGGCCGACCCGTGGACCGAGGAGATCCGGGAGTCGGCCGGCTGGCAGGCCGTCTGGTCGCTCCCGCACACCGCCCTGGACACCCCCGGCGACCACTTCTCGGTCCTGGAGGACCACTCCGACACCACCGCGCGCACCGTGCTGGCATGGCTGGCCGACGCCGTCGAGCCCGCCCTCAGACCCCTCTGACGGCCGGCCGCTGTTCCACCGTTCGAACCTCCTCAGGAGACAGCTCATGAAGATCGTCATCATCGGTGCAGGGCTCGGCGGCGTCGCCTCCGCCCTGGCGCTCACCCGCTCCGGCCACCAGGTCGAGCTCTACGAGCAGGCGGACGAGCTCCGCAAGGGCGGCTACGGGGTGATCCTGTGGCCGAACGCCACGGGCATCCTGACCCAGCTGGGCATCGACCACACCGACCTCGGCCACCGCCTCGACCGGGTGGACATCACCTCGGAGACCGGCCAGCCGCTGGTCAAGGTCGACCTCGACCGGATCGCGCGCGACTTCGGCTCGCCGAACAAGGTGATCCGCCGCAGCGAGTTGGTCGAGGTGCTGGCCGCCGCGCTGCCGCCGGGCGTGCTGCGGTTCGGCGCCCGCGCCACCGCCATCGACGAGCCCGCGCCGGGGACGGACGGGCCGGTCGCGATCACCTTCGAGGACGGCCGGCGGATCGAGGCCGACGTGCTGATCGGCGCGGACGGCCACCGCTCCTTCGTCCGCAAGCACCTCTTCGGCTTCTCGCCGGCCGAGCACACCGGCTGGGCGACCTGGCACGGCACCACCCCGCTGCCGGTGGAGCTGACCAACAGCAACCGGGTGCAGACCATGGCCGGCGAGCACGGCCTGTGCGTGATGCACCCGCTCGGCGAGTCCATGCTCTACTGGGCCTTCGAGACGCCGTGGGCGGACGGCGACGCGGTCCCGCCCGGCGCGCCCGGCTCCCCCGACGGCACCGGCCCGATCGGCGCCGACGGCCGGCCGCAGTCCGCGGTGGCCAACCTGCGGGCCCGGTTCGCCGGCTTCTCCTCCCCGCTGCCCGAGCTGCTGGAGTCGATCAGCGACGAGGACGTCCAGGTCTTCCCGCACATCCTGCACCAGGTCCCCAAGGTGTGGGGGCGCGGCCCGGTGACGCTGCTCGGCGACTCGGTGCACGCCGTCCCGCCGCGCACCGGCATGGGCGCCAACCAGGCGCTGGAGGACGCCTGGGTGATCGGGCGGGCGCTGTCCGGCCAGGGCTCCCCCGCCGAACTGCTGCGCCGCTACGAGAAGATCCGCCGCCGCCGGGTCAAGATGCTCTACCACTACGCCGCGGCGACCGGGAAGCAGGGCCAGTCGGTGCCCGGCCTCTTCAAGCGCTCCAAGGACGGCATCTCCTTCACCGGGTTCCAGCGCTTCCAGATCAAGGCCTTCAGCAACTACCTGAACGCCAAGCCTCGCTGACGATCCGTCAGTTCACACGCCACCCGTTCCCAGAGAGAGTGACACCCGCCATGAAGATCATCCGTCAGCACGCCTACGGCGGCCCCGAGGTGCTGGAGCTGGAGGACCTCGAACTGCCCGAGCCCGGCCCGGGCCAGGTGCTGCTGCGCACCCACGCCGCGGCCGTCACCTTCTTCGACATCCTCAACCGGCGCGGCGACCTCGCCAAGCGCGACTACTACCGGGCCGACGCCGCGCTCCCGCTGGAGCCCGGCTACCAGGGCTCCGGCTACGTCGAGGCGCTCGGCCCGGACGTGACCGGCGTGCGGGTCGGCGACCGGGTCGCCTGGGCCCTGGCGGCCGGCTCGTACGCGAGCCATGTCATCGCCCCCGCCGCGCAGTTGATCCCGGTGCCGGAGGACATCGACCTCGGCGAGGCGGCCGGCCTGCCGGTGCAGGGCCTGCTCGCGTACAAGCTGACCCACGAGGCGTACCCGCTGGCCGAGGGCGACTGGGCCCTGGTGCAGTCGGCGGCCGGCGGCGTGGGCACGCTGATCACCCAGTTCGCCCGGATGCGCGGCGCGCGGGTCATCGGCGTGGTCTCCGCCGAGGAGAAGGCCGTCGTCGCCAAGGAGGCCGGCGCCGAGGCGGTGATCGTCTCCGGCGGCACCGAGGACGTGGCCGCCGAGGTCAAGCGGATCACCGGCGGTGAGGGCGTCCGGGTGGTCTACGACGCGGTCGGCAAGGACACCTTCGAGGCAAACCTCGACAGCCTGGCCCCGCGCGGCTACCTGATCAACTTCGGCCAGGCGAGCGGCTTCGTCCCGCCGCTGGACCTGATGACGCTGAACGACAAGGGCTCGCTGTTCGTCACCCGCTTCTGCCTGCCGCACTTCTTCGACGAGTCGTGGCCGCCGCTGAACTTCCTGGAGCGCTGCTTCCAGTGGATGCGCGAGGGGAAGCTGACCGTCCGGATCGACTCCCGCTTCCCGCTCGGCCGGGCCGCCGAGGCGCACGCCGCCGTCGAGGAGCGCCGCACCAGCGGCCGCGTCCTGCTCATCCCCTAACACCCCCCTACACCCCCTGAATTCCCCTCAGAACACGCTTCTCGCACCATATTCGGATCTGCCTCGCAGACCGGGACGGGTAGGCTCCGCACCATGAGTGACACGAGCGCGATTTCGGTCGCGCGCGCCACGATCGACGAATTCACCGGCTCGACCCCCGCCGAAATCGACGGCGTATTCCGCCGGCTCGCCGCGGAATTCCAGGCGGACGGTTCCCTCCGCCCGGACGCGCTCGCCGGAATTCCGGCCCTGCTGGACGCGCTGGACACCGTCCCGCCCGCACACCAGGCCAGGCTCGCCCTGCTGCTCGGGCTGCTGGCCGAGGCCGCCGGCCCGGACGGCGGATTCCCCGCCCACGAGGCCGTCCGGGCCGGCCTGGACCGCTACCTCCGGCTGCTGTCGGACGGCGGGACGGACGCCGGTCGCGGCGCCGCCCTGTTCTTCCTGCTGGGCCACTTCCCCGAGGACGGCGAGCGGATCCTCGCCGCCGTCCCCGGCACCGGGGTGGACCGGGACGACCTGTCCCGGCTGGCCCGCTGCCTCCAGCCGTGGGAGACCGCGGACGCCGCGACCCGGTGGGACCTCGGCCGGGTCTTCCCCTCCCCCGCCGTCTGGGGCCTGACCGAGCAGGAGCGGGCCACCGCCCCCGCGCTCGACCGGTGGCTCGGCCTGCCCGCCGAGCGCACCGCCGAGCTGTGGGCGACCGAGACCCGGGCGCTGCTGGCCTACTCCGGCGCCAAGGCGGTCTGGGCCTGCGAGCACGGCGCCACGGTGTCCCCTTTCGTGGTGCCCGCCCCCGAGGAGGAGCGGACCGCCGAGCCGTCCCCGGCCGCGGACGTCCTTCGGGGCCACACCCGGGCCGTCCGCTGTCCGCGCTGCCGGCAGCCGCTGGCCGGCGGCGCCGAGGCCGCCGTCTGCACCGGCTGCGAGGCCGTATTCCCGTCGGTGGACGGGCTGTTGGACTTCCACGACCAGCCGTCCGGCCCGAGCGACCCGCTGCTGGCCGGCCGGTACGAGCGCGGCCTGCGGGCCGGGTTCGTCCGGATCATGGGCGCCAACTGGGGCGGCTGGGTGTCGCTCGACGACGAGGACGCCTACCTCACCGAGCACGTCCGGCCGGTCGACGGCCCGGTGCTCGACCTGGCGGCCGGCGCCGGCCGCTGGACCAGGGTGCTGGCCCGTTCGCTCGGCGAGGAGCGGGTGATCGCGCTCGACCTCTCCGCCGAGATGCTGGCCCAGCTGCGGGCCAAGCTGGACCGGGTCCTCACCGTCCGCGGCAGCGCCCTGGAGCTGCCGTTCGAGGACGCCTCGCTGGGCGGGGTGAACTGCTGGAACGCGCTGCAGGCCATCCCCGACCCGGAGCGGGCGATCCGCGAGGTCGGCCGCTGCCTGCGCCCGGGCGGCACCTTCACGGTCATGACCTTCCGTCAGGCCGCCGACCCGCTCTACCGACAGTTCCAGAGCCGGCTGGAGCGCCAGGCGCACCGCGGCTCCTTCGACCCGGAGCAGCTCACCGGCTGGCTGGCCGACGCCGGGATGACCGTGCGCGACCTGTCCGGCCCCGGAAACTTCCTGTTCGTCACCGCCGTCAAGGCATAGTCCCGCACGAGGAGAGGCCATGCCCGTCAGCCCCGACCCTTCCCAGACGTACCTTCCGGGAATGGACAACAAGGTGGTGTTCCTGAAGAACCTGATCAGCTCCCCGCTGATCGAGGTGGGGGAATTCACCTACTACGCCGACATCGACGACCCGGCGGCGTTCGAGACCCGGAACGTGCTCTACAACTTCGGGCCCGAGAAGCTGGTGATCGGCAAGTACTGCGCCATCGGCACCGGCACCCAGTTCATCATGCCGGCCGCCAACCACCCGATGATCGGCTCCACCACCTACCCGTTCTTCATGTTCGGCGGGGACTGGACCGCGCGGACGGTGGACGCGCTGGCCACCGTCGCCAGCCGCGGCGACACCGTCATCGGCAACGACGTGTGGATCGGCCGGGAGGCCGTGATCATGCCGGGCGTGACGATCGGCGACGGCGCGATCATCGGCACCCGGGCCGTGGTCACCTCCGACGTGCCGGCCTACGGCGTGGTCGGCGGCAACCCCGGCAAGCTGATCAAGAAGCGCTTCGAGGACGCGGACATCGACCGGCTCGCCCGGATCGCCTGGTGGGACTGGCCGGTCGAGGCCGTCACCGAGCACGTCCGCACCATCTTCACCGGATCCCCCGCCGAGCTCGAACTGGCGGCCAAGGAAGCCAGTCTGATCAACTGATGTTTTCCCCGGTCCCCGGCCGCCCTCGGCCGGGGACCGGCGTACGTTCGGCCCGATCACCTGTGAATGGAGTAGCACCATGGACGCCGCAGTCCTCCACACGCTCGGCAAGCCGCCCCGCTTCGAGCGGTTCCCCGAGCCGACCGCGGGCGAGGGCGAGGTGCTCGTCCAGGTCCTGGCGGCCGCGCTCAACCCCTCCACCAAGGCGGTGGCCGGCGGCGGCCACTTCGCCAGCTCCGACAACCTGCCCGCGGTGGTCGGCCTGGACGGCGTCGGCCGGCGGGAGGACGGCAGCCGGGTGTTCTTCGGCGGGGCCCGCAAGCCGTACGGCTCGATGGCGCAACTGACCGTCGCCCGCGCCCCGTTCACCTGGCCGGTGCCGGACGGCGTGGACGACCTCACCGCCGCCGCGCTGCCCAACCCGGCACTCTCCTCGTGGATACCGCTGGAGCACGCCGCCAAGCTGCAGCCCGGCGAGACCGTCCTGGTGCTGGGCGCCACCGGCGCCGCCGGCAAGCTCGCCATCCAGATCGCCAAGCACCTGGGCGCCGGACGGGTCGTCGCCGCCGGCCGCAACCAGGAGGTCCTGGACACCCTGGGCGAGTACGGCGCGGACGCCACCGTCCCGCTGAACGGCACCCAGGAGGAGATGGCCGAGGCCTTCGCCGCCGCGGCCGGCGACACCGGGTACGACGTGATCCTGGACTACCTGTGGGGCAAGCCGACCGAGGCGCTGCTGACCGCGATGACCCGCAAGGACTTCCACCTGAAGAGCTCCGGCCCCCGGCTGGTGCAGATCGGCGAGTCGGCGGGCGCCACCATCGAACTGTCGGCCGGCACGATCCGCAGCGCGGGCCTGACCATCGTGGGCGGCGGCTTCCCGCCGCCGCAGGCGTTCCTGGACATGTTCAACCGCCTGATGGCGGGCGCCGCCGCCGGTGAGATCCGGATCGACACCCGGGCCGTGCCGCTGGCGGAGATCGAGCAGGCCTGGCAGGCCGAGGACACCGGGCACAAGCGCCTGGTCATCGTCCCGTAGTCGACGCGGTCGCCGCACGACGACCGAGGCCGCCGCCGGATTCCCGGCGGCGGCCTCGTCGTTGCCGTCACTGTCGCGTCAGGTGCCGGTCCACTCCGGTTCGCGCTTCTCCAGGAAGGCCAGCGGGCCCTCCTCGGCGTCCCGGCTGTGCATCCGGCGCTCCTCCCAGACGTAGCGGGTGGCGAAGGACTGCTCCAGCGGCGTGGTGAGGGCCTTGGCCGCCGCCTCCTTGACCGCGCGGACGGACAGCGGGGCGCAGCGCAGGATGTCGCGCACCCAGCCGTCCACGCAGTCGTCCAGCTCCCCGGCCGGCACCACGTCGTTGACCAGCCCGTACTCCAGCGCGCGCCGGGCGCTCAGCCGGCGGCCCGTCATCAGGTGGCCCAGCGCGGCCCGGTAGGGCAGCTGCTGGGCCAGCCGGAACACCCCGCCGGCGCCGGCGATCAGGCCGAGCTTCGCCTCGGGCAGCGCGAAGACGGCGTCCTCGGCGGCGACGATGATGTCGCAGGCCAGCGCCAGCTCGAAGCCGCCGCCCATGGCGAAGCCCTGGACCCGGGCGACGACCGGCTTGGAGAGCGCGAACCGCTCGGTGAGCCGGGGGTAGCCCGGCTTGCCCCGGCTGCCGAAGGTGGAGGTGGCGGTGCCGGCCCTGACCCGTTCGGCCAGCTCCTTGAGGTCCTGGCCGACCGAGAAGGCCCGGTCCCCGGCGCCGGCCAGCACCACCACCCAGACCTCGGGATCGGCCTCGACCTCGTCCCAGATCCCGCACAGCTCCTCGTGCATGCGCAGGTCCATCGCGTTCAGCACCTCGGGCCGGTCGAGGGTGACGTACCCGACCCGGCCCTTCCTCTCGTACCGCACCCGTGTCGGCTCGGCCATCAGAACGGGTACCTCGCCGGGGTCTCGCGGACGGTCAGCCACTGCCACTGGGTGTACTCGTCCCAGCTGTGCTCGGAGCCGTGCCGGGTGCCGTTGCCGGAGGCGCCGCGGCCGCCGTGCGGCACGTGGGCCTCGTCGTTGATGGTCTGGTCGTTGACGTGGACCATGCCGGTGCGCAGCCGGTCGGCGATCGCCCGGCCGCGCCGCACCGAGCCGGTCTGGACGGCGGCGGTGAGCCCGTACGCGGTCCGGTTGGCCAGTTCGACGGCCTCGTCGTCGTCGGCGACCACGGTGACCGGGGCGACCGGCCCGAACACCTCCTCGGTGAAGGCGGGCATGTCGGGGGTGACGCCGGCCAGCACGGTCGGCTCGAAGAACGGGCCGCGCCGGGCACCGCCGGCCAGCACCACGGCGCCGGCCGCCACCGACTCGCGGACGATCCGCTCGACCCGGTCGAGCTGCCGCTCGCCGATGACCGGGCCGAGGTCGACCTCCTCGCGGAACGGGTCGCCGAGGCGCAGCTTGCGGGCGCGGTCGGCGAGCAGCTCCAGGTACCGGTCGGCGACGGCGCGGTGCACCAGGTGGCGCCCGGCGGCCATGCAGATCTGGCCCTGGTGGAAGAAGGAGCCCCAGGCCCCGGACGAGGCCGCGGCGTCGAGGTCGGCGTCGTCGAGGACGATCAGGGCGTTGTTGCCGCCGAGTTCGAGCGAGACGCGCTTGAGCATGCCGCCGGCGACCGCGCCGATCCGGGCCCCGACCTCGCTGGAGCCGGTGAAGGCGATCATCGGCACGTCGGGGTGGCGGACCAGGGCCTCGCCGACCTCGGCGTCGCCGGGCAGCACCTGGAGCAGCCCGGCGGGCAGGCCCGCCTCCTCGAAGAGCCGGGTGATCACCCGGCCGCCGGAGACCGGGGTGTGCACGTCGGGCTTGACCACCACGGCGTTGCCGAGGGCCAGCGCGGGGGCGACCGCGCGCATCGCCAGCACGAGCGGGACGTTCCACGGGCTGATCACGCCGACCACCCCGAGCGGCACCCGGCGGGCGAAGCTCTCCCGGCCCGGCTCGGAGGCCAGCAGGTGGCCGTTGGGGCGGGTGGGCAGCGCGGCGGCGGACCACAGCTCGTCCAGGACGGCGCCGACCTCGAAGTCGGCCTTGCCGCGCACCGATCCGCCCTCGCGGACCAGCAGGTCGACGATCTCCTCGCGGTGGCGCTCCAGCACGGCGGCGGCGCGGCGCATGACGGCGGCGCGCCCGGTCGGCGGGGTCGCCGCCCAGCCGGGCTGGGCCTGCGCGGCGGCGGCCACGGCGGGGTCCACGTCCGCGGCCGCCGCCAGCGAGACCACGGCGATCGGGCGCCCGGTGGCGGGCTCCCGTACCTGGAGCTCGCCACCGGAGAGTGCCGGGTCGAGCCCGGCGTCCAGCTGAATGAGACCGCTCATCGCGGCCACCTCCCTTGTCAGTGGTTCGGCCCCGACGAACGGCGTACCGGGGCGTGTCCGTCGGGCACGCCCCCGGTTCAACGAGGCGGGGTGTGCCCGGTGATGGGCACGTCGACCAGGAGCGGCGCGGTCGCGGACGCCGACTTGGCGACGATCTCGGTGAGTTCGGCGGGGTGGGAGGCCCGGACGGCCTCGATGCCGAAGAACTCGGCGGCGGCCCGGAAGTCCAGCCGGTGGCGGCCGCTGTCCGGGCCGAAGGCCAGGTCCAGGCCGAGGTAGCGCCCGCCCCGGGTGGAGCGGCTGTCCCAGGTGTCCAGGGTCTCCTTGAGGGTGCGGTACTCGCCGTTGTTCATCACCACGAAGGTCACCGGCACGCGGTAGTGGCCGGCCGCCCACAGGCCCTGGAGGCCGAACATCGCGCAGCCGTCGCCGAGCACGGCGACCACCGGGCGGCTGTCGTCGCCCATCCGGCGGCCGACGGCGGCGCCGATGCCGTGGCCGAGGCCGCCACCGACGGTGTGCAGGTACGAGCCCGGGCGGTCCTGGCGGAGCACCTGGCGCAGCCGCAGGCCGGTGGTGATGGCCTCCTCGACCACCACGGCGTCCTCGGGCAGTCCGGCGGCCACGGCGTGGGCGGCGGCCAGCGGGTCGAGCGGGCCCGGTCCGCACGCGGCGAGCGCGGCGCGGTCGGTGGCGGCCCACCCGGCCGCCGCCCGCCGGCCGGCGGCGGTGGTCCGCTCGGCGGCCCGCGGGACGCGTCCGGCGAGCTGCTCCGCGAGGGCGGCCAGGGAGGGCCGCAGCGCGCCGTGCAGGCCCAGTCGGACGCCGAAGTTGCGGCCCAGTTCGGCGGCGTCGGCGTCCAGTTGGAGGACGGTGGTGGTCTCCGGGATCGGCGAGCCGGGGGTGTAGTGGTGGGCCATGAAGGCGTGGGTGCCGACGATCAGGACGGTGTCGTGGGCCGCCAGGGTCTCCCGGATCGCGGCGTGGGTGGCGCCCAGCATGCCGCCGTACAGCGGGTGCGAGGTGGGGAAGTCCAGGTTGTCGTTCATCGGCTGGTGGTACGTCACCGCGCCGAGCGCCTCGGCGAGCGCGGTCAGTTCGGCCACCGCACCGTCGCGGCCGACGGCGTCCCCGGCCACCAGGGCGGGGCGCTCGGCGGCGGCCAGCAGCCCGGCGGCGGCGGCGAGTTCGGTGGCCGGGCCCTGCGGGGCGAGGGTGGAGCGGCCGGGCACCTCGACGTCGACGTCCTCGGTGAGCAGGTCCATCGGGATGGACAGGAACACCGGCCCGGCGGGGGCGCGCCGGGCGGCGGCGAAGGCCCGGGTGAGCATCAGCGGCAGGTCGTGGGCGTGCTGGACGTCGAAGGTCTGCTTGACCGCCGCGGAGGCCAGGCCGATCAGGTCGCCCGAGAGCATCGGGTCGCAGGCCAGGTGGCGGCGGTCCTGCTGGCCCGCGGTGACCACCATCGGGGTGCGCGAGCGGCTGGCGTTGAGCAGCCCGACCAGGCCGTTGGCGAGGCCGGCCGCGATGTGCAGGCTGACGAAGGCGGTGCGGCCGGTGGCCCGGGCGTAGCCGTCCGCCATGGCGACCACCGAGCCCTCGTGGGCACCGAGCACGTAGTCGATGTCCCCGGCCGCGCTGAGCGCGTCGGTGAAGGGCAGTTCGCTGGTGCCGGGGTTGCCGAAGACGGTGGTGACGCCTTCGGCCCGGAGGATCTCCAGCATCGCCTCGACCGGGCGCATCAGGCGTCCTTCGCCGGGCGGCGGGTCCAGGACGCGCCGACCTTGGCGATCACGTCCAGCCCGTACAGCCGCAGGGCCTGCTGGAGGGCGAACTCGGCGAGGTAGTGGCGGAAGGTCTCGACGGGCTCCTCGGCGTGGTGGAGCATGTGCCGGTTGGCGACCACCGCGGGGCTCGCCAGCCGGGCGGCGGCGGCCTCCACGGCCGCGTCCATCGCCCTGGGCTCGACCACCTCGTCGAACAGCGCGGCGGCGTCGGGCTCGCGGGCCCGGATCTTGCGCCCGCCGAGGATGACCTGGCGGGAGACCCGGCCGCCGGCGAGCCGGGTGAGGCGCAGGTTGCCGAGGCCGGGGACGATGCCCTCCTGGGCGGCGGGCAGGCTGAAGTAGCTGTCGGCGGCGGCGATCACGTGGTCGAAGACCATCAGCAGCTGCGCCCCGCCGCCGATCGCGAAGGTGTCCACGGCGGCCACCCAGGGCTTCTCCAGCGTGCGCTGCGGCCAGGCGCGGTCGTCGTCGACCAGCAGGCCGCGGTAGATCTTGCTGATGTAGCCGATCTCGCGGCGCATCAGGAAGTCCGCGTACGAGATGGTGCCCTCGTGCAGCTCGGTGAGGTTGATCCCGGCGCTGAACACCCGGCGGCCGAGGTAGCGCCGGTGGGTCATCTCGCCGCCGCGCAGGACGCCGACCTCGGTGGCCGGGTCGAGCAGGACGAGGTCCACCGCGGTCTCCATGTCCTCGACATGGGCGTTGGTCTCGGCGTTCAGGCAGTGGTCGTTGTGGACGGTCACGTGGGCGGTGCCGTCGCGGCGCTCGATCCGGACCACGCCGAGGTCGGCGCTGCCGGTGCGGCTGAACTCCGGGAGCAGGGCCAGCGCCCGCTCGGTGGGGCGCAGCATCGCGTCGATCAGGTGCCGGCCGCACTCGGGGTGGGCGAGGACGGCCTGGAGGAAGATGCCCTGGTCGATCTCCAGGCCCTCCTTGTCGGCCTGCCGCAGCCCGTGCTCGGCGGCCAGCTGCGCCTCGCCGGGCACCAGGCCGGGGTGGCGTTCCCCGGCCCGGCGCAGCAGCTCGTCCAGTCGCAGGTGGACGGTGCGCTCCTCGGTGAGCGCACCGTAGACCTCTGCGACGTGCTCCCGCAGGAAGCGCTGCCGGGACAGCCTGGCCTCCGGGGCGGTGTCCACGCTGCGCGCGGTGTCCAGGGTGAAGACTGGGACGGTCATGACAGCTGTTTCCCTCGGTGGGTCGGGTACGGGTCGGGTCGGGCGCCGGCCGGCCCGGGCGCGGGACGGTCGGGCGCCGGACGGGTCAGGCCCGGTCGGCGGACTGGTTGCGGAGCGTCCGGTCGCAGGCCGCCAGGTGGGCGCCGAGCGACTCCTCGAAGCTGGTGGTGGTGGCGTCCAGCAGCAGCCGGCGACGGATCGCCAGCTCGCCGCCGACCAGCCCGCCGAGCAGCGCGCCGGCGCTCTCGACGGCGGCGGCGACGCCCGCGCGGTCCTCGACGACCCGGTCGAACAGGCCCAGCTCGGCGCCCTCCGCCGCGGTGACCTCGGTGCCGAACAGCACCAGGCGGCGGGCGCGGGCGACGCCCAGCTGCTGGACCAGGCGGTGGACGGCCATGCCGGGCCACAGCCGGCCGGCGGTGACCGCCGGGCTCAGCCGGGTGTCCGCCGTGGCGATCCGGTGGTCGGCGGCCAGCAGCAGGTCCAGCGCCGGGCCCGCGCACTCGCCGGCCGCGACGGCGAGGACGCCGGCCGGGACGCGCTCCAGGCGGCGCAGCGCGCGCTCCCACTTGTTGACCAGGTGGATGCCGACCTCGCCGGGCCAGGCCTGCTCGCGGACGCCGGCCGTCCCCTCGACGTGCAGCACGGCGAAGGTCGCCCGGTCGGCGTCCTCCAGCTCGTCGCAGACCTCGACGACCTGGCCGATCAGCTGCTCGGTCAGCGGCGCGGAGCAGTCGATCAGGACGTGGCGCCCGGCCGACCCGGTGCGTTCGGGAAGCAGTTCGCTGACGGACATGGGAATTCCTCTTTCGGAAGGTGCGGGCTGTGTCTGGTGCATTCCGGTCAGTACCGGACGAGGGCCGTCTCGATGGTCGATCCGGGGCCCATCGTCATGAAGACCCCGAGGTCGCCGGGCCGGACCTGACCCTCGGCCATCAGCCGCTCGTAGGAGAACAGGAACGAGCCGCTGGAGAGGTTCCCGTAGTCCCGCAGCACCCCGGTGGTGTGCCGGACGTCGTGCCGGGTCAGTCCGAGGTTGATCTGGACCGAGTCGATGACCTTCTTGCCGCCGGAGTGGACGATCCAGTGGGCGATGTCGCTGCGCCGAAGGCCGGTGTCCTCCAGCAGCCTGTCGACGACGAGTTCGGCGTGCGCGCCGACCACGTACGGCACGTCGCGGTCCAGGAAGAAGCTGAACTTGCCCTGGTCGTCGTCCCAGTCGTAGCGCATCGCGTCGACGGCCTCGGGGATGATGCGGCTGGAGAACTTGAGGACGGTCGGGCCCTCGGCCCGCACGCCGCTCTCCGAGCGGTCCAGCAGGCCGTCCGGGTCGGCCATCAGGATCACCGCCGCGGCGCCGTCGCCGAACAGGCTGTTGACCACCGCGGTGCGCATGGTGCCGTCGAAGACGTAGGCCGCCGAGCAGGTCTCGACGCAGACCATCAGGGCCGGCCGCCCGGGGTTGGCGGCGGCCCAACCGGCCACCGCGGTCAGGCCGTTGAGCCCGGCGTTGCAGCCCATGCCGACCACGTCGAGCCGGCTGGTCCGAACGTCGAGGCCCAGTTCCTTGATCAGGTGGGCGGAGAGTCCGGGGGTGAGCAGTCCGGTGGTGGTGACGCAGCAGATGTAGCCGATCTCGGAGAGGTCGAGGCCGGTGCGGGCCACGCACTCGCGCACCGCCCGCGCGCCCGTCTCCACGCCCGACGCCCGGTGCTTGCGGAGCAGTTCGCCCTGGGTCTCCATCCGGCGCCCGCCGTCCGGCCCCTCCGGCGGGAGAATGAGGAAACGGCGGTCGATCGCGCTGTTCATGAAAAGCGACCGAATGCGCTGGTCGGTTATCCCGAATATGTCGAGGATATCGCTCTGCGCATAGGAGTCCGGCGGGTTCGCGGTGGCGATGCCGATGATCCGGGGCAATGCCCCGTCCTGTTCCGCGAGCGGTGGCACGTCCTTCTCTGACAAGGTCAGCGCCATGTCGCCCCCCTTTCTGGAAAATTCCGGCCATGGACGACTGACAGACGCATTCCAGCAGGGGCGGACCCGCTCGAACACCCCGGTCCGCCCCTTAGGGCCCCCTGTCCCGGCGGGGCCCCCTGCCCGGCCCCGCCGGGGCTCGACCAGGGGCCCGCCGGGGGCCCGGCCGGGGCTCAGCCGGCCCGGGTCAGCGCGCCCATCGCCGTGGGCAGGTCGACCCGGGAGCTGACCCGCAGCTTCCGGTAGGCCCGGGTCAGGTGCTGCTCCACGGTGCTGACCGTCACGTACAGCCGCTTGGCGATCTCCCGGTTGGTGTAGCCGTGCGCGGCCAGCTCGGCGACCCGGCACTCGGCGTCGCTGAGCACCGCGTCGGACACCGCCGGGGCGCTCTCCCGGGCCGACTGGTCGCCGCCGCTGCTCCAGCCGAACTCCACGCCCAGCAGCCGGGTGAGCGGCTGGGCCTGGCACTCCTCGGCCAGCATCCAGGCGCGGCGGGCGGTGAGCCTGGCCCGGCGCAGCTCGCCCAGGTCGTGGTAGGTCCTGGCCAGGTCGGCGAGCGCCCGGGCCAGCTCGTACCGGTCGCCGGCCTCCTGGAGCACGTCCGCGGCCTTGCGCAGCAGGGCCGGGCGCTGGCGCAGGTCGCCGGTGGCGGCGAGCTGGCGCATCGCCACGCCCCGCGCCCGCGGCGCGCACTGGTCGACCATCGCGAGCTGCTCCTCCAGCAGGCGCCGGGCCCCGTCGCGGTCGCCCAGCTGGAGCATCGCCTCGGCGGCCTCGCCGCGCCAGGCGACCAGGCCGGGCACGTCCAGCCCCCACTGGCGCATCAGCTCGCCGCAGGCGAGGAAGTCGCCGAGCGCGGCGTTCAGGTGGCCGGTGGCCAGCTGGTACCGGCCGCGGGCCTGGAGGTAGTGGAGGCCGTAGCGGCTCTGCAGCATCGCCTCCGGGACGGGCAGGTTGAGCTGGTCGGCGGCCTCGTCGTGGCGGCCCATCGCGGTCAGCGCGGTCAGCAGGCTGGCCAGCGCGCCGCCGACCGCCACCCCCCAGCTGCCGGCCGGGATGATCTCCAGCGCCTGCCGGGCGTACCGCTCGGCGCCGGGCAGGTCGCCCTGCCGGACGGCGATCTCGGCCCGGATGGTCGCCAACCGGGCCTGGCGC
The DNA here is from genome assembly GCF_042268845.1 of Kitasatospora sp. NPDC056273. Lineage (NCBI taxonomy): Bacteria > Bacillati > Actinomycetota > Actinomycetes > Kitasatosporales > Streptomycetaceae > Kitasatospora > Kitasatospora sp. NPDC056273. The sequence continues at coordinate 159,520 of NZ_JBHJSJ010000010.1, read as the reverse complement.
CCCGGGGACTGGCGGGCGGCCGCCTCCGCGATCAGGCCGTCGCACCAGGGCGCGGCCCGGTCGGCCCGGTCGCCGTAGGTCAGCGCGAGCAGCGCCGACTCGACGGTGTCCATGCCCGTCTCGTCCAGCCGGGAGGTGCGCAGGATCCGCTCGGCCTCGGCGACCGCCTGCTCGGACGGGCCGTGGCTGAGCACCGAGTCCAGCGCGGTGGCCGCCTCCAGCCGCCAGCTGACCGCGGTGGACGGCGCCGGGCGCGGGTCCGGCTCCTCCTCGGCGGACGGCACGTGCGCCAGCAGCGGCGCGTACCAGCAGCGCAGCCACGGCCGGGTGGTCCGCAGCTCGGCCGCGGTCTCCGGGTCGTGCGGGCCGCTCTCCAGGCCGAGCCGGGACAGCACGTCCCTGGCCTCCTCGAAACGGCCGTGCCACAGCAGGGCCTTGGCGAGCACCAGGCCGTCGCTGGGGCGCAGGTGGCCGCGGTGCAGGGCGGTGGTGAGCTCGGTGAGGTGCGGGGTCGGGGCGCCCGGGTTGATCCGCCACTCGGCGCGGACCAGGGCCGTCCTGATCCGGGCCAGCCGGGGCCCGTCCGCGCAGACCCGGCAGGCCAGCCGCAGGTACTCGACGGCCTGGCCGACCCGGCCCTCGGCCAGCGCCAGCGTGGCGGCCTCCTCCAGTACGGGGACGGTCCAGGCCTCCTCGACCCGACCGGAGGCGAGCAGGTGCTCGGCCGTCGCGGCCGCGGCGCCCCCGCCCGCGTGCAGCAGTCCGGCGGCCCTGCCGTGCAGTTCGGCCCTGCGCTCGGAGCCGGTGTCGAGCAGCACGGCGGCCCGGGCGGCCGGGTGGCGGAAGCCGTCGGGGGCCAGCAGGCCGCAGTCCGCCAGCTCGCGCAGGCCGCGCGCCGCCTCCGCGCCGTCCACGCCGAGCAGCCGGCCGACCCCGTCCGGGGCGCCGAGCACGGCGAGCGCCTGGACGAGCGGGAGCAGCCCGGGGGCGCTCCGGTGCAGCAGGTCGCGCACCGCCTGCCCGTAGCCGTCGGCGACGGCCAGCCCGCCGTCGGCGGTGCCGGCCCGCACCGCCGCGAGCTGCCCGTCGAGCAGGGCGGTGAGCAGCAGCGGGTTGCCGCCGCTGATCCGGTGGCAGTCGGCGGCGAGCCGGTCGGCGGCCTCCCGGCCCAGGCGCTCGGCGACCAGCCGCTCCACACCGTCGGGGGTGAGCAGGGGCAGGACCAGGCTGTGGCAGCCGGGGCGGCGCAGCAGCTCCTGGTGGAACTCGGCGGTGCGGTGGGCGGCCCGGCCGGTCCGGCCGAGGACGGCCATGATCCGGGAGCGGCCGAGCCGGCGGGTCAGGTGGGAGAGGCAGGCCAGCGAGTCCGGGTCGGCGTGCTGGACGTCGTCCACCACCAGGGCGAGCGGCTGCCGTTCGGCCAGGTCGAGCAGCAGGGCGCTCAGTTCCCGGGCGGCCGACTCCCGCCGGTCCGGGCCGGCCGCGAGCAGTTCGCGGACGGCGGCCCGCTGCTCGGCCGGCACCGGGGCGCCGCGCAGCAGCTGGCCCAGCACGCCGAGCGGCAGGCCGGTCTCGGCGGCCGACCCCACCGCCGTCAGCGGCAGGACGCCCGCCCCGGCCGCCTGCTCGACGAACTCGTCCAGCAGGGCGCTCGTTCCGGTGGCCGCCGGGCCGCTCACCACGGCGATCCGTCCCCTGCCCCCGACCGCCTCGGTCAGCAGACCGGCCAGGAAGGCCAGGTGCTCATCGCGTTCGACCAGCATCATTGCTCAGACTTTCTCTCGTGCGTACGTGCGGGTGTGGGTGGGGGAACCGGCTGCGTGGGACTCAGCGGTGCTCGGGTGGTGCTCGGTGCTGCTCCGGGGCTCCCGGCGGTGCCCCGTCGGTGGGTCTGTGGTGGGCCCAGCTGGTGTTCGGGCTCAGCGGCGCTCGGCGGGGAGCGGGGCGGCGCCCTGGGCCCGGGCCCGCTCCGGTGCGGGCGGGTCCGGTTCGGCCGGGCCCTGGCCGGCCCGGGCGGCGGCGGCCCGGATCGCGGAGAAGGCGGCGGCGTGCAGGCCGGGGCCCCGGCCGAAGCCCCAGGCCGGCCCGTCCGGGAAGGCGCAGCGGGCGTAGACGGCGGCCTCCCGCCCCGGGTCCGCGGACTTGCCCTCGGGGCCGGTGTGCCGGACGTCCCGGACCTCGACGCCCCAGGGCGCCAGGGTCGCGCCGAGGCTGCGCACCTCCTCCGCGCGGACCGTGCCGTCCGCGCTGGCGGGGCCGGCCCCGTCGACGAACAGCTCGGTGGGGACCGGCGCGTGGCGTACGGCCAGCGGCTTGGTCTCGTCCGCGGTGGACCGGTACTCCCGCTCGAAGAGCCGGCCGATCCGGTCCGGCGCGACCTCGGCGCCGGTGGCCTCGGCGACCGCCTGCACGGTGCGGGCGAACTCGATCTGCAGCCCGCGCGGCAGGTCCAGGCCGTGCCGGGCGCTCATGACGTGGGCGACGCCGCCCTTGCCGGACTGGCTGTTCACCCGGACCACCGCCTCGTAGCCGAGGCCGAGGTCCTGCGGGTCGATCGGCAGGTACGGCATCCGCCAGGCGCGGTCGCGCGGGCTCTCGCCGGCGGCGGCGGCCTCGGCCTCCAGGGCGGCGAAGCCCTTCCTGATGGCGTCCTGGTGCGTCCCGGAGAAGGCGGTGTGGACCAGTTCGCCGCCGTAGGGGTGGCGGGGGGAGACCGGCAGTCCGGAGCAGTGCTCGACGGTGCGGCGCACCCGGTCGATGTCGGAGAAGTCGATGCCCGGGTCGACGCCCTGGGTCAGCAGGTTGAGGCCGAGGGTGACCAGGCAGACGTTGCCGGCCCGCTCCCCGCCGCCGAACAGGCAGCCCTCGACCCGCTTCGCCCCGGCCAGCAGGGCCAGTTCGGTGGCGGCCACCCCGGTGCCCCGGTCGTTGTGCGGGTGGATCGACAGGCAGCGGTACTCGGGGCGGGAGAGGGTGCGGTCCAGCCACTCGATCTGGTCGGCGAACACGTGCGGCATCGAACGCTCGACCGTGGCCGGGAAGTTCAGCACGATCTCGCGGCCCGGGCCGGGCTCCCAGAGGTCCATCACCGCCTCGCAGACCTCGACGGCGAACTCCGGCTCGGTCTCGTTGAACAGCTCCGGGGAGTACTGGTAGCCGACCTCGCAGTCGCCCAGCAGCCGCTCGGTGTGCCGCATCATCGACCGGGTGCCGCGCAGGGCGAGGTCGACGCACTCCGGCCGGCCGATCCCGAGGACGAGGTCGCGGAAGAGCGGCGCGGTCGCGTTGTACACGTGGACGGTGGCGGCGCGGGCGCCGCGCAGGCTCTCCACGGTCCGTTCGATCAGCTCGTCGCGGGCCGGCACCAGCACCGAGACGCGGACGTCCTCGGGTATCCGGTCCTGCTCGATCAGCATCCTGACGAAGTCGTACTCGTCCTGGCTGGCGACCGGGAAGCCGACCTCGATCTCCCGGTAGCCCATCGCCACCAGGAGGTCGAACATGGCGAGCTTGCGGGCCGGCGTCATCGGGCGGGCCAGCGCCTGGTTCCCGTCCCGCAGGTCCGTGGAGAGCCAGCGCGGCGCCGCCGTGGGGGTCCGGTCCGGCCAGGTGCGGTCGGGCAGGGTCATCGGGACGAACGCCTGGTAGCGCCGGGGCAGCCGGTCAGCCTTCACGGTCTGGTTCCTCACAACTGTTTCTTGTTGCGAACATGCGGGAAGTACTGGTCTTGTTGCGGACATGCACGGAGTGATGCTCTTGTTGCGGACATGCAGGAAGTACCGGTCGATTGCGGACGTCCTGTGAACGTCACGCTAGAGAGCCGCCGTAGTCCCGGACAACGGTCTCGCCAGCGCTGTCGGCCCATCCGCGCCGGAGGGATGAGCGGGGGGTATCGAAGGGAGTAGTGGACACTCCACCCCCGGGCCACTCCGCTCCGGCCCCGGTACCACCGGCGGTCCCTCCGCCCGCGCCCGGCCGGGTGGCGGCCGACGCGACGGGACGACTTCCGGCCACCTCCGCCGTCCACTTCTTCACGGCGCGGCCGACCCCCCCTTTGTCACCGGTCCCGGCATTCCGGCCGCGCCTTTGAACTAGTTGAAGATTCGAACACGCTCGACCGGCGAGGGGGCCTCCCGGAGGCCATCTTCACGCCCTCGAATTCGCACGGCGTTCTGGTATCTTGACCCCGCTTGGCCAAGGCGACACGGGGGCCGGCACGTGACCGGTTTGGAGAAGGCAGCCTTGACGACTCGCCAACAGGTGGCGGACCTGATCGAACAACGCACGCCCGAGATAGTCGAGGCCTACGAGGCCTCGCTCCGGGCGGCCGGCAACGCCATCGCGCAGAGCCCGGCCTCGCTGGACCAGGCCCTGGCCACCGCCCGTCAGATCGTCGCCGACGTGGTCACCAGCCTGCGCGTGGGGCAGGTCGAGGTCGACCAGACGTGCAAGCTGCTGGCCTGGGACGTCGGCGCGACACGCGCGGCGGACGGGGTCCACCCCCGGGAATCCGTCCAGGCCTCCTCGGCCTTCTTCCACGCGGCGCTGTCGACGATATTCAGCCACCTTCCGCCCGGATCGAGACAAGTCGACACCCTCACCCTGATCACCCTCGCACTGGAGCGCGGTGTCGCCCTGCGGATCCGCGAGTCGGTGGCCGCGTACACCGGGTTACTCGTCGACAAGATCCACGAGGCGCAGCTCGACGAGCGGCGCCGGATCGCCCGCGAGCTCCACGACCGGATCGGGCACGGCATGAGCGTGACCCACCGCCAGCTGGAGCTCTACACCCTCTACCTGGACAAGCAGCCGGACCGGGCGAGCGTCAAGCTGGCCACCGCCCAGCAGGCCATCCAGGAGTCGATGCACCACCTGCGCGCGGTCACCTCCGACCTGCACACCCGCCAGCCGTTGAAGAGCCTGGAGAAGGCCCTGCTCAACGACCTGGAGTCGCTGGGCCCCGACGGCGTGGCCGCCCGGCTCCGGGTGAACGGGGACGAGGCCTGGGCTCCGCCGGAGGTGCTCGACGAGGTGTTCCTGATCCTCCGCGAGGGCGTCCGCAACTCCCTGCGCCACGCCCGGGCCACGGTGCTGCTGGTGAACGTCGAGATCACCCCCAACGAACTCCGCGCCACCGTCGAGGACGACGGCTGCGGGCTGCCGCAGGAGCGGCCGGCCGACGCCGGCGTCGGCCTGTCCTCGATGCGCGAGCGGGCCGAACTGCTCGGCGGCCGACTGCTGGTCAACAGCCGTCCGGACAACGGCACCAGGGTGGATCTCTCGGTACCTCTCAAAGGACGGCTCCTCGATGAACCCGCGCGACGCCGTAGCTGCTGACCCCGCGTCCGCCACCACCCGCGTCGCCCTGGTCGACGACCACGCGCTGGTCCGCGAGGGGGTGCGCGAGATCCTGGAGTCGCAGGACGACATGGTGGTGGTGAGCGAGGCCGCCAACAGCGGCGACGCCATCGCCCAGGTCGCCCGGCACCGGCCGGACGTCGTCCTGCTGGACGTCGAACTCCCCGACGGCGAGCCCACCGACACCGTCACCAGGATGCGGGCGCTCTCGCCGTCCTCGCAGATCATCATGCTGTCCATGTACGACGGCCCCCAGTTGCTCCGACGGCTCATCAACGCCGGCATCCGGGGCTACCTGCTGAAGAGCGTGTGCGGCGACGAGCTGCTCGCGGCGGTCCGCAGCGTCCACCGCGGCTCGGACCGGATGGTCCTGGCCGTCTCCCGGGACAGCCTGGCCCGGATGCAGGGCATCACCGAGAACGTGCTGTCCGCCCGGGAGCTGGAGATCCTGGAGCTGGTCGCGCAGGCGCTGAGCAACGGCCAGATCTCCACCCGGCTGACGATCACCGAAGCCACCGTCAAACGCCATCTGCGCAACGTCTTCGCCAAGCTCGGCGCGGTCTCCCGGATCGACGCCGTGAACAAGGCGATCGCCGCCTCCCTGATCGCGCCCCCGCACGACCAGTCCTGCCACCGCCACCGGGCGGGCTGAGACCTCCTCCGCACGCTCCTTCCCGACTCCCCCGCGCGGCCGGCCGGCACCCCGCCCGGCGCGCCGCCCCGCGCAACCGGTCGGCCCGGGCGCACCGGTCGGCCCGGTCGGCCCGGTCGGCCCGGTCGGCCCGGTTCCAAGCCTCGCCGCGGCCGGCCGGGGCCTCAACCCCTGCCGACCACCTACCGCCCCTGCACCCCGACGGCCGGACCCGCGCTCCACCCCACCGGTGCTCCCGCCCTTCTCCGCCGAGGCGCCGGTCCGTACCGGCATGCGGAGGCCCGGGAATCGGGGGGGGAATTCAGGGCCGGAGCGGATTCGACGGCCATGAGGAACTTCTCCCCGCATCCACCGCCGGCGGTGGCCACCACCCGCCCGTGCGACGGCAGGTGACGACGCCTCAAGGTCAAGGACAGTCCTTTGGGAGCCAAAGCCGGCACCAAGGTACGGAACTTCCGCCCGCCCGGCAATGTCGACGGCCACCACACCGCCGGGCGGGCGGATGGTGCCGGCCCCCGGGGGCGGGACGGCCGGGGCCGTCCCGCCGTTCCCACGGCCCCCGCTACAGGCCGCGCAGGGCATGGCGCACCGTCCTCACGTCGAAGCAGTCGTCACGGACGACGTGGGCCTCGTGGAAGATCCGGCCGGCGAGGAACTCGAGGTCCCCGTCGCCCGTCGGCACGCCCAGCAGGCGGCGCACGTCCTGGCCGATCAAGCGGTCGGCCAGTTCGTTCACCAGGGAGTTGGCCTCGTGCAGCGGGGTGGTCGCGGTGATCCGCGTCCGCGTCCGCGCGATCCTGGCCAGAACGTCCCGCACGGCGGCCCCGGTCGGGTCCGGCAGGGCGGAGACGGCGTCCCGCAGGCCGTCCAGGGACCGCTCGACCGCGGCCGGGTCCGGCGCGGGGTCGCGGAGCGGCTCCAGCAGGTCCAGCAGGGCGGCGGCCAGCTCGGCCCGGGCCTGCTCCGCCGCGGCGGCCTCCTCCCCCGGGTCCGCCGAGGAGCCGTGGAGGAGGTACCCGGCCCGGAGCAGCAGTCGGGCGTCCTCCTCGTGCGGGAGTTCGGCGAACAGCTCCGACGGCAGGGCCGCCACCAGCGCGTCCGCCTCGGCCAGCAGGTCCGCCGCCACGTGCTCGGGGGCGAGCCACTCCCGCAGCATCGGCAGCAGCCGGCCGCGCTCCTGGCGGTAGGCGCGGTTGAGCAGTGCGCGGACGGTGTCCCAGGGGATCCGGGACTCCCGCGGGTCCGACGGCGAACCGGCCCGGACGGCCGAACTCGCGTACGGGGGGCGGCCGGTGAGGCCGGTCCCGTCGAACCGCAGGCCCCCCAGCACGGGCAGCGGCGGCGGCCCGGCGGGGACCACCGGCGGCGGGGTCGCGGACACCGGGGCGGAGCCGGTGCTGGCCGGGGCGGCCTGGACCGCCGGGGCCGCACCGAAGGCAACCGGGGCCGCACCGAAGGCCGCCGGCGGCCGCACCGGCGGCACGGCGGCCGGGGTGACCGGGGCAACCGGGGCCGCTTCCACGACGGCCGGCTGCTCCTGCTCCGGCTCGACGGCCTCGTGCGGCCCGTCGTTCCCGGGCTCCCGGAGCTGCCACCCGGTGGCCGGGCGCAGCGCCATGAGTGCCGGCGGCTGCTGCCCGGCGGGGCGCGGTCGGCGCTGGTTCTCGAAGGTCTGGCCCGGCGTGCCCGCGAAGCGGACGATCCGGCCGTCCTCCAGCGTCACCCGGAGTTCCACCCCCGCGAACCGCCCGGTGACCGTGCCCGTCCGCCCGTCCCCCAGCTCGGCCAGGTGCTCCCGCGCGACCATGCGCGCCGCGTGCCCGCCCTCGGCGGCCGTCCACGCGGTGGGCAGTCCCCCGGGCCTCTCGGCTCCCTCGGCCCGCTCGTCCGCGAGGGCGAGCGCGCGAGCGAGGGCCGGGTCGAGGGCCGGCGCGTCGATGCCCGCCGCCTCCAGGTCCTGGAGGCGGGTACGGGTGGCCGGGCGCTCGCCCGTGCCCGGGGTCACCGGGGTGAGCAGCGGCGGCTCCGGCGCCGGCGTGCCGTGCAGTCCGGCGACCAGTTCCTCGGCCTCCTCCAGCCGCGACCGCAGCTGCCGCACGAAGGCGCTCGGGAAGGACGAGACCGGCGGCATCGCCTCCGGATCGTCCGCCTCGGGGACGAACCGGAGCCGGATGCGAACCGGCCGGCCGCCGGGCTGAGCCGTGGCCGGGAACAGCTCCGCGGCCTGCTCGTCGGCGAGCCGCTGGAGCCCGGCCCGCTCCTCGGCGGTCAGGTCGCCGTGGTCCCGCACCTGGACGACCAGTTCGGTGTCCGGCAGGCCGGCCCCGCCCGGCCGTACGCGGCGGTAGCCGATGGAGTAGTCGACGTCGTCCCGCACCAGGGGACGCTCCCAGACCGGGACCGCCCCGGCCCCGGTCTCCCGACGGGACCGCTGCCAGTCGGTGGGCCGGTGGACGAGGTGCCGCCCGTCCCGGGTGACGCCCTCGATCCACACGTCGTGGGCCACCCCGACCCAGCGCACGGCGCCGTCCGGCAGCACCTCCTCGAACAGCCTTTCCTGGTAGGCCCGGTCGACCCGCTCCAGGACGTCCTCGGACGCCCAGGAGACGGGGTAGAAGGTCCGGGCCTCCAGGTTCTCGGGGCGGCGCCACCGGGACGGGAACTCGCTCAGCGGCGAGCCGGGCGCGATCCCCGGGTCCAGGAAGTACACCGGCGCCCGGTAGGTCTCGTTGGCCCGCGGCGGCCGGACCGGCCCGAGGCTCAGGCCGTGGTCCGCCGGGTCCACCGCGAAGGCCCCGCCGACCCGGACGCGGTGGTGGAAGCCGGTGAGGGTGTGCCGGTCGCCGTAGCGGTTGAGGTCCTCGACCCGGTGGCCGAAGGACAGTGTGGCGGGGGCGGGGGCGGGGGCCGTCGCGGTGAGCCCGGACTGGTCCTCGGCGGGGCGGAAGGAGATGAACTCCCCGGACCGGATCCGGCCTTCGATGCGCACGCCGTCGTACTCGCCGACCCAGCGCTGCGCGAGGTCTCCGCGCCCGCTGATCCCGCCGGTGCGGCGGGCGTGCAGGTAGGCCTGCCGCGCCGCGTACACCGCGTCCTCGGCCGTCCAGTGCGCGGGGAACATCGTCCGGTACCGGTCCAGCGCCGCTTCGCCCGCGTCGGCGCGGTACGTGCCGTTGGGGTTCGCCGCGCCGACCCGGGGCAGCCTGCGCCGCCCCGACTCCGCCGGCGGGGTCAGGTACCCGCCCGTCCGGTCCGGCCCGTCGAAGAGCGCGGTCCGCAGCGCGTCCTCGCCGAAGGCGGCCCGCACCGGGAACTCCCCGGCCGGCACCGGCCGGAGGTCCGTCCGGAAGACCCGGTCGAGGACCGCGCCCAGCTCGTTCAGGTTGTGCGGCCGGAGCGAGACCACCGGGTTCGTGACGCCCAGCTCCACCGGGTGCCCGGCGTCGTACCAGACCCGGCCGTAGATGTCGCTCCCGGGCGCGGTCATCAGACCCAACTCCGGGTGGACGGGCCGCGGGCCGGCCCCTTGGCGCCGGTACTCGTCGGCCAGGCCGAGCAGGTGGCCGACCTCGTGGCCGATCACCCTCGGCGGGGAGTCCACGCCCCAGTGCTGGGCGTGCTCCTGCGAGGTGTAGGAGCGCACCTCGACGACGTGGTGGGCGCTCTCCCGGTCGACGAACCGGATCGCGACCTCCAGCAGGCTGCCGTCGGGCAGCCGCAGCCCCTGGCCGAAGACGTCCCGGACGCCCGCCTCGGCGTTGAGCCGCACCCGGTCGAGGTCCCGCTCGGCCTCGGCGCGGCTGCCCGTCAGGCCGTCGGCCTCCAGGTGGACCCGCACCGTCAGGACGGTGCGGGTGTCCCCGTCGGCGTCCACCACCCGCCGGACCTCGTACGACTGGATGAACTGGGCCTGGAGCGAGCGCAGGAAGCGGCGGACCGGCGGACGCACCTCCGCCGTGGCCAGCACCCGTACCGGCTCGGCCGGTTCGGTCGCGTCGAAGCGCTGCCCCGGCTCGGCCCAGTAGTCGATGATCTGCCGGTTGCGGACCAGCAGCCTGATCCGGACGTCACCGTAGGCGCCGGTGAGGATCTCATCCCGGCCACGGCCGCTCGCCGCGCCGTTCTGCTGCTCGTACACCCACAGGGCCGCGTGGCGGGTCTGCTCCCGGGTCCATTCCGGGGGCAGACCGGTGCCGCCCTCCCGCCTGGCCTGCTCGCCGAACACGCGCAGCTGGTCCGGGGTGAGCACCGGGGCCCCGTCGAGCGACGGGACGTCGACCGCGCCGGCGCCCGGCGCGTGGGCGGGCGCCACCAGGCCGCGCTGGTCGGCGGCCGGGCGGAAGGCGGTGACCGTCCCGTCCTCGTCCGACCTGCCCTCGATCCGGACGCCCTCGTACACGCCCTGCCAGAAGATCCCGTTCTCGGTCACCCGGAAGGTCTCGTTGCGGACCGCGTCGACGGCCGCCTGCTCGACGGCGTACCGGGCCTCGGCGGCGGTCCAGTGCTCGGGGAACAGGGTGCGCCGGCCCGCGCCGGTCTCCACCAGCAGGGTGCCGTTGGCGTGACGGCGCACCAGCTCCAGCTGTTCGGCCCCCTCCTCGCCGATGGCCGACGGCAGGTGGCCGCCCCGCGTCCCGACGGCCGGGCCGAGTTCGGCCTCCAGGACGCCGTCGGCGAACTCCGTCCGGGGCGACTCGCCGTCCTCGGTGTCGTGCCCGAGGCGGCCCAGCCGGTCGTCCGCGAGCTCGCCGAGTTCGCGCAGGACGCGGACCGACGGCGCCGGGACGACGTGGGTCGTGCCGCCGCCCGCGTACTCCGTGACGGAGATGCCGAAGGCCCGGCCCAGCTGGTGGACCAGCGCGTCCCGGGAGATCTCCAGGTGCCAGTTCCCGGCGTCCTGGGCGACGCTCCGCTCGTGCAGGAGCACCGTCCGGTGCGGATCGCCGGTGGCGTCCACGAACTCCACCCGCACCAGCAGCGGGGTGCCGTCCGGGAGCCTGGTGCGGTTGTCGAACCGCGCGGCGGCGTCCCGGATCCGCGCGCCCAGCGCGGCGACCCTGGCCCGGGCGTCCTCCCCGGTCAGGCCGGAGCCGTCCAGGTGGACGCGCAGGACGAGGACGGTGACGTCCTCGCCGCCCGGTACGAGCGGGCCGCGCCGGAGCTCGAACGGCTGCGCCGCCGGGTCGTCCGGTACGGCCTCGGCCGAGGCGTGGCCCGGCAGCAGCGCCGTCGCCGGGTCCTGCGCCGGCTGCGGGATCGCGCCGGCGGGCGCGGAGGACGAGGACGACGAGGAGGAGGACTCGGGGGCGTGGCGCGGGCCGGCCGGGAAGAGCAGGCCCTGGCCGGACGGCTCGGGGACGGCCTTGGTGAACTGGGCCGGGACACTCCGGTCCGGCAGGCCGCGGAAGTCCACGATCCGCCCGTTCTCGGTCCGGACCTCGATCGGGACGCCGTTGAAACGGCCCTTCACGAGCTCGCGCCGCCGGCCGCGCCAGCCGGCGAGCACCTGGAGCGCCGCGTACCTGCCCTCGCCCGGCGTCCAGCCGGACGGCAGTCCCCGCCCGGCGTTCCCCGCGAGCGTCGGGGCGAAGGCCCCGTCGATCATCCACTGCTGCCCCGCCATCTCGGTGACGGTGGCCGGGCGGGTGCCCGTTCCGGGTGCCGCGGGCTCCGCCAACTCCGGTTCGACGAGCGCCCGCTGTCCGTACCCGGCCTGCTTCCTGGCGGTGGCCGTGGCCGGGCCCGCGCTGCCCGCGACCGTCGCGGAGAACCCGGGCGTCAACGCCCCGGCCACACCGGGCAGGAGCACGTCCAGCCCGGCGCCGTCGGGGACGGAGTCCGCCCCGGCCACCGCGCCCGGAAGGGCGTCCGCCTCCGTGTCGACGAAGTCGAGGGTCAGCAGGACCGGCGGGTCGCCGGCGGCGCGGTGCTGCCGGACGAAGTCGTCGGCGGCCCGCTGGAGCCGCTTGCGGGCGTCCGCGACCGCCGCGGGCGTGGCGCCCGCCGCGACCCGCAGGTGCACCGGTGCCGAGACCTCGATGCCCAGCTGTCCGTCCACCGTCCGGACGCGGCGGCCGCGCAGGCCGGGCCCGGTGGACGCCGCCGGGGGCGCGTACCAGTCGGTGAGCGGCTGCCGGGCGGTCGGACGGTGCGTCAGGTGCCGGCCGTCCCGGGTGATCCCCTCGATCCGCACGCCGTCGGCCTCGCCCACCCAGCGCACGGCGCCGGAGTCCAGCGGCTCGGAGGTGTGCCGGGCCGCGTACGCCCGCTCCACGGCGGACAGGACGCGCGACGGCGTCCACGCCTTCGGGTAGAGGGTGTGGGTCTCCCCGTCCGCGTGCTGGTGCCACCGCGACGGGAACTTCGCCATCGGGGCGCCGGGGGTCACGGCCGCGTCGAGGAACCAGACGTCGGCCCGGTAGGTGCCGTTGCCGTTCTCCGCGAGCACCGAGCCCACCTTGACGCCGTGCGCCGTGGCGGCCGTCCTCTCCGGCTCGGCGTGGACGCCGGTGAGGGTCTGCCGGTCGCCGTACCGGACGAGGTCCTCGACCCGGGCGCCGAAGGCCCCACCGGTCGGGCGCCACGGCATGTACGCCGGGGTGTCCAGCCCGCTCTGGTCGTCGGAGGGACGGAAGGAGACGAACTCCCCCGCCCGGATCCGGCCCTCGATCCGCACCCCGCCGTACTCGCCGACCCAGTGGTGGGAGTGCAGGCCGGTCGCGGTGACCCGGCCGGTACGCAGGGCGTGCTGGTACGCCTGCTCGGCGGCGTACACCGCGTCGTCCGCCGTCCAGTGCTCGGGGAACACCGTCCGGTTCCGGCGCGGGCCGGGCAGGTCGCCGGCCAGGGCGCCGACCTGCGTGGCCGCCGCGTCGGCGGGCCCGCCGACCACCTTGAACGTCCCGTTGCGCTCCTGCGACCCCGGCACCCGCTCCGGCCGGGGGCGCGTCGACCCCCGCGGCGGCACCAGGTGGCCGTCCCGCCCGCCCGGACCGCCGTACAGGGCGCGCCGCAGCACCTCCTCGCGGAACCGGGCCCGGGTCGGCGCGTCGCCGACCGGCGTCGGGCCGCGGTCCTCGCCGAAGGCCTCGTCCACCACCCCGCCGAGCTGCCGCAGGTTGCGGGCGGCCGGCGGCGCGAAGGGGGCGAGGATCTCCAGCGGGCCCTCGTGGAGGTGGTTCATGTCCAGCCAGGGGCGTCCGAACCGGTCGGTCTGGCGGCCGCCCATGATCCCGCTGTCGTCCGGATGGATCGGCCGGGGCGTGGAACCCGCCTCCCGGTACTCGTCGTCCAGGCCGAGCAGGTGGCCGATCTCGTGGGCGATCGTCCGCGCCCCGGTGTTCAGGCCCCAGGTCCGGTGGTTGGCCCGGTCCTGGCGCTCCCGGACGGCGACCGTGTGGTGCGCCGTGGACCGGTCGGGGACGAACTCGACCTCGACCCGCAGCAGATCGCCGCTGGGCAGCCGCTGCCCGGTGTTGTAGACCTTCTCGACCCCCTCCCGGCCCGCCTCCCGGAGAGCCTCCACGGCCGCGGCCGTCGGCCCGTCCGCGAGGTCCAGCTTCGCTTCGAGGTCCAGGTACAGCCGGACGGTCAGCACCGTCTCGGTGTCCCCGTCCGGCAGCCGGACCCGGCGGGCGTCGAAGGACTCCAGCTCCCGGGCGGTGATGGCCCGGATGAAGGCGTCCTGGGGCGGCCTGACCTCCTGCGCGGGGACCAGCACCGCCTCGGTGCCGGCCACCGGGGCGGTCAGCTGCGGCCGCAGCTTCTGGTGCGGCTCGCCCCAGACGTCGGTGATGACGCCGTCCTCGACCCGGACGTTCAGCCGCACCCCGGCGAACCGGCCGCGGCGGACCTCGGGGGCCGGACGGCCCGCGGCCGCCTCGCCGACGACCTCGGCCGTCCCCGTCCGCAGCACGTGGTGGGCGGCGTACCGGGCCTCGGCGGTGCCCCACTCCGGGGGCAGCCCCCGGCCGGGGCGGTCCCAGGCCGGAGCCGTGAACGACGGGCGCAGCCCGGCCGTCCAGTCCCCGCCGACGTGGACCTCCCGCACCGGCGGGGACTTGCGCAGCTGCGTCCCCGTCACGAACTCCAGGTCGACCGTTCCGGCCGCCTCCCTGAACTGCCGCGGCAGCACCTGCGCCAGGCTCGGCACCGCGCCCGGCGCGACCGGGAGCGTGGTGACGCCGTCGCCCGCCTCCTCGGTGAACTCCACGCCCACGTTCAGCAGCCGGTCGAAGGCCCCGACCTGCTGCCCGGCCGTGAAGTCGGCCATGAGCGTCCGCACCTGCTGCCGCACCGCGTCCAGCTCGGCGGGCGTCATGCCCGCGGATGGCTCCAGGTGCAGCCGGACGGTGAACTCGAAGCCGTCCTGCCCGCTGTCGAACCGCACCCGCTGGAGCAGTACGCCCGGGTACCCGAACAGGTCGACCCGGTCGCCCCGGCCGACCACCGCCTCCTCCTGCCACGCCGCGTACGGCGCGGGGGAGTTGGGGAGCGGGTGGTGGTACAGGATGTAGCCCTGCTGGTCCAGGACCGCCTCGACCCACAGGCTCCCGGACCAGCCGACCGCCCGGTCCAGGCCGTCCGGCCCCGGCGCGACGCTCGGATTGTTCCGCATCGCCGCCTGGACGTGCCGCAGGACCGTGTCGGCGCTCCAGTCCTCCGGGTAGTACGTCCACTCCGGCGCCATCACCGGCCGCTGCCAGGCGGCCGGGAACCGCGTGATCTGCGCCCCCGGGACCGCCGTCGGCTTCAGCTGCCAGCCGCCGTGGTCCCGCACGACCCCGTTGGGGTCGGTCTGCGGGCCCGGGCCGGGGCGCGGCGTACGGTCGGGGCGGAGCGGCTCGGCCGCCGTCCCCTGGGCGGTCGTGAAGGGCTGCCAGCCGGGGAAGTTCGCCGGGTCCGTCGCCGCGGGCGGCTGCGGCGCGGCCTGCTGCTGGGGCGTGCCGCGGGTCGGCGCGGTGGTGCCGGCCGTCATGCCGTCGGTGCCTCCGGTGCCGCCGGTCGGCGCGTGGAACTGCCGGCCGGGTGCCTGACCGGCCTGGCCGTCGGCCGTCTCCTCCTGTCCGGTCGTCTCCTCCTCTTCGGTCACCTGCTGCTGCCCCGCCGGTGCCGCGGTGGGCACCGTCGCGGCGGGCGGCGGCACGTCCTCGGGCCGCAGCATGCGCACCCGTTCGACGCCCGGCCTGGGCTTGGCCTCCTCCACCCTGACCAGCAGGCTGTCGGACCACGGCGGGAGGGCGACCGGAGCGCCGACCGGCTTCGTCGCCCCGTCGTACTTCTGGACGGTGCGCCACTGCACCCGTTCCCTCAGCTCGGGGTGGTGCGCCAGGAAGCCGATCACCGTGTCCCAGAGCAGGTCGGGCCGCGGGTGCCGGGCGACCCGCGCGGCCACCTCGCTCAGCGCCAGCTTCCCGCTCTGGTAGGAGAGTTCGCGGATCAGCGTGTTGATGATGCGACGGGCCGCCAGCAGCGTGGCCTCGCGGTCGGGCACCTCGGGCAACTGGACGGCCGCCGCCGGCCGCTCCCGCGGCACCCAGGTGTTCCCGGTGCCGATCTCGAAGATCTCCGAGGGGACCAGCGGGAGCGCTTCAGGGCCATCGAGCCCCAGGCCGTGCGCCAGGTCCGCCCAGATGTTGACACCGGTCCCGCTCAGGTACAGGACCGCGTTCTTCTCCCCGTCGTCCGTGTGGCGCTGCGCCTCGGCGGGGACCTTCCCCACCCACTCCTCCGCCTCCTCGAACTCCTCGGCGGTGATGTGCGCCCGGTCGCGGGACTGGAAGTACATCCCGCGGACGGTGTTCTCGTGCGAGCTGCGCAGGTAGTTACGGCGCAGCACCTCCAGGTGCTGCTCCACACCCGGGTGCCTGGCCGGGGCGATCAGCACCGCGTTCGCCATGCCCGCGTTGCCGACCTTCGCGACGGCGAAGCTCCGCCGGGCGTTGACGATCCGCTCGACCACCGGGGCGGGGTCGGCCTGGAGCCGGTTGTCGCCGTCGGTGTAGACCCCGCCGAACCGGCGGAGAACCTCCAGTCGCAGGATGTCGCTGGCCGAGGCGTACCCCTGCCCCAGACCCTTGGCGGTCTCCATCTTGTAGGCCGCTTCGAGGCTCATCGGCGCCTCGGCCGAGAAGACCTCGTCGACGTTGACCAGCACCACGTTCCCGTGCGGTCGGGTCCCCGCCCACGCCACCATGGCGCGTACGGTGGCGAGTTCGGGCGTGTCCCGGTCCGTCCCCGCGGCCGCCCTGGCCTCGGCGACCCGCGCACGGGTGACGTCCGTCCAGATCACATGGGTGAATCCCTGGCCGAGACCGTCGGCCGAGTCCTGCACGTTGGTCATGAACGGACCGGTGTGCTCGTTGTCCATCGACAGCGGGCCGCCCAGCCAGATCGAGTGCACCAGGCGGGGAATCCGCACCCGCTTCCGCCCGAACGCCGGACCGGTACTCCGCGACATCGTCTGGAACCGTCCGGACTCGACGACCGAACCCTGCTCCAGACCCAGGGCCTCCGGGGCGAGCCCCTCGGCCGTCGGCGCCGTTCCGCTCGCCAGGTCCAGCGCCCGGAAGAACGCCACCCGGGACTCGGACTTCAACTTCCCGTAGTCGTACCCCTGGAGGAACTCCGGGGCGGCCGGGACGACCCGGTCACCGAACACGTCCGGACCCAGCAGACCCACCGGCGCCACCGACGCCTGCGGAACCCCGGGCATCAGGCCGATCAGCTCGTCGATCAAATCCTGGGCCGAGAAACGGAGTTCCGGCTGCACGACGACCTGCACCGGCACCGACGGCTGGGCAGACCCCGATCCCGGTCCCTCTCCCTGGTTCCCGGGGTACTGGGGCCGCCGCGAACGCGCGATCGCCTCCTCCAGATCAAGCCGCTCCAGGTTGTCCAGGTCCTCCTCGGCGGCCTCGTCGACCCTGCCCTTGCCCTTGTCCGTACGGGAGTTCGAGGCCGGGAGCTCGTCCTCCTCCTCGCCCTCGACGCCCGTCATCGCGACGTCCGTCGAACTCTGCGACGGCACCAGGGGAACGCTGGCACGCGGCGCCGGGCCCGCCTCGGAGGCGCCCACCGACTCGTCCGAGACCTGGGCGGACTCAACGCCGTTCGGGGTGAAGCGGATCCAGACACCCGGCGTGCCATCGGCGGCCGGATACATCAGGAACCCGGCATCAGCGTCCAGGTCGGTCGACAGCGCCGCGATCCTCCCGGTCGGCGCCCACACCACCCGACCGGTAGCGTTCGCCACCTCCTGCGCCAGCGACAACCCGCCGTCCGAAGCGGGCAGCGCCGCGTCACACGCGGCCAGCACGATCTCGTCACCCGCCGCCAACTGCTGAATGCTGGGCCTGCGCCGCAGCGTCCGGGCCAGCCCCGTCGCGGTGACCTTCACCGTACCGACCGGACCGGACAGCGGCAGCACCGCGAAGTCCCGGTTGCCGTGCAGCAGCGCGAGATAGCGCCGCCCACCGCCAGTGCCCCACGGCACCTTCCGGTACCCCGTGACCTCACGCCCCTGCCCGTCGACCTCCAGCAGCCACCGCCGCCCCAGGTCGAAGTTCCTCAACACCTCACGCCGCTGCGCGAGTTCGTCCTCCGTGTGGAACGCCCGACCCTGCGGAAGGCCCGAACCCGGCGCCGCGATCGTCAGACTCCGGACATCACCCAACCGCACACTGCCGCCACCGACCAGCGGCAGCTCCAGGTCCACATCCCACAACTCACCCGGCTCGACCGTGTCCGGCACCTCCGGCACACCGACCACCGGCGTCTCGGAGTCCGACGCCGAGCCCCCGGACTGGTCCGCCATCGGACGGGAACGCCCGAACAGGTTCTTCCAGCGCGACGGAGCCGAGGACTTGACCTTGGACCACAGGGCGTCGAGGCCCCCCTGCACCTCGCGCAGGGCCCCGAGCGCGGCGGCCAACTGCTCCTGCTCCTCCGGCAGCAGTCGCTCCAGCCCGTTCGGCGGCTCGGCCACCTGCGCGGTCGCGACCTTGTCCCGTTCGCCCCCGTACGCCCGGTGCAAGCGCTGCCGCAGGCTCAGGGCCAACTCGTAGGCGTCCACCAGCCTCCGCCCGAGGCTCGGCGACAGCACCTTCCCCTCGATCAGCTCCTGCAACCGATCGCCGGTGCTGAGCCGCCACGGCGTCTCCGGCTTCGCCACCGCCCGGTACGCGGCATAGAGGTGACGCGTGGCGACCGTCAACTGCCGCATGAAGTCGGCCTTGACGTCCACGCTGGTCACCTGCGCCAGCGCCTCCGGGCGCTGGAGGTCGGCGAACGCCTCCCGCAGGGCGAGCCACTCCACCTCGGGGACGATGCGGCCGCCGCGCTCCTCCGCGAACCTCCGGAAGAGCTCCCGCTGGCCCTCGCTCGACGTGACGGCGGCGAGGGCCCCGGTGAGCTGCGCCAGCTCGATCAGCCGGGTGTCGTGCATGACACCGTGCTTGGGCCCCGGCTCATCTCCCGGAGCGGCGAGCGAGAACTCCAGGACGGCCTCCGGGTCGAAGACCGCCAGATTGGGGTTGAACCACATGGTGTCGGCCTGGAACGGTGCCGGCACCGTCCCGTTCACCGGCAGGAACGCGCGCGCCAGGTCCAGCCAGCCCGCCGCCAGGTTGGTCAGCGACCCCAGCCACACCGCGTCCGCCTGGGAGCCGAGCAGCCCGAAGTCCAGGTCGGCGGCCGGCGTCAGGTCCGTGCGACCGTAGCCCGCCACCGCCACCACCGCGTACGGCGCCGTCGGAACGCCCCGCATCGACTCACGGGCCCACACGACCGCATCCGTGAGAATCCCGTCGGCGAACGCGGTCAACCGCCGGGCGAGGTCACGCGGAGACTCCCCCGCGACCGTCACCGGCACCTCGTCCCGGATCTGCTGTGCCGCGAGGAGGGCCGTCAGCAACAGCGCCACCATCGGCTGCTCACCCGGCCGCAGACCGTCCCGCAACGCCTGCGCCAGCAACCGGAGCACATCCAGACGCTGCGCCTGCGCCAGGCCGGCGAACGGCTGCTGGAAAGCACCCATCTGCAACGCCCGGCCGACGCCCTGCCGGTCCTCCGCACTCGCACCACTCGCGTCCAGCGCAGCAGCCAGGTCGTCCAGGCGCGCGCCGATCGCGGCCCGCTCCCCCTCACCCTCGCCTGCGGCGACCAACTGCTCGCGGGCCCGGTCCAGGTCGGTCACCGCCGGGACCACGCCATCGACGGACTGGGTGGGGACCTGGAGCAGCCCCACGACGGGCACCGTCGGGGTGGGCGGCAGCACCTCCTCGGGCGCCACCATGCGCACCCGTTCGACATCCGACCCGGCGGTGACCCCCGCCACCGGCTCGGACGCGGGCACCAGGAGACCGGCGGACCACGGCGGGAGCGCCACCGGCTGGTCGGCCGGCCCGGTTCCCGCGCCGACCTTCCGGACGGTGCGCCACCGCACCAGGTCCCGCAGCTCGGGGTGCCGGGCCAGGAACCCGATCACCGTGTCCCACAGCAGCTCGGGCCGCGGGTGCCGGGCGACCCTCGCCGCCACCTCGCTCAGCGCCAGCTTCCCGTTCTGGTACACCAGTTCACGGATCAGCGTGTTGATGATGCGACGGGCCGCCAGCAGCGTCGCCGCGCGGTCGGGCACCTCGGGCAACTGGACGCCCGCCACAGCCGACGGCCTCGGCGGCACCCAGGTGTTCCCGACCCCGATCTCGAACACGCCCCGCTCGACCACGGGAAGCGCACCGGGGCCGCTGAGCCCCAGGCCGTGCGCCAGGTCCGCCCAGATGTTGACACCGGTCCCGCTCAGGTGGAGGACCGCGTCCTTCTCGTTCTCCTCCGTGTGGTTCTGGACCCAGACCGGGGGCCCCGCCACCACGTCCGCCTGCTGGAAGTTGGCCTCGGTGTTGTCCTCCTGCCCCCGGGGCCGGAAGTACTCCCCGCGGAAGGTGTTCTGGTGCGAGCTGCGCTGGTAGTTGCTTCGCAGCACCCTGAGGTGCTCCTGCACGGCCGTGTTCCCGGCCGGGGCGATCAGCACCGCGTTCGCCAGGCCGCCCCTGGCGGTCGTGCCGTTCCTGGCGCCCGGCGCATCCGCCAGACTGGCCGTGGCGACGGCGAAGTGCCGCTTGGAGTCGGCGATCCTCCTGACCTCGGGAACGGGGTTCTTCAACAGCCGGTTGTCGCCGTCGGTGTAGACCCCGCCGAACCGGTCCAGGACCTCCAGCCGCAGGATGTCGCTCGCCGAGGCGTACCCCTGCCCCAACCCCTTGGCGGTCTCCATCTTGTAGGCCGCTTCGAGGCTCATCGGCGCCTCGGAGGAGAAGACCTCGTCGACGTTGACCAGCACCACGTTCCGGTGCGTCCGGCTCCTCGCCCACGCCACCATCGCCCGTACGGTGGCGAGTTCGGGCGTGTCGCCGTCCGTCCCCAGGGCCGCCGCGGCCTCGGCGACCCGCGCACGGGTGACGTCCGTCCAGATCACATGGGTGAACTCCCGGCCGAGACCGTCGGCCGATTCCTGCACGTTCGCCATGAAGGGGCCGGTGTGCGCGTTGCCCGCCGACAACGGACCGCCCAGCCAGATCGAGTGCACCAGCTGCGGAATGCGCACCCGCTTCGGCAGGTGCATCGACCCCGACCTGCGCCGCACCGTCTGGAGCGCCCCGGACTCGATGACGGACTCCGGGTCCTGGCCCAGAGCCTTCGGGGCGAGCCCCTCGGCCGTCGGCGTCGCCGCCTCGCTCGCCAGGTCCAGCGCCCGGAAGAACGCCGTCCGGGACTCCGACTTCAACTGGTTGTAGCCGTACCCCTGGAGGAACTCCGGGGCGGGCGGGACCACCCGGTCGCCGAACAGGTCCGGCCCCAGCATGGCCTCCAGCGGATCCGCAGGCGCCGCCGGCGCCTGCGGGCCGCCGGGCATCAGGCTGACCAGCTCGTCGATCAACTCCTGGGCCGTGAAGGGCGGTTCCGGTGCCTGCGCCTGCGCCTGGGCCGACCCTTCTCCCTGATTCTCGGGGAGCTGGGGCTGCTCCTCCACGACGTCCGTCGTCGCGACGTCCGTCGAGCTCTGGGACGGCACCTGGGGAGCCGTGCCACGCGACACCGGGCCCGCCTCGGAAGCGCCCACCGACTCGTCCGAGACCTGGGCGGTCTCAACACCGTTCGGGGTGAAGCGGATCCAGACACCCGGCGTGCCATCGGCCGCCGGGTACATCAGGAACCCGGCGTCCGCGTCCAGGTCGGTCGACAGCGCCGCGATCTTCCCCGTCGGCGCCCACACCACCCGGCCGGTAGCGTTCGCCACCTCCTGCGCCAACGACGGCCCACCGTCCGAGGCCGGCAGCGCCGCGTCACACGCGGCCAGCACGATCTCGTCACCCGCCGCCAGTTGCTGGACACTCGGCCGGCGCCGCAGCGTCCGGGCCAGCCCCGTCGCGGTGACCTTCACCGTACCGACCGGGCCGGACAGCGGCAGGACCGCGAAGTCCCGGTTCCCGTGCACCAACGCGAGGTAACGCCGCCCACCCGTTCCCCACGGCACCTTCCGGTACCCGGTGACCTCCTGGCCCTGCCCGTCGACCTCCAGCAGCCAACGCCGCCCCAGGTCGAAACTCCTCAACACCTCACGCCGCTGCGTGAGTTCGTCCTCCGTGTGGAACGCCCGACCCTGCGGAAGGCCCGTCCCCGGTGCCACGATGGTCAAGCTCTGGACGTCACCGAGGCGCACACTGCCGCCACCGACCAGCGGCAGCTCCAGCTCCGCGTCCCACAACTCGGCCGGCTCGACCGTGTCCGGCACCAGGCCGACGGACTGGTCCGCCACCGGACGGCGCCCGAACAGGTTCTTCCAGCGCGACGGAGCCTGGGCCGGGGGCCTGACCTTGACCCACAGGGCGTCGAGGCTCCCCTCCAGATCACGCAGGGCCCCGAGCGCGACGGCCAACTGCTCCTGCTCCTGCGGCAGCAGGCGCTCCAGCCCGTTCAGCGGCCCGGCCGCCGCCACCGTCGCGACCTTGTCCTGCTCACCCCCGTACGCCCGGTGCAGCCGCTGCCGCAGACTCAGGGCCAACCTGTAGGCGTCCACCAGCCTCTGGCCGAGCGCCGCCGGCAGCACCCGCGCCGTGATCAGCTCCTCCAGCCGCTCGCCGGTGCTGAGCCGCCACTCCGTCTCCGGCTTCGCCACCGCCCGGTAAGCGGCATAGAGGTGCCGCGTGGCGACCGTCAACTGCCGCATGAAGTCGGCCTTGACGTCGACGGTGTTCGCCTGCGCCAGCGTCTCCGGACGCCGGAGGCGGTCGAACGCCTCCCGCAGGGCGATCCACTCCACCTCGGGGTCGAGGCGCAGGCCCCGCTCCTCCGTGAACGTCCGGAACAGCCCCCGCTGGCCCTCCGACGACGTGACGGCGGCGAGGGCACCGGGCAGCGGCGCCAGCTCGATCAGCCGCGTGTCGTGCATGACACCGTGTGTGGGCCCCGGCTCACCTCCCGGACCGGCGAGCGCGAACTCCAGCACGGCCTCCGGGTCGAAGACCACCAGGTTGGGGTTGAACCACAGGATGTCGGCCTGGAACGGCGCCGACACCGTCCCGTTCACCGGCAGGAACTGGCGGGCCAGGTCCAGCCAGCCCGCCGCCAGCTTGGTCAGCGACTCCAGCCACACCGCGTCCTGCTGGGAACCGAGCAGACCGAAGTCCAGGTCGGCGGCCGGCGTCAGATCGGTACGGCCGTAACCGGCCACCGCCACCACCGCGTACGGCGCGGTGGCCTCACCCCGCATCGACTCACGGGCCCAGGCGACCGCATCCACCATGATGCCGTCGGCGAACCCGGTCAACCGCCTGGCGAGGTCACGCGGGGACTCCCCCGCGGCCGCCACCGGCACCTCGTCCCGGATCTGCTGAGCCGCGAGGAGCACCGTCACCAGCAGCGCCACCATCGGCTGCGCCCCGGGCCGCAGACCGTCCAGCAGGGCCTGGGCCAGCAGCTGGAGCACGCCCAGACGCTGCGTCTGCCCCAGGTCGGCGAAGGCCTGCTGGAAGGGCCCCATCTGCAAGGCCGTGCCGACGCCCTGCCGGTCCTCCGCGCTCGCGCCGCTCCCGTCCAAGGCCGCGACCAGCCGGTCCAGGCCCGCACCGATCGCGGCCCGCTCCCCCGCATCCGCACCCACGGCGACCAGCAGTTCACGGGCCCGGTCCAGCTCGGACTGCTCCTGAACGACGGTCTCCACCACCGTGGCGACGCCGTCGACGGACTGGGTGGGAACCTGGAGCAGCCCCGCCGCGGGTACCGTCGAGGCGGGCGGCGCCACAGTCTCGGGCGCCACCATGCGCACCCGCTCGACGCCCGCCCTGGGCTTGGCCTCCTCCACCCTGACCAGCAGGCTGTCGGACCACGGCGGGAGGACGACCGGACTGCCGGTCGGCTTCGTCGCCCCGTCAAGCTTCTGGACGGTGCGCCACTGCACCCGTTCCCGCAGCTCGGGGTGGTGCGCCAGGAAGCCGATCACCGTGTCCCAGAGCAGATCGGGCCGCGGGTGCCGGGCGACCCGCGCGGCCACCTCGCTCAGCGCCAACTTTCCGCTCTGGTAGGAGAGTTCGCGGATCAGCGTGTTGATGATGCGACGGGCCGCCAGCAGCGTGGCCTCGCGGTCGGGCACCTCGGGCAGCTGGACGGCCGCCGCCGGCTGCTCCCGCGGCACCCAGGTGTTCCCGGTGCCGATCTCGAAGATCTCCGAGGTGACCAGCGGGAGCGCGTCGGGGCCCTTGAGCCCCAGGCCGTGCGCCAGGTCCGCCCAGATGTTGACACCGGTCCCGCTCAGGTACAGGACCGCGTTCTTCTCCCCGTCGTCCGTGTGGCGCGTCGGCTCGCCAGGGTCCGTCTTCACCCACGTCTTCGCCTCCCGGAAGTCGGCACCGGAAATGTGCGACGGCTTCCGGGACTGGAAGTACACCCCGCGGACGGTGTTCTCGTTCGAGCGGCGCAGGTAGTTACGGCGCAGTACCTCCAGGTGCTGCCGCACGGCCCGGTGTCCGGCCGGGGCGATCAGCACCGCGTTCGCCAGGCCGCCCTTGGAGGTCCTGGTGGTCTTTGTGAACCCGGTGGTCGTACCGATCGTGCTGGTCGTGGCGCTCGGCACCGTGGTCGCGGCACTGGCCCTGGCGACGGCGAAGCCCTGCTCGGACTCGACGATCCGCCGGACCTCGGGGTCCAGGTCCTTCAACAGCCGGTTGTCGCCGTCGGTGTAGACCCCGCCGAACCGGTTCAGGACCTCCAGTCGCAGGATGTCGCTCGCCGAGGCGTACCCCTGCCCGAGACCCTTGGCGGTCTCCATCTTGAAGGCCGCCTCCAGGCCCATCGGAGCCTCGGCCGAGAACACCTCGTCGACGTTGACCAGCACCACGTTGTGGTTCGGCCGGCTCCTCGCCCAATCCACCATGGCGCGCACGGTGGCGAGTTCGGCCGGACCGTCGTCCGTCCCCGCGGCCGCCGCGGCCTCGGCCTCGGCGACCCGCGCACGGGTGACGTCCGTCCAGATCACATGCGTGAACCCCTCGCCGAGACCGTCCGCCGAGTGCTGCACATTGGTCATGAAGGGACCGGTGTGCTCGTTGTCCATCGACAGCGGGCCACCCAGCCAGATCGAGTGCACCAGCCGCGGAATGCGCACCGGCTTCGGCAGGTGAATCGGGCCCGACCTGCGCGGCATCGTCTGGGACTGGTCGGACTCGACGACCGACCCCGAGTGCAGGCCCAGGGTATCCGGGGTGAGCTCCTGGGCGGTCGGCGCGGTCTCGCGCGCCAGGTCCAGCGCCCGGAGGAACCCCACCCGGGACCGCGACTTCAACTTCCGGTAGTCGTAACCCCGGAGGAACTCCGGCGCGACCGGAACGATCCGGTCGCCGAACACGTCCGGACCCAGCAGACCCACCGGCGCCACCGACGCCTGCGGAGCCCCGGGCATCAGGTCGATCAGCTCGTTGATCAACTCCTGTGCCGTGAAGGGCGCCTCCGGTTGCATGACGGTCGACACCTGGGCCTGGACAGACCCCGACCCCTCGCCCTGGTTCCCGGGGTGCTGGGGCTGCTGCGACCACGCGAACCCCTCCGCCGGATCCAGCTCTTCCAGGTCGTCCAGTTCCTCCAGGTCGTCCGCGTCCTCCTCGGACTCGGACTGTTCCTCCTCGGAGTCCTCGACGCCCGTCATCACGACGCCCGTCGAACTCTGCGACGGTGCCATCGGAGCCGTGCCACGCGGCACCGGGCCCACCTCGGACACGCCCGCCGGGTGCGACTCCTCCGAGTCCTGGGAGGGATCGACACCATTGGGCGTGAAGCGGATCCAGGCACCCGGGGTGCCGTCGGCGGCCGGGTACATCAGGAAGCCCGCGTCCGCGTCCAGGTCGGTCGACAGCGCCGCGATCTTCCCGGTCGGCGCCCACACCACCCGACCGGTAGCGTTGGCCACCTCCTGCGCCAGCGAGGGCCCGCCATCCGAAGCGGGCAGCGCCGCGTCGCACGCGGCCAGCACGATCTCGTCACCCGCCGCCAACTGCTGAATGCTGGGCCTGCGCCGCAACGTCCGGGCCAGACCCGTCGCCGTGACCTTCACCGTACCGACCGGACCGGACAGCGGCAGCACCGCGAAGTCCCGGTTGCCGTGCAGCAGCGCGAGGTAACGCCGACCGCCCGTCCCCCACGGCACCTTCCGGTACCCGGTGACCACACGTCCCTGCCCGTCGACCTCCAGCAGCCACCGCCGCCCCAGGTCGAAGTTCCTCAACACCTCACGCCGCTGCGCGAGTTCGTCCTCCGCGTGGAACGCCCGACCCTGCGGAAGACCCGTCTCCGGCGCCACGATGGTCAGGCTCTGCACATCGCCCAGCCGCACACTGCCGCCACCGACCAGCGGCAGCTCCAGATCCGCGTCCCACAACTCACCCGGCTCGACCGTGTCCGGCACCAGGCCGACGGACTGGTCCGCCACCGGACGGCGCCCGAACAGGGTCTTCCAGCGCGACGGCGCCGAGGACTGAACCTTGGACCACAGGGCGCCGAGGCTCCCCTGCACCTCGTGCAGCACCCCGATCGCGGCCGCCAACTGCTCCTGCTCCTCCGGCAGCAGACGCTCCAGCCCGTTCGGCGGCTCGGCCACCTGCGCCGTCGCGACCTCGTCCCGCTCACCCCCGTACGCCTGGTGCAACCGCTGCCGCAGACTCAGGCCCAGCACATAGGCGTCCACCAGCTGTCGGCCGAGCGGCCCCGACAGCACCTTCCCCGCGATCAGCTCCTCCAGCCGCTCGCCGGTGCTGAGCCGCCACGGCGTCTCCGGCTTCGCCACCGCCCGGTACGCGGCATAGAGGTGCCGTGTGGCGACGGTCAGTTGGCGCATCAAGCCGGTCTTGACGTTGACGCTGTCCACCTGCGCCAGAGTCTCCGGACGCGGGAGGCCGACGAGCGACTCCCGCAGGGCGGCCCACTCCACCTCGGCGTCGCCGCGCCCGCTCCGCTCCTGGGCGAACCTCCGGAAGAGCTCCCGCTGGCCCTCGTGCGACGTGACGGCGGCGAGGGCACCGGTGAGCGGCGCCAGCTCGATCAACCGCGTGTCGTGCATGACACCGTGCTTGGGCGTCAGCTCGTCCGCCGAAGCGGCGAGCGCGTGCTCCAGCACGGCCTCCGGGTCGAAGACCGCCAGGTTGGGGTTGAACCACATGATGTCGGCCTGGAACGGCGCCGCCGCCGACCCGTTCACCGGCAGGAACTGGCGGGCCAGGTCCAGCCAGCCCGCCGCCAGGTTGGTCAGCGACCGCAGCCAGGCCGCGTCCGCCTGGGCGCCGAGCAGGCCGAAGTCCAGGTCGGCGGCCGGCGTCAGGTCGGTGCGGCCGTAGCCCGCCACCGCCACCACCGCGTACGGCGCGGTCGCCTCACCCCGCATCGACTCACGGGCCCAGGCGACCGCGCCCGCCATGATGCCGTCGGCGAACCCGGTCAACCGCCTGGCGAGGTCACGCGGAGACTCCCCCGCAGCCGCCACCGGCACCTCGTCCCGGATCTGCTGAGCCGCGAGGAGCACTGTCACCAGCAGTGCCAGCATCGGCTGCGCCCCGGGCTCCAGCCCGTCCCGCAGCGCCTGCGCCAGCAGCCGGAGCACCTCCAGACGCTGCGTCTGCCCCAGGTCGGCGAACGCCTGCTGGAAAGCACCCATCTGCAAGGCCGTGCCGACACCCTGCCGGGCCTCCGCACCCGCACCGATCTCGTCCAGCGCCGCGACCAGGTCGTCCAGGCGCGCGCCGATCGCGGCCCGCTCCCCCTCACCCGCACCCACGGCGACCAGCTGTTCGCGGGCCCGGTCCAGGTCGGTCACCGCCGGGACCACACCGTCGACGGCCTGGGTGGGGACCTGGAGCACCCCCGTCGCGGCGGGCGGCGGCACCTCCTCGGGCGCCAGCATGCGCACCCGCTCGACACCCCGCCCGGTCTTGATCCCCTCGACCTCCCCGGGCTCGGGCACCAGGAGGCCGGCGGACCACGGCGGGAGCGGCACCGGGGCGCCGATCGGCCTCGTCCCCGCGTCGTACTTCTGGACGGTGCGCCACTGCACCCGCGTCCGCAGCTCGGGGTGGCCGGCCAGGAAGCCGATCACCGTGTCCCACAGCAACTCGGGCTGCGGGTGCCGGGCGACCCGCGCGGCCACCTCGCTCAGAGCCAACTTACCGCTCTGGTAGGAGAGTTCGCGGATCAACGTGTTGATGATGTTCCGGGCCGCCAGCAGTGTCGCCGCGCGGTCGGGCGCCTCGGGCTGCTGGTCGCCCTCCGCCGGCTCCGCCTCCGCGGCCGGCTGCTCGCGCGGCACCCAGGTGTTCCCGACCCCGATCTCGAACACACCCGGCTCGACCACCGGGAGCCTGCCGGGGCCCTTGAGCCCCAGGCCGTGCGCCAGGTCCGCCCAGATGTTGATGCCGGTCCCGCTCAGATAGAGGACCGCGTTCTTGTCCCGCTCCTCCGTGTGGCCCTGCACCCAGACGGGGTCCTCCCCCGCCATCTTGTCCGCCTCGCGGAAGTCGGTCTTGGACACGGACATCCGGTCCAGGTACTGGAAGTAGCCTCCGCGGACGGTGTTCTCGTGCGAGCTGCGCAGGTAGTTGCGGCGCAGCACCTCCAGGTGCTGCCGCACGGCGCGGTGCCCGGCCGGGGCGATCAGCACCGCGTTCGCCATGCCGGCGTTGCCGACCTTGGCGACGGCGAAGCCCTGGTCGGATTCGACGATCCGCCGGACCGCCGGGGTGGGGTCGGTCCGGAGGCGGTTGTCGCCGTCGGTGTAGATCCCGCCGAACCGGCCGAGGACCTCCAGTCGCAGGATGTCGCTCGCCGAGGCGTACCCCTGCCCGAGGCGCTTCGCCGTCTCCATCTTGTAGGCCGCTTCGAGGCCCATCGGCGCCTCGGCCGAGAAGACCTCGTCGACGTTGACCAGCACCACGTTCCCGCGCGGCCGGGTCCCCGCCCACGTCACCATCGCCCGTACGGTGGCGAGTTCGGGCGTGTCGTCGCCCGTCCCCTCGGCCGCCCTGGCCTCGGCGACCCGGGCACGGGTGACATCCGTCCAGATCACATGGGTGAACTCCTGGCCCGGACCGTCCGCCGAGTCCTGCACATTGGTCATGAACGGACCCGTGTGCTCGTTGTCCGCCGACAGCGGACCACCCAGCCAGATCGAGTGCACCAGCCGCGGAATGCGCACCCACTTCCGCAGAAACCCCGAACCGGTACTCCGCGACATCGTCCGGATCCCACTGGACTCGACGACCGACTCCGGGTGCTGGCCCAGCGTCTCCGGGGCGAGCCCCTCGGCCGTCGGCGCGGTCGCGCGCGCCAGGTCCAGCGCCCGGAAGAACGCCACCCGGGACTCCGACTTCAACTGCCGGTAGTCGTAGCCCTGGAGGAACTCCGGAGCGGGCGGAACGACCCGGTCACCGAACACGTCCGGACCCAGCAGACCCGCCGGCGCCTGGGGAACCCCGGGCATCAGGCCGACCAGCTCGTCGATCAACTCCTGCGCCGTGAACGGCGCCTCCGGCTGCGCGACGACGGGCACCTCCGGCTGAGTCGACGCCGACCCCTCCGCCGGGGAGACCTCGTCGAGGGCCTGCGTGGGGACCTGGAGGAGCTTCGCCTTGGCCTCGGGCGTCAGCGCCGACCCGGTCCGGCTCCCGGACGCGGCCGACGCCGAGGTGATCGGCCCCCCGCCCCCGCTCGACTCCTGCCGGAGCCGCGTCGACAGCTCGATCGCCGCCGCCAGCTCGCGGGCCTCCCGGGCCTCCATCTGCGCCCAGGTCTCGTCCGGGTTCGGAGCCCGCAGAACCGTGATCTCCTCCTCGGGCTCCTTCACGACGGCCTCGACGGGCTTGCCGGGCTTGCCGGCCTCGACAGTCTCAACCGGCTCGACGGCCAGGCCCTTGCCCTTGCCCCCGACCGGTCCGGTCTTCGAGACGGCGGACGCCTCTGCCTCGAAGGCGACCCTCCCGCCGGGCCGCTCCGGAAGGTTCCGGGGGAACCTCGGCATGAGGCCCTGCCGAGCCAACGAGCCCACGTTGATGCCGAGTTCGCGCGCCAGCTCGTGCCAGGCCTCGGCCTCGGCGGCCACCAGGTGGGGTGCCAGGTAGCGGTCCATCGCCTCGAAGTCCGCCGGCCCCGTGTACTCGCGCATGGGCCTGCGCAGCGCGGCATCGGCCCGCTGGGTGATCCGGGCCCTGGCCTCGGCGAAGGAGATCTCCCCGATCGTCCCGGAGTTCCCACCCGACTTGTCCCGCAGGTCCTGCAACAGCTCCCGCCACCGGGCATCCTCGGCGGCCGCCGCCTCCGCTCGCCGGCGGTCGGCCCGGGCCTCGGCCTCCGCGACCTGCGCCTTCGTCCGCTCGGACGCCTCCCGCTCGGCAGCGGCCCGCTCCCGCCGCTCCGCGGCCACCTCCGCCCGCCGCTCCGCCTGCTTCTCCGCCGCCTGGCGCGCCTCCTCGGCACGCTGCTCCGTCAGCTTCCGGGTCTCCGGGTCCTGCCGCTTGTGCTCCAGCCAGCGGTCCATGACCTCCGCGTGCTTCTGCGCCGTCAGCCGGGCCTCCTCGCCCCGCACCTCCGGCGAAGGCTTCTCCGGCACCCGGGGCCGGGCAGCCGATCCGGCGCCGGGCTTCTCCACCGCCGCCGCATCGGCCTCGGCCTTGGGCGTCACCCAAGCCTTCCCGGCGGCCTCCCGCTTCGTCGCGGCCTCCCGCATCTCCGACGGCGACTTGACCCGCTCCGACGAACCCGAACCCCCCACCACCGCACCGGACTTCTCGGACGCCCCAGCAGGCTCCTCACCCTTGGGCGTCACCCAAGCCTTCCCCGCAGCCTCCCGCTTCGTCGCGGCCTCCCGCATCTCCGACGGCGACTTGACCCGCTCCGACGAACCCGAACCCCCCACCGCCGCACCGGACTTCTCGGACGCCCCAGCAGGCTCCTCACCCTTGGGCGTCACCCAAGCCTTCCCCGCAGCCTCCCGCTTCGCCGCGGCCTCCCGCTTGTCCGTCAACTCCGCCGACGACTTGACCCGCTCCGACGAACCCGAACCCTCAACCCCCGCACCGGACTTCGCCTTCGTCCCAGCAGGCTCCTCACCCTTGGGCGTCACCCAATCCTTCCCCGCGGCCTCCCGCTTCGCCGCGGCCTCCCGCTTGTCCGTCAACTCCGTCAACTCCGCCGACGACTTGACCCGCTCCGACGAACCCGAACCCTCCACCCCCGCACCGGACTTCGCCTTCGCCCCCGCGTTGCCGGCCTCGGCCCCCGCACCCGCCTTCGCCGCTGCCGCCGCATCGGCCTCGGCCTTGGCCTTGGCGATCCGGGCGTTCGCCGCGGTCTCCTGCTTCGCCGCCAGCTCCGACTGCGGACCCCGGCTATTCGTCGATGTCTCCGCGTTCGGGAACTCCTGCTGGGATCCGCTCCGCGGGCCGGTTCGGTTCGACGCTCCGGCGTCCTCGGAGACCCGCGCCCCCCCGCCGAGACGATCGCCCCGGCCGGAGAAGGGCTCCGTCTTGCTCACGGGCTTCTCGGTGGACGATCCGACCTTGGTCGAGCCGCCCGCCCCCGATTCGGTCGGCTTGGCCTCGGTGACGGTCTTCACGTTGGAGCCGCCGGGTCGCATCCCCGACTCCGAGGTGCTGCTCCTCGGCCCCGCCCCGTCCTGGGGGCCATCGGCGAGGGTCCTCACCTTCTCGGGACCGAACGGCCGCACGGTGGGCTTCTTCGGCGCCGAGCCCTCGGACTTCGTCGTCGTCCCCTCCTGCCGGCCGCTCTGCCGCGTCTGGTCCGGGGTGGGCCGGTCCCCCTTGCCCGGGGCCTCGCCCGCGGAGGGCTTCTGCTTCGACCCGTCGGTGCCGCCCTCGTGCTCCCTCGGCGAGGGGGTGTCCGCGTCCCCCGACTTCTTGAGGTCGTCCATGGTCGTCGACCTGCGGTCGCCCGAATCCCGGGACACCCACTTCTCACCGGGCTTGCCGTCCAACGTGGACCCGGTGCCCCGGTCGACCAGCGGCTTCTCCTTCGGCGACCCGCCCTTCACCGGACCATCCGCCGGCAGGTCGTTCACGGTCATCGACCTGCGATCGCCCGAATCCCGGGACACCCACTTCTCACCGGGCTTCCCGTCCAACGTGGACCCGGAACCCCGGTCGACCAGCGGCTTCTCCTTCGACGACCCACCC
>NZ_JBHJSJ010000010.1:110736-127692 GCF_042268845.1 Kitasatospora sp. NPDC056273 | reverse complement strand
TCGACCTGCGATCAGCCGAATCCCGGGACACCCACTTCTCACCGGGCTTCCCGTCCAACGTGGACCCGGAACCCCGGTCGACCAGCGGCTTCTCCCCCGACGATCCGCCCTTCGCCGAGCCGCCCGCCCCGTGTTCGCTCGGGAGGTCGTTGAGGGTCCTCACGTTGGAACTGCCGGGTCGCATCCCCGGTTCCGGGGCGCCACTCTTCGGCCCCGCCCCCTCCGGGGGGAGGTCGGCGATGGTCATCACCTTCCTGGCACCGAACGGCCGCGTCGAGGGCTTCTTCGACGCCGCACCCTCCGACTTCCCGGTCGTCCCCTCCTGCTGGCCGTTCTGCCGGGTCTGCTCCGAGGTCGGCCGGTCCCCCTTGCCCGGGGCCGTGCTTTCGGAGGTGGTCTGCTTCGTCCCGTTGGTGCTGCCCTCGTGCTCCCGCGCCGAGGAGGCGGTCGACTGCCGGTTGCTGTTCTCCGGTGCCTGGGGCTCCAGTTCCCTCGGCAGGGGCTTCTGCCCCCCGGTCGACTGGTTGGTCCGCTCGTTGCCCTTGGGCGCGGAACCGGAGGAGCCGCCGGACTTTCCGTTGTCCCGCATCGGCTCCAGCGGGGTGTCGCGGGGGGTGGTGCCGCCTCCGGTGGCGGTGCGCTGCGTGTTCGTGGGCGCCTCCGCGCCCTCCTTGAGGGGCTGCTTCACGCCCTCGGGCCGGTTGTTGTTGCCCCCGGGGAGGCCGTCGTGGTTTCCGGGGGTCTTCGCGGAGAGCGAGTTGCGGTCCGTGGCCACAACGGCGTTGTCGCCCTCGACGCGGGCGGAGGCCGAGGACGGCCGGCCGTTGGCGCCGACGTCGCTGCCGGGCCGCGTTCCGCCGGGCTGCCGGTCGAAGGAGGCCTTGTAGGTCTGGTTGTCGACGGGCGTCTCGGACTGCGAGTGGCCGGGGGTCTGCTCGTTCGGGCCGGGGCGCGTGACGTTGCCGGTGCCGTTGCCGTTGACGGTGCCGCGCGAACCGCCGTTCCCGCCCGTCTCGTTGACGGAGCGCGAGGTGGCGTCGGGCAGCGAGCCGTCCTTGCCGCCCAGCGGCCCGTGCGTCTCCTGGCCGCCGATCTGGCCGCCGGTGCTCTTCGGCGGGGCGACGTTGCCGATCCCGCCCGCCCCGGGCTCGTGCACTCCGGTCCCGGGCTTCACCTGACCGCCGGGGGTCGGCTGGTGGGTTCCCGACGGGTCGAGCTGGCCGGGCTCCCGGGTCACCGGCTCGGGGCCCCGGCCGGGCGTCGTGGTCCTGGGCGGGCCGGGCGGGGTGCTGCCGGGGGCCTCGTGGGGGATCCCGGTCTTGGGGGGCTCCACCCCGCCGGGGGCGACGGGCGAGCGTCCCGGCGGCACGCTGCCCGGTTCGGCGCCCAGCGGCTTGCCGCCGCCCGGGAACAGCTCCGGCGGCGGGACCTTGCCGATGCCGCCCGGGGTGACTCCGCCGATGTGCCCCGGCCCTTCCGGAAGCGGCACGGAGCCGCGCCCCGGCAGCGGGACGTGCTCGGTGACCGGGGGCTTCACACCCGGCGGGTCGACCTTCGGCGGGGTCACGCCCTTGCCCCCGACCCCCTTGGGGCCGCCGCCGATCCCGACCTCCTTGGGTCCGCGCAGACCGGCCAGGCCCCCGAGGCCGCCGAAGACGGCCCCGAAGCCCATGCTCATGCCCTCGGCGGCCCAGTCGATCTCGAACGGGACGTCGTAGATCTTGTCGGCGATCAGCTGGGCCAGCAGGTCGGTGCCCAGCTGGAGCAGGCCGCCGGCCACGGCGCCGCCGATGAAGGCGCCGATGTTGAGGATGGTCTGCAGGCTCTCGCCGATCGTCCTCAGGATGTTGGTGATGAGGGTGATGAGGCCTTCGAGGAGCGGCGCGATCAGCCTGGCCAGCAGGCCCAGGCCGAAGGGGAGGACGAACCCGAGGATGGTGGCGATGATGCTGGCCAGCCCGGCCGCGTTGGCGGCCTTCTGCTCGGCGGCCATGATCTTCTCCAGTGCCCGGCCGTAGTCGTTGATGGCGTCGCCGATCTTCCAGCAGGTGGTGACCGCCGGGTCGAGCACGCTGTTGCCGACGAGGTTCCAGGCGTCGTGCGCGGCCACCATGCCGTCACCGGTCCACTGGAACTTGTCCATGGCCATGCTGGTGCCGTACCGGGCCGCGTACACCGTGTTGCCCAGCTCGATCCACTGGTTGCCCAGGGCGTAGATGTCGCTGATGCTGAAGCCGTTGTCGGCCATCGGGGATCCACCTCGAAGCAACTGCCGCGGAGAGCGCGGGCGGGAAGGTACGAACGGGCCGGGGGCTGCGAGAGCCCCCGGCCCGGTGGGAGGAGCCCGGCTGGTCAGGCCGGCTCCTCCTCGCGGAGCGCGACCTGGAGCAGCCTGGCCGGTCCGGAGCGCCGGACGAGGACGCCGCGGCCCGGGGGGCGCTGGGCCGCGCGCTGGTCGCCCAGCAGGACGCCCTCGCGCGGGTCGCCGGAGAGGATCAGGCCGCCGGTGCCCAGGTCCTTGAGCCGGGAGAGCAGCGGGTCGGACATCAGCGGGCGTCCGACACCGGCCACCCGGCGGGCCAGCACCACGTGCAGGCCGATCTCACGGGCCTGGGTGACGTAGTCGGCGAGCCTGGCCAGCGGGGACTGGTGGCCGACCGCGACCAGGTCGTAGTCGTCCACCACCACGTACAGTTCGGGACCGTCCCACCAGTCCCGGGCGCGGAGCTGGGCGGCCGTGATGCCCGGCGGCGGCATCCGCTCGGCCAGCTTGGCGACCAGCTGGTCGACGTAGGCCTCGGCGGCGGCCGCGTCGCCCGCGTAGGCGCCGATGTAGTCCTCCGGCACCGCGTCCAGCAGGCTGCGCCGGTAGTCGATCACCATGAACCGGGACTCCCAGGCGGTGCTCCGGGCGGCCGTGGCGGCCATCCAGGTGCGCAGGAAGGCGGACTTGCCGCTGCCGGCGTCGCCGAACACCAGGAAGTGCGGGTCGCCCGGCCCCATCGCCAGGCCGACCGGCGCCAGGTCGCGCTCGCCGACGCCGATCGGCACCTCGTCCGCGGCGAAGCCGGCCGTCCCCGCGGGGTCGAGGTCCTCGAGCAGCACCCGGTCGGGCAGCATCAGCACCGGCGGGGCGCCGGCGCCCGGCCAGGAGGCGGCGATCTTGCCGAGCGCGTCCTCCTGGGCCTCGGCCAGGCCGTCGGTACCCTCGCGGCCGTCCAGCCGGGGCAGCACGGCCTGGTACAGCACGCCGGGCGACACGATGCCGCGGCCCTGGATGTTGGGGACCTGCCGGCTCGCCTGGCGGCTGACCTCCGACTCGGTGGGCTCGTTCAGCCGCAGCTCCAGGCGCCCGGAGAAGCTGTCGCGCAGGTTCGGCCGGATGTCGGCCCAGCGGTTGGCGGTGACGATCACGTGCACGCCCACGCCCAGGCCGCGGGAGGCGATGTCCAGCACCGAGGCCTCGGCGCCCTCCAGTTCGGTGCGGATCGCGCCCCAGTTGTCCAGCAGCAGGAAGACGTCGGCGGCCCGGGTCCCGGCCGGCAGCCGGTCGGCCTTGCGCAGCGCCCGGAAGGCCGCCACCGAGTCGACGCCCAGCTCCCCGAAGAGCTGCTCGCGGGCGGCGACCAGGAGGCCGAGCTCGGCCAGCACCCGGCGGGCCCGCTGCTCGTCGCGGCGCCCGGCCACGGCGCCCACGTGCGGGGCGGCCTCCAGCGGGCCGAGGCTGCCGCCGCCGTAGTCCAGTCCGTAGAACTGCACCTCGTCGGGGGTGTGGGTGAGCATCGCGGACAGCACCGTGGTGCGCAGCAGGGTGCTCTTGCCGGTCTGCGGCGCGCCCACCAGGGCGAGGTTGCCGTGGACGCGTTCGAAGTCGAACTGGAGCGGCAGCTGCTGCTGCTGGAGGGGCAGGTCGAGCACGCCGACGGGGAAGGCGAGCCGGCCGGTGCCGGGCCACAGGCCGGCCTGGCGGCCGCGCCCCGGCTGCTCGGAGACCGGGCCGATCAGGCTGTCCAGCGGGATCGCGGCGGGCAGCGGGGCGAGCCAGACCTGGTGCACGGACTGCCCGAACCGGCAGACCTGGTCGACCGCCACCTCCATCTCGGTGGGGCCGGCGGGCAGGGCCGGCGGCTGGGACTCGGCGGGCTCCTCGGGCTCCTCCTGCGGCGCGGTGCGCAGCTCGAAGGGCACGACCGGGAGGCCGGCCGCGGCACCGTCCTCGCCCGCGCCGGGCTCCTGGTACGGGCCGGAGATGTGGGCGACCCGGAAGCGCTGGTAGACCGACTCGTCCACCTTGAGGTAGGCGGAGCCGGGGATCGGGGGCAGCTGGTAGGCGTCGGGGGTGCCGATCACCGCGCGGCTCTCGGCGGCGCTGAAGGTGCGCAGGCAGACGCGGTACGACAGGTGCGACTCCAGGCCGCGCAGCCGGCCCTCCTCCAGCCGCTGGGTGGCCAGCAGCAGGTGCATGCCCAGGCTGCGGCCGACCCGGCCGATCTGGACGAACAGGTCGATGAAGTCGGAGCGCTGGGAGAGCAGTTCGCCGAACTCGTCGACCACGATCAGCAGGTAGGGCAGCGGCTCCAGCGGCTTGCCGTCCACGTCGCACTGCCCGGCCGCCTGGCGCAGCTGGTACTCGCGCAGCGAGTCGACGTTCCCGGCCGCGCGCAGCAGCCGCTGCCGGCGCTGCTGTTCGCCCTGGAGGGCGGCGCGGACCCGGTCCACCAGGGAGAGGTCGTCGGCGAGGTTGGTGATCAGGCCGGCCACGTGCGGCAGTCCGGTGACGCCGGCGAAGGTGGCGCCGCCCTTGAAGTCGACCAGCACCAGGCTGAGCAGCTCCGGGGAGTGGGTCATCGCCAGCCCGGTGACCATGGTGCGCAGCAGTTCGCTCTTGCCGGAGCCGGTGGCCCCGACGATCAGGCCGTGCGGGCCCATGCCGCCCTGGGCGGACTCCTTGAGGTCGAGCAGCACCGGGTCGCCCTCGCCGGACAGGCCGATCGGCAGGCGCAGCAGCCGCTCGTCGCCGGCCGGGATCCAGCTGACGGACGGGTCGAAGGCGGCCACGTCGGGGGTGCCGAGCATCTCGGGCAGGGTGATGGTGCGGGCCAGCAGCTGCTCGGGCTCCTCGGACAGGCTCAGCGGGGCCAGCGCCCGCGCGGTGAGCTCGCAGAGTTCCGGGGCGGGGGCGTCCGCGACGGCCCCCTCGACCCGGCTGTACAGCTCGGTGTTGCGGCCCTCCAGGACCAGCGAGCCGTCCTCGCCCACCCGGGCGCGCACCTCGGTGCGGGTGGGCTCGTCGCGCTCGGCGCCGACCAGGCAGATCACGGTGATGCCCAGGTCGGGCCCGGCCGATTCGAGCAGGGAGGTGGCCACCGGGCCGCGGGCCCAGGCGGCGGCCGGGTCGTACGGGTCGAGCAGGACGACGAGCCGTCGCATCACCGGGGCGGGGGCGCCCGCCAGGACGGGCCGGCGGGTGGTCCGTTCGGCCTGGGCTCGGGTGATCGCGCCCTCCAGGGCGTCGGCGAGCGCCTCGAACTCGGCGGCGACCAGCGGGACCACACCGGCCGGGCTCGGGGCGCCGGCCTCGTGGGTGTGCGGGAGCCACTTGGCCCACTCCCAGTCGGGGTCGCCGCCGGTGCAGACCACGACGGTGACGTCGTCGGGGGCGTGCAGCACCGCGAGCTGGCAGAGCAGCGAGCGGGCCAGCGCCCTGGTCCGGTCGGCGGGGCCGAGCAGGCTGAGCACGCCGGTCCTGACCAGGTCGACCAGGGCGGGCTGGCGGCCGACCGTACCGGCCTGGTCGACCACCCGCTGCGCGGCGGCGTGGGTCTGCTCGTCGTACTCCGCGAGCGGGTCGTTGCGGGTGCCGAGCTGGATCGGGGTGGCCAGCGGGCCCTGCCCCTGGCCCAGGCGCAGCTGCAGGAAGTCCTTGTCGGTGGCGCGCCGTTCCCAGACCCGGCGGCGGCGCTCGGCGAGCGCCCAGAGCCGCTCCGGCGAGGGGTGCAGCCAGCCGGCCGCCAGCCGCTGGCTGTCGGCGACCTGGCGGGCCGTCTTCTTGACGTCGGTCAGGTAGCGCAGGTAGCGCTCGCGCTGGCGGTCCTTGGTCTGCCGGGTCGCGCTGCGCATCTGGTGGCGGACGGCGAGGGTGGCGGCGATCGAGATCAGCACGAAGCCCACGCCCAGCGCGATCAGCAGCGGGTTGCGGTACATCACCATGTAGGCGGCCATGCTGATGCTGCTCATCAGCGGCAGCAGCAGGGAGAGCCAGGTGCTGGCCGAGGAGTTGGCGCCCTGCGGGGTCTGCGGCGGGGCGGGCAGCACCACGCGCTGGTCGGGCAGGGCCGGCGGCAGGGCGCGGGTGGGCCGGTGGAAGGGGATCCTGCTCACCTGGTTGTGCCTCTCGGTGCTCGACTGCGGCGGTGGTGCGGCGGGCCCTGGCGCGGGGGCGCGCCGGGGCCGGGGCGGGGGTCGGGCGGGTCAGAAGATCTCGGCGACCACGGTGTTGCTCTTGTCGTTGACGAGGTCCTTCGGCGGCGGGTTGTAGGCGTTCGGGTCGCCGGTGCCCGTCGAGGGGGCGCCGATGGCGGCGGTGAGCGGCGCGAAGAGCTTGGTGACGATGAAGTCCTCGGCGTGGTCGTAGTTGGCGGCCGCGCTGCCCACGGCGATCATCAGCCGCTGGAAGACCCCGTCCGCGCCGTCGGGCTTGGCCTTGGTCTTGGTCCCGACCAGTTCCGCCATGCAGGCGTTCCACTGGTCGAAGATCGCTTTGGCCTGGTCCGCGGTCTGTCCCGCCCAGCCCAGCTTGAGGTCGGCGAGGGTCTGCTCGATCGTGACCAGGCTGTCCAGGATGCTGTTCAGGGAGGTCTCGACGGTGGCCTTGGCGGCCGCCATCTCGTGCAGCGGGATGGTGAGCTTGACCGTGTCGTAGTCGGGCGTGACCGGAGCGGGGGTGCCGGGGTTGGGTTCGACGCTCATCAGGCGCGGACGTTGTTGTAGTTGGCCAGTTCCATGTCGTGGTACATCCGGTAGGCCGACCGCATCCGCCTGGTCATCTCGTCGAGCAGGTTCTGCAGGTCGACCATGTCGTCCTTGTAGACCTTGGTGATGGCGGCGAAGGAGGTTCCGGCCGGGCCGATCCAGCCGGTCTCCAGGGGCGCCAGGGCCGTCGCGATCGCGTCGATCTCCCCCTTGATGTTCTCGCTCTCGGCGCCCAGCGTGCCGGACGCTTCGAGCAGTTGCTGCAGGTCGACCTTGAATTCCTGCAAGGTGTAGGCCACGGCAGGCGCTCCCCGGGGGCTCGTCGTTCGGCCGGTCCGCACCGGTCCGGTCCGGCCCGATCCGCGTACGGCTGGTCCACGTACGCACGTCGGCCCTGCGGAGTCTAGGCAGCGGCCGGACGGGCGGGACAGACCCGCTTTCTGTCCCCCCGGCGTC
The DNA here is from genome assembly GCF_042268845.1 of Kitasatospora sp. NPDC056273. Classification (NCBI taxonomy): domain Bacteria; kingdom Bacillati; phylum Actinomycetota; class Actinomycetes; order Kitasatosporales; family Streptomycetaceae; genus Kitasatospora; species Kitasatospora sp. NPDC056273. The sequence continues at coordinate 120,264 of NZ_JBHJSJ010000010.1, read as the reverse complement.
CCCGAACGGGGACCTCCCGCCCCGGGCGGCCGGTGGGCCAGGATGGCCCTGTTCACTGCCCGCTCCCTGCTCCGGAGGTCCGCGTGGTCGCCCCGATCAACTCCCCGATCTACGTCCCGTCGCCCGAGGACGGCGGCGGCGGAGACCCCAAGCCGGGCGGGGGCGCGGCCGACCCGACCCTGAAGATGCTGTGGGAGAACGGCTACGTCCCGGGCTTCAACGAGGGCTTCACGAACCCCGCCAACGCCCCGTCCGGGACCGGCCCGTCCGGGACCGCCCCCGCGCCGCCCGGCCACGCGTCCTTCTCGGTGGACCTGTCGACGGTCTACTCCGTCATCGTCAGCGGGGCGTCCACCACCTCCGGGGTGGTGGACGCCTACAACGCCCTCAAGGCCAAGGTGGACGCCGTGGTCGCCAGCGGCACCTTCTGGGGCCAGGAGTTCGCCCCCGTCGGGACCTGGTACGACAACTCGGGGATGGCCGGCGGGATGGGCCCGATCGCGCGGACGGGGCCCATCCCGGACAAGGGCGTCCAGAAGGCCGCCCAGAAGTTCGCGCCGATCATCAACCCCGAGCTGCAGACGGCGCTGCGCCAGGTGGCCGACGCCGTCGAGATCTACGGCGTCTACCTGGCCCGGCTGGACCTGGCGGGCCAGGCCTACGCGTCCGCCGACCACGGGTCGATCCTCCCGGAGGTCGCGCCGAGGCCGACGGCCTGACCGGTCGCCGGCGCCGTGCCCCGGGGCGGGGAGCCCCGGGGCGCCGTGCGTCGGACCGCCGTGCCCCGGACCGCCGTACGTCAGACCGCCGCGCTCAACTCCGGCAGGTCCTGCGGCAGGACGGTGGTCAGGTCCTCGGCCGTCGGGGCGTCGAGGTCGGCGATCCGCTGGGCGTGCCGCTCCGTGATCCACTGGAAGACCTGGCGGGCGGTACGGCCGTTGCCGAAGCCCTCGTCGCGCGGCAGCTCCGTGAAGTACCCGGCCAGCGCGGCCAGGGTCGGCTCCGGCAGGTCGTAGCGGTGCTGCTCGGCCTGGTGGGCGACGATGTCGACCAGCTCCGGGCCGAGGTAGTCGTCGAAGGTCAGCGTGCGGGTGAACCGGGAGGCCAGGCCCGGGTTGGCGTCGATGAAGCGCTGCATGTCCCCGGGGTAGCCGGCCACGATCACCACGACCTCGTCGCGGTGGTCCTCCATCAGCTTGACCAGCGTCGAGATGGCCTCCTGGCCGAAGTCGCCGCCCTGGCCGTGCGGCACCAGCGCGTAGGCCTCGTCGATGAAGAGCACCCCGCCCAGCGCCCGGCGGAACACCGCCGTGGTCTTGGGCGCGGTGTGCCCGACGTACTCGCCGACCAGGTCCCCGCGGTCCGCCTCGACCAGGTGACCGCTGGAGAGCATGCCCAGCGCGTGCAGGATCCGCCCGTACAGCCGGGCCACGGTGGTCTTGCCGGTGCCCGGGTTCCCCGCGAAGACCACGTGGCGGCTGGTGGGCGGCGGCGGCAGGCCCAGCTCCTTGCGGCGCCGGACCAGTTGCATCAGCTTGACCATGGTCTCGACGTCGCGCTTGACCCGCTCCAGGCCGACCAGCCGGTGCAACTCCGCGAGCAGGGCCGCCAGTTCGGCCTCGGCGCGGTCCCGCTCCTCCGTCCCGTCCGCCTCGCCGTCGCCCGCCGGCGCGCCGGCCCCCGCCGTCGCCCCGGCCGTCGCTCCGGCCGTCGTTCCCGGCAACGACCAGGGCCGGGCGATCCCGGCCGGGGTGCCCGGGGCGACCGGCTCGCCGACGGCCGGCAGGGTGGCCTGCTCGACCCGCTCCGTCCGGCAGTCCTCCAGCACGGCGGCGGCCCGCTCGGCCAGCGCGACGTCCTCGGCGGTGTCGTGGACGAGGCAGCGGCGCAGCACCGGATCGGCGCCCGCGCCGACGTACAGGGCCGGGTAGCCGGTCTCGGACAACGCGCAGTCCTCCAGCAGGCCGTGCGCGCCCTCGTCCAGGTACAGGCCGTTCTTGGCGGTGCGCGCGATCGTGCTGGCCCGCACCCGCGGGTCGGCGCCCGCCCGCACCACGATGCCGCTGCCCGCCGTGTCGGTGATCTCGCAGCCGTCCAGCACGGGGGTGCTCCGCTCGGCGGCGAGCAGGCCGGAGCCGCCGGTGTCGTGGATCCTGGTGCGGTTCAGCAGCACGCCGGTGCGCTCGCCGACCTCCACGCCCGCGCCCGCCGTGGCGGCGATCTCGCAGTCCTCCAGCAGCGGGCGGTGGCGGGTGTCCAGGCGTACTCCGACGCCGGTGGCCCGTACGGTGCAGCCGCGCAGCACCGCGTCGGCCCGCTCCTCCACCGAGACCCCGGCCATCCGGGCCTGCTCCACGGTGGTGCCCTCGGCGCTCAGCAGGGAGTTGCCGGTGACCCTGATGCCGTGCTCCGGCGTGCCGTGCAGGCGGCAGTCGGCCAGGTCGGCGGAGCCGCCCTCGCCCAGGTGCAGGCAACTGAAGCCCGCGTCCGCCACCTCGCTGCCGCTCAGCGCCAGTTCGGCCTCGCCCGCCACGTACACGCCGTTGCCGGTGGCGCGCAGGAAGCCGCCGCCCTCGACCCGCGCCGAGGCGCTCTGGCCCAGGGCCAGCCCGGTGTCGCCGGTGTCGGTGGTGACGGTGTCGTACAGGCGCAGGCGGCTGCGGTCCACGGCCACGATCCCGGCCCCGCCGGTCCGCGCGACCCGGCAGTCCCGCAGCAGCACCCGGGCGTCCTCGTCGGCGAGGACGCCCACGGTGGCGGCGCCCGTGATCTCGCAGTCCGTCAGCACGGTGCCGCCCTCGGCCGGCCCGGCCGACCCGGCCGCGAGCGGCTCGGGGGTGTCGGCCGAGACGTGCAGGCCCGCCGCGTGGTTGCCGTGCAGACGGCAGGCGCGCAGCACCGGGGCCGCCGCGTCGGCCACCCGGACGGCCGCGCCACCGCTGCCGGTCACCTCGCAGCCCTCGAACGAGCCGCCGCCGGTGCCGCCGACGTACAGGCCCTGGGCGCTGCTCGGGCCGATCCTGGTGCTCCGCACCTCAGGGACGGCGCCCTCGGCGACCAGCAGCCCGACGCCCTCGGTGTCGGCCACCGCGCAGCCCTCGACCACGGCCCGGCTGTCCCCGCCCAGGCGCAGGCCGACGCCGACCGCCCCGCGGACGGCGCAGTCGCGCAGCACCGGGGCGGCCCGCCCGGTCACCTCGACCCGGCCGCCGACCACCTCGCAGTGCTCCAGCACGGGTGCGCCGCCGCCGATCAGCACGGCCGGCTCCCGCGGGTCGGCGCCGCGCAGCAGCAGCCCCCGCACGGTGGGGCTGCCGCCGGCCACGGTGAGCGCGGGCCCGCGCGCCGGGGCGATCGTGACCGTCCCCGGCCCCTCGGCCGCCTCCAGGCTGACCCCGCGCTCCAGCAGCACGCTCTCCGCGTACTCGCCCGGCATCACCGAGACGACCCCGCCGTCGGCGGCCGTGCGCACCGCCGCGCCGATGCTGCGCTGGACGCCCCAGCCCCGCTGGGCGACCTTGACCCACGTCTTGCTCATGCGCGCACCCCTTCGGGGCCTGGTACCACGGCGACCACAGGGCTCAATTGCAGGTCGCCCGCATCTGGGCGACCGCCAGGTGGGCGTTGGTCTTCGTCTTCCCGTGCCAGTCCAGGCCCCGGCTGTCCAGCTTGATCATCAGCACCCCGGTCGTGGTCCTGAAGGTGCCGACGTCCTTCCACTCGCCGAGGTAGCCCCGCTGGTCGACGTCGAAGGCGTTCAGCATCGCGGAGGAGAGGCTGGACGACCCGTAGGCCTCGAAGTGCGCCGGCTCCCCGCCGACGTGCGTGATGTCGCCGTCCTTGGGCGTGTACACCTGGACCTGGCAGGTGGCCGTGCGCAGGCCCGCCGCGCCCGGGGAGAAGGTCCACAGGGCGTAGTTGCTCCGGTCGTCCTCCTTCGCGTCGCCCGACATCGGCATCGCGTCGAACTGGCCCTTGCAGCCGTCCTGCGCCCAGCCGGCGCTGCCCACGCTGACCCAGCCGGCGCTGCCGTTGGAGTACCGGCCGGCCTCGGAGAAGCCCTGGAGGCTGTTGGACGGGCAGCCGTAGCCGGCCACCGCCGTGTAGGCGGCGGACTTGGCCGCCGCCAGGTTGGGCGCCGGGACCGCCGGGGCCGGGGCCGCGGGGGCGGGAGCGGCCGGGGCGGGAGCCGCCGGCGCCGGGGCCGCCTGGTTGTTCCGGGGCGCGAGCGGCGCGCCGCCGGCCGGGGCGAGCGCGTTGTCGCCCGAGGGCGCGGGCGCGTTGTCGCCGGGCGCGGGGGCCGGTCGGCCCTGCGGGTTGCCGCCCGAACCGCCGGCACCGGTGTCGGTGTTCGCCAGGGGCGGGGCCGCGTTGCCCGGGGTGCCGGGCGCCGGCTGGCCGGAGCCGGTCGAGGCGCTCGGCGAGGGGGTGGCCGTCACCGGGTGCTCGGCCGCTGCCTTCGCCGGCCCGTGCTGACCGCTCTTGGCCAGCATGCCGACGCCGACCGCGCCCGCGCCGACGACGAGCACGGTGAGGCCCACCGCCCAGGCGCGCGGCACCACCTTCGAAGGGCCGCCGTCCCCGCCCCGGACCTCCTTGACGAAGGCCGCCACCATGTTCCGCCGGTCCGTACCGTCCTGCTCGGCCTCAGCCATGATCAACCTCCACGGGCGCGGGCGGGCGCGCGGCCCCCCGACCGAATACGACATGTTCCGGTGCGGGCGCCCGGACGAACAGCCCGTGCCGCTCCGCACACTGATGGTTCGACGGAGCGTGCGCGAGCGGGCGCCGTCGCCGTCTCGCAACCGATCCGAACATCTCAGGCCCCGGCTGCGTAGAACGGAGTGACGGCACGTGACGCAGACCTCCCGACGCGGCTCAGCTGGCGCGACCGCACGGGAGACGGAGAGAGGGAAGGCCGGTTATGCCGACCATAGGCATCGTCGAGGACCACCGCATGACACGCATGGGGATCGAGCAGGTCCTGGCCCGCAGCCCCCGGCTGGAAGTGATCGCCTCGGTGGACACCGTGCACGACCTGGCCGAGAGCGGGCTCCGCCCCGACGTGGTGGTGCTGGACCCCACTCCCTACTCCGGCACGTCCGTCCTGCACGTGATCGGCGCCCTGAGCGCCAGCAGCGCGGTCCTGGTCCTCTCCCCGTCGGCCGAGCCCAGGGACCTGCTGACCGCGCTCAAGGCCGGCGCGTACGGCTTCGTCACCAAGCACGCCGACGACACCGAGTTCCTGTCCGCCGTCGAGGCGGTCGCCCGCGGCAGCTTCTACCTCGCGGCCGGCCTGGGCGGCCACCTCCACTCCGAGCTGAGCCGTCGCAGCCCCGGCGAGAGCCAGGGCCTGGCCCGCCGCGAGGTGGAGACGCTGCGGCTGATCGCCCAGGGCTACACCCACGGCCAGATCGCCCGGCTGATGGCGCTCAGCGAAGCCACCGTCAACACCTACGTGAAGCGGATCCGGGCCAAGCTCAACGCCGGCAACAAGGCGGAGCTGACCCGCAAGGCGATCGAACTGGGCTACGTCGACGAGACCGGTCCCGAGCCGGCGGCCTCCCCCGGCCCGACGGCTCCCGCCGCGGTGGCGGACCCCCTCCGGTTCGGCGTCCCGGAGCAGTTGAGGGTCCACCAGCTCAGCGGGCGCTAGGCCCTCCGACCAGCCGTCCGACCGGCCGCTCGGGACCGGCCGGGGCAGGACCGGGCGGCAGTCCGCCCGGCAGGCCGTCCGGCTCACAGGTGGTGTCCGAACGCGGCGAGGTTCTGGAACACGCCGAACACCCCGAGCGCCAGCGGCACCGCGGCCACCCCGCAGAGCGTGCCCAGCACGTTCAGCGCCGGCGGCCGCTCGGCCTCGCGGGCCGCCGTACGGCGGAAGGACAGCGCCACCCCGGTGCCCGCCATCAGTACCCCGACCACGCAGAGCGCCACCGGGCCGACCCAGCCGGGAGCCGCCATCGCCTCGGGCGCGAACAGCAGGGTGGTGGCCAGGCCGACCGCGCCGGCCACCACCACGGGGGCCGCCTCGGCCAGCAGCCGGAAGGTTCCCGCCCGCAGCAGCGCGGCGACCGCCAGGCAGCCCGCCAGCGCCGGCGGGTAGCCGCCGTGCGCCGAGCCGAGCACGGCCAGCGCGACGGCCAGCAGCAGGGAGACCGCGGCGGTCCAGCAGAGCAGCAGGGTCCGTGCCCGGTGCACCATCACGCGGACCGCGCCGTCCTCCGACCCGCGCTCGGTGGGCCACAGCGCGGCCAGCTGGCCGGCCAGCCAGGGCGCGATCAGCAGCATCCCGTAGCCGACCACGGCCACCGCGGCCGCGCCCTGGGCGAGGTCCGCGTGCACCGCCTCCAGCAGCCCCACCACGGCCGCCCCGGCGACGCCGAACAGCAGCACGGCGGCGGCGACCACCGAGGGCGCCGCCCAGAGCGCGGCCCCGGCGCCGACCATCGCCCCCAGCGCCGCCGCGGTGGCGTTGCCGTCCACGGGGTCGGGCAGGAACCAGCCGGCCACCGCCGCGCAGGGCACGGCGGCCAGCGCGATCGGCAGGCCCAGCCGGGACGGCAGGTCCAGGGTGGAACGGCCCAGCAGCCAGCCGGTGATGACCAGGACGAACGCGGCGCCGACCGCCACCGGGCCGGCCACCGCCCCGGACCAGCCGCCGCGCGAGGCGGCCGTCACGCAGGCGGCGGCCAGGCCGAGCGCGCCCAGGACCGTCGCGCAGACCGCGCGGGCGCGCGAGGTCCAGCGCAGGTCGCCGAAGGAGTCGGCGACGTCCGCGACCAGCTCGTCGACGTCGCGGATCAGCGGTTCCTCGAACTCGCCCTCGGCGGCGTCCCGCAGGTACAGCAGCTGGCCGTCCTGCACCCCGGCCTCGCGCAGCGAGGAGACGGGGTGGAGCGTCGGCCCGCCCGGCACCGCCAGCGACCACGCCGCCGGCAGCGCCTCCAGCTCCTCCTGGCCGACCAGCCGGGCCAGCGTCGTGACGTATTCCGCGATCGGGGCGGCGGCGGGGACCGCGAGGTCCACCCGCTTGTGTTCGCCGACCACTGTCACTCGGCAGTGCCCGTCAGCCATGCGTAGCTCTCTTGCCCTCGTTCATGCGGAATGTCGTACGGATGGCGGCCGACCGCGACGGCGGCGGCGGCCCCGGCCTCAGCGCCGGCCGGCGGTGTTGTTCCAGGTCTGCGAGTTGGCCCACTCGGCGCTGCTGTAGTTCGCCCAGTTGACGTTCATGGCGTGCGCGATCTGGCCGAGCACGCCGTCGGGGCCGAACAGCCCCTCGGCCGCGATGTTCCACTCGGCCTGGAGCCCCTGGTAGTAGCCGGAGGCCGCGCCCTGCCAGAGCTCCGGCAGCTGGTTCAGGTACATGGCCAGCTCGTGCAGCTGCTGGGCGATGTCGGCCGCCTGCGCGTTGAGGTAGGGGCCGGCGTGCTCCAGGTCCTGCTGGACGCTGATCGGGACGGCGTCGGAGAAACTCATCGCGGTGCTCCTGGGAGGGGGTGGGGAGGGACGCGGCGTCAGAACTTGGCGGCGGGCAGCGTCACCTTGCGGAGGTTGGCGAGGTTCGCCTGCTCCGACTCGACGTAGTTGACGTAGTTGCCGCGCAGCCCGGAGGCGATGTCGGTGAGCGCGTCGTGCATCATGCGCGCGTAGATGTCGTAGTCGGCCATCAGCACCTCGAAGGCGCCGTGCGCCGAGCCCTGCCAGCAGCCGCTCAGCCCCGCGACGTACGTCCGGAGCGTGGCGATCTTGGTGTCGATCTCGCCGGCCTGGTTGGTCACGTAGACGGACGCCGCGGAGACGTCGTCGGGCGTGACCTTGTAGCCGCCCATCGACGGACCGCCACTGCCCGTGGTGTTGCCCGGCGTCGTCATCCCTGGCCCCTTCGACGTCTGCTGACGGAGAGCGAGCGGCGGCCGGCCGCCACCCGTCGGGGCGCGGCCGCGAGCACCACGCCCGGATTGTCGCCGCCAGCCTCCCCCACCACCCCGGGACGCCTCCAGTCACCGTTTCGGATGTCCCTCGCCCCCGCTCCGTCCCCGCCCCGCCGTGGCGCCGCCCCCTCCCCGCCGCGGTCCCGGCCGGGAGCCCGGTCCCGGCCGGGGCGGCTCCCGGGAGCCCGCTCCCGGGTGCGCTCTCGTCCTGGGAACCGATGAACTCCCGTGCCCCTGAATGGTCTTCTTGCCGCAGGCCGGGAATCCCCGGCGCCAACCACCAGAGGGGACCCCCGTGTACGAGCACGCACCGCACCACCGCCTTCCGCTCCGCCGCCGCAACGGCCAGCACCGGGTGGCGGTAGCCGTGGCGGCGGCCGCCGCCGTGGCCGCCGGCGTTCTGGCACCGACCGCGGCGTTCGCGGGCGGCAGGCCCGACAGCGTCCAGTCGAGCCTGGACACCCTGTCCAAGGACGACGGCGTGCCCGCCGCGCTGGCCGCCGTCAAGGGCCGAGACGGCCGCACCCGCACCTACACCGCCGGCGTCGGCGACCTCGCCACCGGGGCCAAGGTCCCCATGGACGGCCAGATACGGATCGGCAGCAACACCAAGCCCTTCACCGCGGTCGTCGTCCTCCAGCTCGTCGCCGAAGGAAAGGTGGGCCTGGACGCGCCCGTCGAGACCTACCTGCCGGGCCTGCTGCGCGGCGACGGCATCGACGGACGCGGCATCACCGTCCGCCAGCTGCTCCAGCACACCAGCGGCCTGCCCGAGTACGTGGACAAGGGCGCCATCCTCGCCAACCCGAACCGGTACTACGAACCGCGCGAGCTCCTCGACGCGGCCCTGGCCCAGAAGGCCCACTTCGCCCCGGGTACGCGGTGGGAGTACAACAACACCAACTACCTGGTGGCCGGCCTGATCATCCAGAAGATCACCGGGCGGCCGCTCGGCGAGGAGATCAACCGGCGCGTCGTCGACCGGATCGGCCTGCGCCACACCTACTTCCCCACCCCCGGCGACACCACCGTCCGCGAGGCCCACCCCAAGGGCTACCACCAAGAAGCCGACGGCTCGTTCCGCGAGTACACGGACCTGGACCCGTCCTGGGGCTGGGCGGCGGGCGCCGTCGTCTCCACCACGAGCGACCTCAGCCGCTTCTACGCCGCGCTCCTCGGCGGCCGGCTCCTGCCCGCGGCGCAGCTCGCCGAGATGCGCACCACCGTCCCCGCCGACTCGGTGGGTCCCGGCGTCCGCTACGGGCTGGGCCTGATGAGCAACCCGCTGTCCTGCGGCGGCCTGTACTGGGGTCACCTCGGGACCATCCCGGGCTACTTCAGCTCCGGGGGCGCCACCGACGACGGCCGCGCCGCCGGCGTCGCGGTGACCATGATCCCGGGCGACGCGGCCGAGCAGCACGTCAAGGCCGCGGTGGACACGGCCCTCTGCCGCTGACCTGGTCCGAGCGTCCGCACCGGCACGACCACGACCAGCGGGTTGGGGGGCCCCCGGCGCCCCGGGCCCCCCCCCCCCCCCCCAAACCCCCCCCCCCCCCCCGGGGGAGGTCGAAAAAAAAAAAAACCCCCCCCA
>NZ_JBHJSJ010000010.1:15287-110726 GCF_042268845.1 Kitasatospora sp. NPDC056273 | reverse complement strand
CGCGCGGGGTCGCCACCCCCCCCCCGCGCGGGCCGGTCCCGCCCCCGCCCCCCCCCCCCCCCCCCCCCCGGGGGGGGCCCCCCCCCCCCCGCCCCCCCCCCCCCCCCGACCCGCCAATTCCCGCCTCCAGCAGAGGAGTTCCTCCATGAACGAGCACGTACAGCACAACCGAACCCATCGCGGACGCCGTGGCCGGCACCGGGTGGTGGCGGCCGTGGCGACCGTCACCGCCGTGGCCGCCGGCGTCCTGGCGCCGACCACGGCGTTCGCCGGCGGCAGGCCCGACGTCGTCCAACAGAGCCTGGACGCCCTGGTCAAGGACGACGGCCTGCCCGCCGCCCTGGCCGCCGTCAAGGGCCGCGACGGCCGCACCCGCAACTACACCGCCGGCGTCGGCGACCTCGCCACCGGGGCCAAGGTCCCCGTGGACGGCCAGATCCGCGCCGGCAGCAATACCAAGACCTTCACCGCCGTCGTCGTCCTCCAACTCGTCGCCGAAGGAAAGGTGGGCCTGGACTCCCCCATCGAGACCTACCTGCCGGGCCTGCTGCGCGGCGACGGCATCGACGGACGCGAGATCACCGTCCGCCAACTGCTCCAGCACACCAGCGGCCTGCCCGACTACATGGACTCCCCCGAACTCTCGGACTTCACCACGGTGCAGTACCGCTACTTCGAGCCCCGCGACCTCCTCGACGGCGCCCTCGCCCAGAAGGCCCTCTTCCCCGCGGGTACCGGCTGGGCGTACAGCAACACCAACTACATCGTCGCCGGGCTCCTCGTCCAGAAGATCACCGGACGGCCCGTCGGCGAGGAGATCACCAAGCGCGTCATCGACCGCATCGGCCTGCGCCACACCTACTTCCCCGCCGTCGGTGACACCACCGTCCACGAGGCCCACCCCCACGGCTACCTTCCGGGCACACCGGGCGCGCCCCGGTTCGACTACACCGAGATGGACTCCTCGATGGCCTGGGCGACGGGGGCGATCGTCTCGACCAACACCGACCTCAACACGTTCTTCGCCGCGCTCCTCGGCGGGCGGCTCCTGCCCGCGGCGCAGCTCGCCGAGATGCGCACCACCGTCCCCGCCGATCTGATCGGCCAGGGGATCCGCTACGGACTGGGCCTGCAGAGCAGGCCGCTCTCCTGCGGCGGCCTCGTCTGGGGCCACGGCGGCACCGCCCCCGGCTACCGGTCCCGCGGCGGCGTCACCGAGGACGGTCGCGCCGCCACCATCACCGTCACCACCGTTCCGGGCGAGGCCGGCGCGCAGCACATGACGGACGCCCTGGACGCGGCCCTCTGTCGCTGACCCGGGCCTCGGGCCGGCCCCCTGCCCACGCCGGGGGCCGGCCCGACCCGGCCCGGTCCGACTCGGTCCGGCTCCAGCCCGCTTCGGCCCGCTTCGGCCCGCTTCAGCCGGCCGGGTTCGCGGACCGGGCCTCGACCAGACCGGACTCGTAGGCCGCGATGACCGCCTGGGCACGGTCGCGGACACTCAGCTTGGCGAAGACGCTGGTGATGTAGTTCTTGACCGTGGAGACGCTGATGCCCATCGCCGAGGCGATCTCGGCGTTGTCGAGGCCGGTGGCCAGCAGGTGCCACACCTCGATCTCGCGGGGCGTCAGTTCGCCTGGAGCGGACACCGGCACCGGCGCCGACACCGGCGGCCGCGGCAGGCGGGGCGAGGTGACGTAGGTGGAGATCAGCCGGGTGAGCAGGCGCGGCGCCACCACCGCCTCCCCGCCGTGCACCGTCCGCACGGCCGCCGAAAGCTCCTCCGGGGAGACGTCCTTGGGCAGGAACCCGGAGGCGCCGGCGCGCAGGGCGGCGACCACGTACTCGTCCATGTCGAAGGTGCTCAACGCCAGGACCCGGCACGCGGGCAGCTCCTGGGAGAGCCGCTCGGTCGCCTGGACCCCGTCGAGGACCGGCATTCGGATGTCCATCACCACGACGTCAGGCCGGTGCAGGTGCGCGAGGTCCACCGCCCGCTGCCCGTTGTCCGCCTCGGCCACCACCTCGAACGCCGGGTCGGGGGCCAGGATCAGCGCCAGGCCTCGCCGCACCAGCGGCTGGTCGTCCGCGATCAGCACCCTGATCCGTTCCGTGGTTCCCGTCATCCGAGCCGTTCCTCTCCGTCCGCCGGCGCCACCGGCAGACTGGCCACCACCCGGAAGCCACCACCGTCGATGCCCCCGGCCACCATGCTGCCGCCCTGCAGCGCGACGCGCTCGCGCATGCCCATCAGACCGTACCCGGTGCGGCCGGCCCGCGGTCCGGGCGCACCGCCCGCGCCCACCAAGGCGTCCGCCGGGGAGTCGGGCGGCGCGGCGGTGCCGTTGTCGGACACCTCGACGGTGACCCGGTCCGGGTGGTAGGTCAGCCGGACCCTCGCCCGGGCGGCCCGGCCCGCGTGCTTGCGGGTGTTGGTGAGGGCCTCCTGGACGATCCGGAACACCGCCAGGCCGGCGCTCGGCGGCAGCGGGCGCTCCTCCCCCAGGACGGCGAAGTCGGTGGGCAGGCCGGCCCTGCGGGACTCCTCGACGAGCTGTCCGAGCTGCCCGACCCCGGGTTGCGGCGCGGACGGCGCCTCACCCGACGCCCCGCCCGGAGCCTTGCCCGGCGCCCGGTCCGACCCGTCCGGCTCGTCGTCGGCCCGCAGCACGTCGAGCAGGTGGCGCATCTCGCGCAGCGCCATCCGGCCGGAGCCCTCCAGGGTGACCAGGGCCTCGCGCACCACCTCGGCGTCACCGCCGAGGTTGGCCCTGGCACCGGCGGCCATCAGCTGCATGGTGGTGATGTGGTGGGCGACGATGTCGTGCAGCTCCCGCGCGATGCGCCGCCGTTCCTGCGCCACCGCGCGGTCGGCCAGCAGCCCGCGCCTGACCTCCGCCTCGCGCTGCCACCACGTCAGCCCCTCGGCCGTGACGACGACCAGCGCCGCGGCGACCACGTTGCCCGCCACGTCCCCCACCGGAGGCGGCAGCGGATACCCCCGGCCCACCAGCGGTACGGCGGCCGCCACGAGGCCGGCCGGCACGGCCACCGCGACGCCGCGGGACCGGGCCACGGCGAACAGCGCGACGCAGAGCGTGCCGGTGAAGTGCGGCGGCATCGACACACTCAGGTTCAGCGCCAGGCCGAGGACCAGCACCCCCGCCAGCGACGCCAGCGGGTGGCGGCGCCTGGTGAGCAGCGGCACGGCCGCCAGTACCAGCAGGACCAGCGCGGTCGCGGCGATCGGCGGTCTTCCGTCCGAGCCGCCGATCGTGTAGCCGAGGAGGTCCAGGACGGCCACCCCGACGGCCACCAGCGCGTCACCGGCCGTCCAGGGCAGGCCGGCGCCGCTCTGCTCCGGCGACGGCCGAAGTGGCAGTGGCAGTGGCAGCAGTGGCCCGTGGTGCGTCGACATGCTGTGGCGCTCCTCTCTACGGCCGGTCGGCCGCCCCGGGCCTCGCCGGTCCACCGAGACCGCCGCCCGTGAGCCGTCCCCTCGCGGCGGCCCGCGGCCCGGGGAGCGCTCCGGCGTCCCCGGTCGATCCTCCCAGCGGCCCCCGGCCCCGGGCAGGCTCCCGGGACCGATCCCGGACCGGGCCCCTGGTCCTGGCCGGGGCCGTACCCCGGGGCCCCGGTCCTGATCGCGTTCCCGCCCCCGTTCCCGCCCCCGCCGCCGCCGTTACTGCCGGGCCGGGGCCTGCTCCCAGGCCTGCCCGCCCGCCGGGTAGGCGTACAGCGGCCGGTCCTTCACCGCGCTGGTGCGGAACGGGGTGCCGTGGCCGAGGTCGACGGGCAGCATCCCCTTCCGGTTGCCGCTGGTCCACTCCAGTTCCAGGTACCAGCTGACGTCGTGGGTGGTGGTCTCGGCGGTGACCTCGATGACCGCCGGTTCGCTCTGGGTCACGACCACCGGCAGGCTGCCGCTGCCGTCGGCCACGACCGGGACGGGGCGGGCCGCGTCCAGGTCGATGCGGTAGGAGCGGGCGCCGACCCCGCCGGCGCAGCCCTCGCCCATGGAGTAGGCGTTCCAGGCGAGCGGGGCCGCGACCCGGGTGACCCGGACGTTGAGACCCGTCAGCAGCACGGTGTCCCAGCCGGTGCCCTGCACGGTGAGCTTGACCGACCGGGAGTGGCCCGGCACCGCGCCGACCTGGGAGGCCCAGCCCGCCGCCTCCGGCACGGCGGGCGGTCGGGGGACCTCGGACGGCGGGCGGTTGACGACGTACTGGTCGCACTTGGCGTCCCAGCCGGACGGGTGGACGGCGACGCTGATCGGTGCGCTGGTGCTCGGGTCCGCCCCGCCGGTCGCCCCGGGCAGGCTCGCCCCGGCAGCGGCGACGGCGGCCGCGGACAGCTGCGGGGACAGGGACGGGGCCGGGGATCCGGTGGACGACCCGGCGTCGGCGGCCCGGGCGGGGTCGGTCTCCCCGTCCGGACGGAGCCTCAGACCGGTGACGACGACCCCGACGGCGACCAGCAGCGCGATGGCCGTCACCGCGGCGAGGACGCCCCGGCGGCGGGTGCGCCGCCGCGACGGCACCGCGGGGGCGCGGTCCGGGACGGGCTCCGGTGCCGGGGCCGCCTCCGGTACCGGGGTCGCGGGCGGTACCGGGGTCGCGGGCGGTGCGGGTGCCACCGGCTCAGGGGCGGCGGTCGGCCTGTTCCCACGCGTCGCACGGACGACGACCCACAGCCGGTACAGCTCGACACGTTCCTGCGGCGTCGCCTCGCACACCCGCGAGAAGTGGTCCAGCGGGGCGAACTCCGTCGGCATCACATCGCCGTTGCAGTAGCGGTGCAGGGCCGACGTGCTCAGGTGCAGCCGCTTCGCCAGCGCTCCGTAACTGAGCCCCGACCGGCTCTTCAGCTCCTGCAGCAGCCGGGCGACCTCGTCCGTCTCCCTCAACTTCCCGATTCCCTTCGGCACTGTTCCTTCACCCGCCCCCGGCAGTCGGGCTCGGCACCGTCACGTCCCCCGCTCCCGCCCCCGCCGGCTGTGGCGCGGGCTCCGGCAGACAAGCACGCGGCACGCCGTCCCACGGTTCCGCCATCCCGCGAACGCGTCCCAGGAAGCTTACGTCTTCCCAGCTCAGAGCAGGTACGGGCGTCCCCGGGTCCCTGATCGCCGGCTCACCGTTGTGGCCGGGACGAGCGGGCGGACAAGCTGGCGACCAACACCGAGAAGGAGCACCTGTGAGCACTGTTCGGGCGGCCCGTTCCGCCATACGCACCACCGACCGTTTCAACCGCGGCGCGGTGGCACTGACGATGGGCGGGGTCCTGCTGATGACCGCGGCCTGCGGTGACGAGCAGGGCAAGGGCGGTGAAGCGGCCGGCCCGGCGGGCGCCTCCGCCACCACCGCCCCCGGCGCCACCGGGGACGGGAACGCGAACACGACCACCTCGAAGACGTCCGCCGCCGTGCTGGACGTCGAGCCGAAGGACGGCGCCCGCGGCGTCGCGCCGAACGCCCTGCGGGTGTCCGTCTCCAAGGGCAGGCTCACCACCGTCGACGTGACCGACAAGGACGGCAAGCCCGTCCAGGGCTCGATCACCCCGGACGGCACCGGCTGGAAGCCCGCCGCCGCGCTCACCCCCGGCACGGCGTACACGGTGAACGCCCAGGCCGCGGACGCCGACGGCCTGGTGGCCGCGTCCACCTCCGCCTTCACCACGCTCACGCCCGAGAAGCAGGTGTCCACCAACGACAACATCGGCGACGGCCAGACGTACGGCGTGGGCATGATCGTCAAGGTGGACTTCAGCACGAAGGTCGTGAACAAGGACGCCGTCGCCAAGGCGATCACCTTCGAGACGGACAACGGCACCGAGGTGAAGGGCCACTGGTTCGACGACAACCGGCTGGACTTCCGCCCGGCCGAATACTGGAAGCCGGGCACCAGGGTGACCATCCACTACCGGCTGAAGAACGTCGAGGTCGCCCCGGGCGTGTGGGGCGACGTCGACAAGGACGAGCCGTTCAGCATCGGCCGCTCCCAGGTCTCCACCGCGGACGCCGCCACGCACCAGATGACGGTCGTCCGGGACGGCAAGAGCACCACCGTGCCCGCCACGCTCGGCGACGCGAAGCACCCGTCGTGGGGCGGCACCATGGTGATCATGTCCAAGGAGAAGGTCACCCACATGAACTCCCAGACCGTCGGCCTCGGCAACGAGTACGACATCCCCGCCGTCCCGCACGCGATGCGGCTGACCAGGAGCGGCACCTACCTCCACGGCAACTACTGGTACGAGGGCGACCCCTTCGGCAAGGCGAACACCAGCCACGGCTGCGTCGCGCTCAAAGACACCGAGGGCGGCAGCGACACCTCCAGCGCGGGGGCGTTCTTCAACAGCTCGCTGATCGGCGACGTCGTCACGATCGTGAACACCAAGGAGAAGACCGTCGCCCCCGACAACGGCCTGGGCGGCTGGAACCTCCCCTGGGCGAACTGGTAGCCCCCGGCGGCACCGACCGGCTCCAGAAGCCGACGGACTGCCACCGACCGCGACCACAACAGCGGAGCCGCCGTGGAAGAGGCCCCGGGCCCCTCCTCACCACGGCGGCTCCGCCACGCCCGGGCGCGGCCTCGGGCAGGCGTCAGGCGTCAGGCGTCAGGCGGGCATACCCGGCTCGGCGAGACCGCTCTCGTAGGCGATGATGACCAGTTGGGCCCGGTCCCGGACGTTCAGCTTGGCCAGAAGGCTGCTCACATGCGTCTTCACGGTGGGCAGGCTGATCACCAGCCGCTGGGCGATCTCGGCGTTCGACAGCCCGTTCGCGATCAGCACGAACACCTCCTGCTCCCGCCTGGTGAGCCCGACGAGCCGCGGAGCCGGCCGCGCCGTCGGCCGGGTGCGGGAGACGGTCTCGATGAGGCGGCGTGTGACCGTGGGCGCCAGGACGGCCTCGCCGGTGGCGATGACGCGAATGCCGGCGACCAGGTCCGAGGGCGAGGCGTCCTTCAGCATGAATCCGCTCGCGCCCGCCTGGAGGGCCGGGTAGACGTACTCGTCCATGTCGAACATCGTCAGGGCCAGCACCCGTACGCCGGCCATGGTCTCGTCGGAGCAGATCTCCCGGGTGGCCGCGATGCCGTCCATGACGGGCATCCGCAGGTCCATCAGGACGACGTCGGGCCTGAGCTCCCGGGCGAGTTCCACCGCCCGGGCGCCGTCACCGGCCTCGCCGACGGTCTCCATCCCCGGTGTCGAGTCGACGAGGACGCGGAAGCTCCCGCGCAACAGCGCCTGATCGTCCGCGATCAGCACCCGGACCGCCTCGGCCATCCCGCATTCCCCGCAAACTGCTCATCGAGCCCTCGAAGTCCGCGATTCTAGCAGCAGCGCCTGTTCCGTCCCCTCAACTGCCTTTGGACATAAGCCCTGTTGAGGGCGGTCGGCCGGGGCCGGAGCACGCCGGCCGGCCGCGCCCGTCACGCGACGTCGAGCCCCTCCCCGCCCGTCCCGTCAACCGTCCCAACGCCGGTGGCGCAGCCAGCCGGCCGCCAGTGCCACGACGGTCCACGCGAGGAGGACGGCGAACCCGGTGAGCGCGTCGTCCGAGCCGACCGTGAGCATCCGCATGCCGGCCCGGTCGGGGAGGTACCGGACCATCTCCTTGGTCGCGCCGATGGTGGACAGGATCTGGGAGCCGGCGAGCACCATCGGGAGCAGGACGGCCAGCGGGACGACGGCGCCGCGGGCCGTCGAGGCCACGCCCGCCGCGAACAGGCTCATCATCGTCAGATAGACCACGGCGCCGGCGAGGGCGCGGGGGACACCACTCGTGTCGATACCGGCGCCGTGGGGACCGAGGGCGAACTGCGTGAGCAGGTAGCCGAGGACGGTGACGGGGATCGCGACGGCCACCGCGGCGGCGGCGGTGACGGCCGTCTTCGCCAGGTAGAGCCGACCGCGCCTGGGTACGGCGAGCAGCGAGACCCGCATCATGCCGGACGAGTACTCGCTCGAGACGAGGAGCACGGCGAACACGATCAGCGCCAGCTGGCCGTAGAGGACGCCGTCCATGCCGGTCTGCTCGGGGGTGAAGTCGGAGCGGAGCAGGGGGTTGTCCGACTCGATCGCCTTCCTCGCGGACCAGCCGCCCAGGGCGGAGAGGAAGAGGCTGGCGGGGGCGAACAGCAGCAGCGCGACGAACGTGCCGCGGACGCCGCGCAGTTTGGTGAACTCGGCCCGCATGGCCGCGGCCGTCTCAGACACGGGTGCTGCTCCCTTCGGGGCCGGTGAGCTTGAGGAAGGTGTCCTCGAGCGATCCCGTGTGGGTGCTCAGCTCTTCGAGCGGGAGGTCGCCCGCCGCGGCCAGCCGGTTGATCTCGGCCGCCGTCATGCCGTCGACCTCCAGGCTGCCGTCGTGCGCGAGGCTCAGCGAGGCGCCGTTCCGTTCCAGTTCCCGGTGCAGGCGCAGGGGTTCGGAGGTCCGCACCCGCACGTAGGTCCGTGCATGGCGCCGGATGAACTCCTCCGTGCCGGTCTGGGTAAGCAGTCGTCCGCGGCCGATGACGACCAGGTCGTCCGCGACCACGGACATCTCGGCCATCAAGTGGCTGGAGACGAGGACGGTCCGGCCCTCGGCGGCCATCGAGCGCAGCAGGTCGCGCAGCCATCGGATGCCCTCGGCGTCCAGGCCGTTGACCGGCTCGTCGAGCACCAGGACGGGCGGGTCGCCGAGCAGGGCCGCGGCCAGGCCGAGCCGCTGTCCCATGCCGAGGGAGAACGTGCCGACCCGCCGCCGGGCCGCTCCGGTCAGGCCGACCGCCTCCAGGACCTCCGCGACCCGCCGCCGGTCGATCCGGTTGCTCTGCGCGATCCAGCGCAGATGGTCGGCGGCGGTCAGGCTGCGGTGCGCGACCGCCGTCTCCAGCAGGGCGCCGACCTGCCGGGCGGGGTACGTCAGTTCGTGATAGGGGCGGCCGCCGATGAGGGCGGTTCCGGCATCCGGGCGGGTGAGGCCGAGGATCATGCGCATCGTCGTGGACTTCCCGGCCCCGTTGGGGCCCAGGAATCCGGTGACGGCGCCCGGCCGCACCGTGAAGGTGAGGCCTGCCACGACGGTGGTCTCCCCGTACCGCTTGGTCAGGTTCTGGACTTCGATCACGGGACGAGTCTCGTCGGGCGGGCCGGCCGGCCGCATCGGTCCGGGGTCGGGATTCCGCGGCGGCCCGCGCGGGCCGAACCCATACCTGCGGATGAGTCCGGCACCCGGGAACGGGTCGGGCTCAGTACGGCAGTGTCACCACGATCCGAAAGCCGCCGCCCGGCCGCGGCCCGGCGCCGAAGGTGCCGCTGTGCGCGGCGACCCGCTCCTTCATCCCGACCAGGCCCATCCCCCCGCCGGGCACGGTGGGCCGGTGCCCGGGCCCGGGGCCCTCGTCGGTGATGTCGATCGTCAACGTGCCCTGGACGGCCGCGATCCGGACCCGGCAGCGGGTGGGCGCGGCATGCTTGACGACGTTGGTCAGGGCCTCCTGGACGATCCGGAACACGGACAGCGCGACACCGTTCGGGGGCTCCTCCTGGTACTCGCTCCGCAGGTCGACGCGGACTCCGGCGGCCTCGGCCGTGCGCACCAGGGCCGGCAGGTCCGTCAGCCCCTGGATCGGCCGCAGGTCGCCGGCGCCGCCGTCCTGCTCGCGGCGCAGCACCTTGAGGGTGGCCCGCATGTCACGCAGCGCCCGGCGGCTGATGTCCTCGATCACCGCCAGGGCTTCCCGCGCCTCCTCGGGGCGGGTGGTGGCCACGTGGTTGGCGACGCTCGCCTTGATCGCGATCACGCCCACGCTGTGGGTGACGACGTCGTGGATGTCACGGGCGATGCGCAGGCGTTCCTCGGCCTTCGCCTGCTCGGCCGCGTGCTCGATGGCGCGCCGCAGGCTCTCCCGCCGTTCCCTGACCGCGGCCCCCGTCGCCCAGGTGGCGCCGAGGACGAGCACTCCGAGCACGACCTGTACGGCCCTGCTCCCGCCCTGGTACCCCTGCCCTCCCGACACCGTCATCAGGACCGCGCCGGCCGTGCACAGCCCGGCGACGAGGGCCACGGAAAGCCCCGGTCGTCCCCTCCTAGTGGTGGCCACCAGGTACAGGGCGTAGGCGGCGGCGAGGAAGGGGGTCGGCCCGACCCCGGCGACCAGCGCCAACCAGGCGGCGGTGAACGCGACCACGAACACCGGGACCGGCCACAGCCTCCGTACGACCAGCGGCAGCGCGGTGCCCAGGGACAGCAGCCACACGGCGGTGGCGCCCACCTCGCCGCCGTCGGCCGGGCGCAGCACCGACACCTGCGGGAGGATCACGAACCCGAGCGCGGCCAGCACGTCCAGTGTGATCAGGCGCCGACGAGGAGCATTACCCATGTGCCGAACGTAGGGGGCCGGTTCGAGGCACGTCCAGTACGGGCGTGGGTCAAGGCCCGTATGTACGGCGATCGCCCCGCGGGTGTGCTGTCGCCCGCCGACTGCCGGGCCAATTGGTCCGCACCATAGGCCTGTCGACAATTCCCCCCTGTCACTGGATAAACATCCGTTCCTCGGGAAACAGCCGTCACCTCTCCGTTTCGGCCACCGTCCGTCGCGTTCGCGCGGCGCCCGGAACGGAGGGAGAGCGTCCGGCGGCGGGGGCGCGCCGGGCCCGGGGCCGCTGGGGCCACGGGCTCACCCGCCGGTCCGGGGGGCCGCCGACGTCCGCGCGCCGCACCCCTCCGGCGAAGACATACCGATGACCGGATAGTCACTCATGAAGCGGAACGGTCTCTTTCACTTGACAGCGGAACTTGCGTTCCGATCATTCGCCTACCCATACTCGCTTGAGCACCGGACCGGCCTTTCTCCTGCAAAGAATGACGCACCGAAGAAAGACGAGCCGTACGACGTGCCAAACGGGGGACGTGCAATATGGGGATCAACCTGTTCATCATCAGCGACAATCCGGTTTCACTCGCCGGACTGGAGACAATCATCGAACAGGATGACAGATTCACGCTCGTCGGCCGGGCCTTGGGCGTCCTCGACGGCATGCGATGGCTCGAGAACAGCGAATTACAGCCGCACGTGGTCATCCTGGGTGAGCCGTCCTCGAAGAGGTCGATCTATGAGAACGCCCAGCAGATCGTCTCGACATACCGTCGCCACCAGACCAGGCCCAAAATGATGGTGGTGTCGCAGAACGACGACGACGACGCCGTCTTCACCGCCCTGCGCGTCGGGGTCAGCGGATACCTCTCGCACATGAGGTCCTCCGAGGAACTCCTCCACTCCATCGAGATCGTGGCCAAGGGGGGCGCCGTCTTCAGCCGGACCATCGCCTCCCGGCTCAGCCTGCATTTCTCCACCGTGCAGATCCTGCCGGAGACGACCGGGCTGTCCGAACTGACCAGCAGGGAACTCGAGATCCTGGAACTGGTCGCCGGCGGACTGAGCAACCACCAGATCGCCCGTCGGATCTTCCTGGCGGAAAAGACCGTACGCAATTACGTCTCGCGGATCTTCGCGAAACTGGAGGTGCACGACCGGGCCTCCGCCGCCGTGCTGGCCCGCGACGCCGGTCTCGGAAAGGAGACACGGGAAGTCCGCACCGCGTAGCACGAGTTCACCTCAGGCGTGGCATGACATAGCTCTGCCGAACGCGCCTGACCCGCAGGAAGAAGCTCCGGTTGGAGCGGGTGGCCGACGACGGCCCCGCCGAGCCGGGGCTTCGGCGTGCCATGCCCGAAATCAGCATTCCGGCCCCATCGGAACACAAGGAGTGAACGAGTCGTGTCCCCCACCGAGTTGCCCCTCGTCTGCCTTCCCTTCGCGGGCAGCGGAGCCGGGTTCTACCGCGCCTGGAACGTCGCACCGCCCGGCCTCAAGGTCGTACCCCTCCAACTTCCCGGCCGCGAGGAGCTGTTCCTGGAGGAGCCGTTCACCGACGCGTCGGAGGCCGCCGCCGCCCTCGCCCCGCGAATACTGGAACTCGTGGGCGGCGAGGCGCCGTTCGCGCTCTTCGGGCACAGCCTGGGTGCCGTCCTCGCGTACGAGCTGGCCCGCGAGCTGGGCGGACGCTCCGGACTCCGCCACCTCTTCGTGAGCGGATCCCCCGGCCCCGGCAGCGGGCGCGAGCGGCGGGCGACCGGGCTGGACGACGAGGAGTTCCTGGCCCGCGTCGGCGAGTTCGCCGGCTACCGGCACGCGGCCTTCGACGACCCCGACCTGCGGGGGCTGCTCCTGCCCCTGCTGCGCGCCGACGTCGCGATGCACGAGGACTACGTCCCCGCCTCCGACACCCCGCTGCCGCTCCCGGTCACCTCGCTGCGCGGCGCCGAGGACGGGCTCGTCTCCCGGACGCAGGCGGAGGAGTGGCGGAGCACCACCGGGGCGTCCTTCGACTACCGGGAACTGCCCGGCAGTCACATGTACCTGGTCGACTCCCCGGAGGTGCTGCTGGCCACGGTCGCGCAGGTACTCTCCGACGGCGGCGCCGCCCCGGCCGACCCCGACCGCGGAGGGTCGCCGTGCAGCTGAAGGGCAAGACGGCCGTGATCACGGGGGCGGCGCGCGGGCTCGGCCGCGCCTGTGCCGTCCGGTTCGCGGCGGAGGGCGCCGACCTGCTGCTGCTCGACATCGCCGACGACCTCCCCGGCGTGGGCTACCCCATGGGGTCGGCCGCCCAGCTCGCGCACACGGCCGACCTGTGCGCGCGGCACGGCGTCACGGTGCTCCCGGCCCACTGCGACGTGCGCGACCTCCGAAGGGTCACCTCGGTCGTGGCGGAGTGCCTCGACCGGTTCGGACGGCTGGACGTCCTGGTCAACGGCGCGGGGATCGCCGCGCCCTCCGGCCGCAGGGTCCACGAGATCACCGAGGACGAGTGGTCGCTCATGCTGGACGTCGACCTGTCGGGCGCCTGGCGGATGACCAAGGCCGTGGTCCCGGCGATGATCGAGCAGCGCTCGGGAAGCATCATCAACATCGCCTCGACGGCCGGTCTCGTGGGCTACCGGCACTTCGCCGGCTACGTCGCCGCCAAGCACGGCATGATCGGCCTGACCAAGGCGGCGGCACTGGACTACGCGCCGCACCGCGTCCGGGTGAACGCGCTCTGCCCCGGCTCCGTCCGGGACGACCCGCTGGTCGAGGGCCGGATGCTCTCCGAGATAGCGCGCTCGCTCGACGTCCGCGTCGACGAACACGAGGAGGTGTTCGTCCAGGCCCAGCCGATGAACGCCCTCATCGAGCCCCCGGACGTCGCCGGTGCGGCCCTCTGGCTGGCGGGCGACGACTCGCGCCAGGTGACCGGCAGTGTGCTCACGGTCGACGGCGGCTTCAGCGCCCGGTGACCGTGCCCGCCCGCCCCCCTTCGGAGACGGAGATCTGATGACCGTACGCACTCCTGCCTGCCACAGCCTGGTGGTACGCGCCCGGTACCCGGTCGACCGGGAACAGAGCCGGACGTTGTTAGAACAAGAGAGCAGGGAACGGCCGGAGCTAGCGGGGTCGAGGCTGTGGACCCTGCCGCTCGCGGTGGGCTCCTCGACCGGCCCCGGGCACGCCCGCGTCCGCCAGGAGGCCGAACGGCCCCTGCACCCCTGCGGACCCCCGTTGCGCGCCGTGCTCGTGGAGTACGCCGACGGGGTCGTCGACGCGGTCCTGGTGGCGCGGCGTTCGGTGCCCTACGGCGTCCTCGTACGGCTGGCGGCGCTCCTCCTGGACGGTGAGCCCCTCGACGGCGACCCGCTGCCTTCCCTCGACGCACCGGACGCGCAGGACGCGCAAGACGGGTCGGACGGGGACACCACGCCGCTCACGGTGCCCTGGGGCCTGGGGGACCGCCAGGCGCCGGACCCCACCGCCGCCGGGACGGTCCCGCTGACGGACCGTCCGGAGTGGCCCGGGGAGGAGCCGCTGGTGGCCGCGGCGGCGCTGGCGCTGGCGCGCTACCAGGGCGGGCCGGAGGCGCGCATCGCGGTGTTCGACCGCGCGTTCCGGGCAGTCGGGCCCGCGGTGCGCTCCGTCCGGGTCGACGCGGACGG
Organism: Kitasatospora sp. NPDC056273; assembly: GCF_042268845.1. Lineage (NCBI taxonomy): Bacteria > Bacillati > Actinomycetota > Actinomycetes > Kitasatosporales > Streptomycetaceae > Kitasatospora > Kitasatospora sp. NPDC056273. The sequence continues at coordinate 96,697 of NZ_JBHJSJ010000010.1, read as the reverse complement.
CACGGTCGCGGACCTCCTCGCGGCCGGTACCGGCACTCCGCTGCCCGGCGCTGCGGTCGCGAGCGTGGGCGTGGTCCTCGGTGACGCCACCTCCGGCACGTCCTACACCCCGTTCCCGGGTTCCGGGCTCTCCCTGCTCCTCCATCTGGAACGGCAGCCCGACGGCACCTGCGCCGCCCGCCTCCACCACGATCCGCGCACGGTGGCCCCGCCGACCGCGGAGTGGTTCGGACGGAGCGTCCTGCACCTGGCCCAGCGGCTGCGCACCCTGCCCGGGACGACTCCGACGGCGCGGCTGGGCCTGCTGGACCACGCCGCGGCCGAGGCCGTGACCCGGCTGGGCGGCTTCCGTCCCGCGGCCGACCCCGGCGAGCCCGCGCCCGCCGGGCCCGGGCCGGAGCGGCGGACGCCGCCGGAGACCATCGACGGGCGGATCGCGGAGCTGGCCCGGCAACGGCCGGACGCCGTCGCGGTGACCGACGACGCGAGCAGCCTGACGTACGGCCAGCTGGACGACCGGGCGGAGCGGGTGGCCGCCGGGCTGCGCGCCCTCGGGGTGGGCGGCGCACGGGTGGGGGTGTGCCTGGAGCGGGACACCACGCTCGTCGCCACCCTGCTGGGCGTGCTGAAGGCGGGCTGCGCCTACGTCCCGATGGACGCCCGGTACCCCGAGGAGCGGCTGCGCTACACCGCGACCGACGCCCGGGTGCCGGTCGTCATCGGGGACCCGGCGCGCTTCCCCCGGATCGAGGGGGTGACCGTGGTCTCGCCCCAGGAACTGATGGACGCGCAGGAACCCCTGGAGACCGGGAAGACCGGCAACACCGACACGGCCGCCTACGTCATCTACACCTCGGGATCCACCGGCCGCCCCAAGGGGGTCGTGGTCCCCCACCGCAACGTGCTGGCCCTGGTCGGTGCCACGTCCGCGGACCTCGGGCTCGGGCCGGACGACGTGTGGACGTTCTTCCACTCCAGCGCCTTCGACTTCTCCGTGTGGGAGATCTGGGGCTGCTTGCTCACCGGGGGCCGGCTGGTCGTCGTACCGCACTGGGCGGCCCGTGACCCGGACGAGTTCCACGAGCTGCTGGCCCGGCGGCGGGTGACCGTCCTCAGCCAGACCCCGTCCGCGTTCTCCCAGCTCATCGAGGCCGACACCCGGGCGGCCCCGGGCGCCGCACCGCTCGCCCTGCGGCTGGTCGTCTTCGGCGGCGAACCGCTGAACACGGCGATGCTGGGGCGGTGGTTCGCCCGCCACTCCCCCGCCCGGTGCCGGCTGGTCAACATGTACGGCATCACGGAGACGACCGTCCACGTCACCGCGCAGGAGGTGACCCCGCGCGAGGTCCTGGAGCGGTCCCGGTCCGTGGGCCGGGCGCTGCCCGGCTGGTGGGTGTCGGTCCGGGACGAGCACGGCCACGTCCTGCCGCCGGGGCCCGCCGGTGAGATCTACGTGGGTGGTGCCGGGGTGGCCGACGGCTATCTCGGCCGTCCCGAGCTGACGGCGGAGCGTTTCCTCGACGACCCGGTGACCGGGGAGCGGGTGTACCGCAGCGGCGACCGGGGCCGGCTGAGGCCGGACGGCCGGCTCGACCACCTCGGCCGGCTGGACAACCAGGTGAAGGTGCGGGGCCACCGGATCGAGCTGGACGAGATCACCTCCGTCCTGGCCTCGGACCCCGGGGTCGCCGACGCGGCGGTCGTCTTCCGGGAGGGCGAGGCGGGGGACCCGGCCGGCGCCCGCATCGACGCCTACGTGGTGCTCCGGGACGGCGGTTCGGTGGACCAGGTCTGGCGGACGGCCCGCCGCGTGCTGCCGGACCACATGCTGCCGGCCGGCGTCACCGGGGTGTCCGGCATCCCGCTGACCCTCAACGGCAAGCCGGACCTCTCCCGGCTCCCGGCCCCGTCCACCGGCCCCACCCCGGCCCCGGCCCCGGCTCCGACCGCGGCACCGGCGCCGGCACCGGTCACGGACCGGGACGGCGCCACGGCGGATCCGGAGGCGAAGGGCGGCGACCTCGGGACCGAGATCCTCGCCGTGTGGTCCGGTCTGCTGGGCGTCGACGTGGAACCCGACGGCAACTTCTTCGAACTCGGCGGCAACTCCCTCCTGGTGGTCCGCATGCTGTCGGACCTGCGGCAACGGGGGCTGCCCAAGGTGACGCCGCGCGAGTTCTACGGGAACTCGACGGCGCGGTCCTTCGTGGAGCTGGTCCTCGGCCGCGTGGGGGAGACCCCGTAACGGTCCCCACACCAGCGGTGTTCACACCAAGGGGGCGAAGAAGTACGTGACGCGGTGGGCGAAGAGGCCGGTGCCGTCCGTCCGGAAGAAGTCGGCGAACCGCAGGCTCACCGCGTCACCCCCCTTGAGCGTTCCGGTGAAACTGCCGCGCACCGCGGCCTCCCGCCCGGACAGCAGCAGCTGGTCGACCGTGTGCCGGCCGTCGGCGATGACCCGCTCCCCCTGGTAGAAGGCGGTCAGTTCGCCCCGGCCGACCAGGGGCTGGTAGCCCGGCCGTTCGTAGGTCGCGTCGGCGGTGAAGAGTTCCACCAGTTCGTCGAAGCGGTTGGCGTCGACCAGCGCGTAGTAGCGGCGGACCGCGTCCTGGATCGGGGAGGCTCCGGTCATGACTGCATGCTCCCCGCCAGGCTGCGCGGCCGCATGTCGGTCCACCGCCGGTCGATGTACTCCAGGCAGGTGTCGCGGGTGTCCTCGGCGTGGGCGACCGCCCAGCCGTCGGGCACCGCGAGGGAGGCCGGCCACAGGGAGTGCTGCCCCTCGTCGTTGACGAGCACGAGGTAGCCGGCGTTCGGGTCCTCGAACGGGTTCGTCATGGGATGTCCTCATCTCTGCGTCTACGGAATCTCTGCGTCTACGGATCTACGGACTTCTGGAGCTGGTCTCCGGTCTCTCCCCGCGGGCCCGGGGAACCGTGGCCACGGTTGCCCGGGCCCACGGTTCCCCGGCACGCGGTTCCCCGGCCGACGGTTCCCCGGCACGCCGCTCAGGAGAGCCGGCGCATCCTCTCGGCGAGGATCGGCCCGATCACCCGCAGCGCCTCCGGGCCGGCCATCGCGGCGTGGCCGCAGTCGACCGTGCGGTGGTCGAGCGGCCCGTCGATGTACGGGGCCCACATCTCCGGGGTGACCAGGTCGGACGGGTCCTTCCGGGTGGCCGCGAACACGACGGCCTCCGTCGCCACCGGCGTGTGCCGGTGGGCGGGGGTGATCCGGAGGTCGTTGGCCATGACCCGCAGGACGTCGGCGATCCGGTCCTCGGTGAAGTCGGCCACGGCCGCGTGGTGCTCACGGGCCAGCTCCGTGAACCGCGCGTGCGTGAGCGGTTCCCCGTCGCCGACCGGCACCCCGAACGCCGTCAGCAGCGTCCGGTACACCATGGACGTGTCGAGGGTCGCCTCCTCGGCGAGTTCCTCGGCGGTCCTGGGCCGCGCGGGCTGCGCGTCGAGGAGGACCAGGAACGGGACGTCGAACCCGCGCTCCCGCAGCCGGGCCGCCATGGCGTGGGCGACCACCCCGCCGAACGACCAGCCCAGCAACGGGAAGGGGCCCTCGGGACGCAGCCGGAGGAGCTCGGCGATGTAGTCGTCGGCGATCTCCTCGACGCTGCCCGGCAGGTCGTCCGGCTCGGACAGTCCACGGGCCTGGATGCCGTAGACGGGCACCTCCGCGGGCAGGTGCCGCAGCAGTCCGGCGTACGACCAGCTCAGGCCGCCGCCCGGGTGGACGCAGAACAGCGGCACGCCCTCGGCGCGGGGCCGCAGGGGCAGGACGACACCGAAGGCGTCGGCCGTGCCGTCGTGGTCCGCGTCGAGGCGGCGGGCGAGCCCGGCCACGTCGGAGGTCTCGAACAGGGCGCGCAGCGGCAGCTCCACGCCCAGCACGTCCCGGACGCGGTCGATCAGCCGGGTGGCGAGCAGGGAGTGGCCGCCCAGGTCGAAGAACCCGTCGTCCACGCCGACCCGCTCCACCCCGAGGACCTCGGCGAACAGCCCGGCCAGCACCGCCTCCTGGGGGGTGGCGGGCCCGCGGCCGGCGGCGCCCCGGTCCGGGGCCGGCAGGGCCCGGCGGTCGAGCTTGCCGTTCGGGGTCAGCGGCAGGGCGGGCAGGGTGAGCACAACCGACGGCACCATGTACTCGGGCAGCCGCAGGCGCAGGGCGTCCCGGAGGTCGCGGCGTTCGGCGAGGTGCGGCGCGTCGGCCGGCTCGTCGGGCACCACGTAGGCGACCAGCCGCTGGTCTCCCGGCCGGTCCTCCCGTACCACCGCCACGGCGTGCGCCACGCCGGGCTGTTCCCGGAGCAGGACCTCGATCTCGCCCGGTTCGATCCGGAAGCCCCGGATCTTGACCTGCTGGTCGGCCCGGCCGGCGAACTCCAGCAGGCCGTCCCGGTTCCGGCGCACCAGGTCGCCGGTGCGGTACATGCGGGTGCCGGCCGGGCCGTACGGGTCCGCCAGAAAGCGCTGGGCGGTCAGCCCCGGCTGCCCCAGGTACCCGCGCGCCACGCCGGCGCCGGCGATGTACAGCTCGCCCACCACGCCGGGCGGCACCAGGCCGAGGCGCTCGTCGAGGACGTGCACCCGCGTGTTGGCGATCGGCGTTCCGATGGGCGTGCGCTCCGGTGCCGCCCCGGGGGCGATGCCGGCCGCCGTGGACCAGATCGTGGTCTCGGTCGGTCCGTACAGGTTGACGACCTCGGCGGCGCGGGCGGCGAGGTTCCGCGCGAGGTCGGACGGGAGCGCCTCGCCGCCCACCAGGACCCGGAGCCCGTCGAGGCACTCGGGCTGCTCCTCGGCGAGGGCCCGCCACAGCGTGGGGGTCGCCTGCATGACGGTGGCTCCGGTGGCCCGGAGCAGACCGGCGAGCGCGGCGGGCGTGCGGGCCGTGTCACGGTCGGCGAGCACCAGCGTGGCGCCGCTGGTCAGCGGCAGGCAGAGCTCCAGCACGGAGATGTCGAACCCGACGGTCGTCACACCCAGCCAGCGGTCCCCGGTGGTCAGCGGGAAGCGCGCGGCCATGTCGGCGAGGAAGTTCGACAGCGCCCCGTGCTCCACGACCACGCCCTTGGGCGCGCCCGTGGATCCGGAGGTGTAGAGGACGTAGGCCGGGTCCGCGGCACCGGCGACCGGGTCCGGGTCGGTGTCCGGGCACAGCGCCAGGGCGGCCGCGGTGCCGGGGGCGTCGGTGACGACCGTCGCCGAGGAGGGGCGTTCCGCGAGGGCGTCCGCTCCGGCGCCCGTGGCGACGGCGTCGCTGGTGAGCAGGAGGGCGGGGGCGGCCTCGGTGAGGATGTGCGCCACCCGGGCGCTCGGGAACTCCGGGTCGACCGGCAGGTAGGCCGCGCCCGTCTTGAGGACGCCGAGGAGCGCGGCCACCAGGTCCGCCGACCGCTCGTACATCAGCGCCACCGTGTCGCCCGGTCGGACGCCCCGGGCGAGGAGCCAGTGGGCGATCCGGTTGGCCCGGGCGTTCAGCTGGGCATAGCTGAGCCGCGCGGCCCCGGCGACCAGGGCCGTGGCCTCGGGCGTCCGGGCCGCCTGCGCGGCGAACAGCTCCGGCACGGTCGTCGCCGGCACGTCCCGGCCGGTGTCGTTCCAGCCCGACAGCAGCTGTTGCCGCTCCTCGGGGGTGAGGATGTCGACCTGGGCCACCGGCAGTTCCGGCCGCGCGGCCAGCCCCTCCAGCAAGCGCACCCACCGGCCCAGGAACCCCTCGACGGTGGACCGGTCGAAGAGATCGGTCGCGAACTCCGCGACCCCGCGCACCCCGCCACCCGGCTCCTCGACCAGGCTGAGGGTGAGGTCGACCCGGGACACACCCGTGCCCACCGGCTCCTCCGCCACCTCCAGACCCGGCAGCTCGAACCGGGCCTGCTCGGTGTTCTGCAACGCCAGCATCACCTGGAACAGCGGATGCCGAGCCGCCGACCGCCGGGGATTCAACTCCTCCACCAGGTACTCGAACGGCACATCCTGATGCGCGAACGCGCCCAGACCCGCCTCACGCACCCGGCCCACCAGCTCGGCGAACGACGGATCACCCGACACGTCCGTCCGCAGCACCAGCGTGTTCACGAAGAACCCGACCAGATCGTCCAGGGACCCGTCGGAGCGACCGGCCACCGGAGAGCCGATGGGGACGTCCTCCCCCGCACCCAGGCGGGACAGCAGCACGGCGAGACCCGCCTGCAGCACCATGAACAACGTCGCGTTCGACGACCGCGCGAGCTCGCCCAGTGCGCGGTGCAGGTCCGGGCCCAGCTCGAACGACGCCGTCCCTCCCGCGTACGAGGCCACCGCCGGCCGAGCCCGGTCGGCGGGCAGGCTCACCTCCTCCGGAAGTTCCGCCAACTGGCCGCGCCAGTAGGCGATCTGGCCTTCGCGCACCTCGTCCAGGACCTCGCGCTGCCACAGCGTGTAGTCCGCGTACTGCACCGGCAGCGGCTCCCACCCGGGCGCCGCACCCTCCAACCGGGCCGTGTACGCCTCCGCAAGATCACGCGCCAGCGGCGCCAACGACCAACCGTCGCCCGCGATGTGGTGCAGCACGACGAGCAGGACGTGCTCCGACGGGCCCGAGGCGAACAACCACGCCCGGAGCGGGATCTCCGCCGCCAGGTCGAAGGCGTACCGGGCGGCCTCGGCCATCGCGTCGCGCAGTCCGTCGGCGTCGACCTCCACCGTCACCAGCGGGACCGGCGCCTCGGCCAGCACCCGCTGGCACGGCTCGCCGTCCACCTCCGCGAACACCGTCCGCAGCGACTCGTGCCGGCCCACCACGTCGTCCAACGCGGCCGCCAACGCACCCCGGTCCAACGCGCCCGACAACCGCAGCCCCAAGGGCATGTTGTACGTCGCCGACGGACCCTCCAGCCGGTGCAGGAACCACAACCGCTGCTGCGCGAACGACAGCGGCAACCGCTCCGGCCGCACCCCCGCCGCCAACTCCGGGCGCACCACACCACCGGAAGACAACCGCTCCGCCAGCCCGGCCACCGTCGACGACTCGAACACCGCACGCAACGGCAGCTCCACACCCAGCACCGACCGCACACGACTCACCAGCCGTGCCGCCATCAACGAGTGACCGCCCAGACCGAAGAACCCGTCGTCGATCCCGACCCGGTCGACCCCCAGCACCTCCGCGAACAGACCGCAGAGGATCTCCTCCTGCGGCGAGCGCGTCGTCCGCACCGCCCGCGGCGCGTGGTCGGGGTCGGGGTCGGGGTCGGGCAGGGCGGCCCGGTCGAGCGCACCGTCCGCCGTCAGCGGGAGGGCGGGGACGGGCATGACCACCGCGGGCAGCCGGTGGTCCGGCAGCCGGTGCTTCAGGTCCTCGTGCAGGCGCGACACGGAGAACTGGTTCATGACGAGCGGCACCACATAGGCCACCGACCGCGTCGCCTCGCCGTCCACCACCACGGCGGCCTCGGCGACGCCGGGCAGTGTCCGCAGGACGGCTTCGATCTCCAGGGCGGCGGCCAACGGGTCGGCGGGGCCGACGAGTTCCAGGTGCCCGTCGTCGGTCCGGCGGCGGGCCAGGTCACCCGTGCGGTACATCCGCGCGTCCGGCGTACCGAACAGGTCCGGCACCCAGCGCCCCGGGTCGCTGCCGGCCAGGTCGCTCTCCGCGCCCCTGGCGTACAGCTCGCCCACGACACCCCGTGGCACGAGTCGGAGGTTCCGGTCCAGGACGTAGTCCAGCCGCGACAGTTCGCGGTGTTCGTCGGGGGTGAGGATGTCGGCCTGGCCGACCGGCAGCTCCGGCCGCGCGGTCAACGCCTCCAGCAGCCGCACCCAGCGGTCGAGGAGCACCTCGACGGTGGAGCGGTCGAAGAGGTCCGTCGCGAACTCAGCGATTCCCCGCATCCCGCCACCGGGCTCCTCGGCGAGGCTGAGGGTGAGGTCGACCCGGGACACGCCCGTGCCCACCGGTTCCTCCGCCACCTCCAGACCGGGCAGTTCGAATCGCGCCTGCTCGGTGTTCTGCAAGGCCAGCATCACCTGGAACAGCGGATGCCGCGCCGCCGACCGCCGGGGGTTCAACTCCTCCACCAGGTACTCGAACGGCACATCCTGATGCGCCAGCGCGCCCAGACCCGCCTCACGCACCCGACCCACCAGCTCGGCGAACGACGGATCACCCGACACGTCCGTCCGCAGCACCAGCGTGTTCACGAAGAACCCGACCAGATCGTCCAGCGCCTCGTCCGAACGCCCCGCGACGGGAGAACCGATGGGGACGTCCTCCCCCGCACCCAGGCGGGACAGCAACACCGCCAAGGCCGCCTGGAGCACCATGAACACCGTGGCGCCATGGGCACGCGCCACCTCGCCGACGGCACGGTGCAGAGCCGGATCGAGGACGAAGGACGTCATGTCGCCGGCGTACGAGGCCACGGCCGGCCGGGCCCGGTCGGCGGGCGGGCCCACCTCCTCGGGAAGGCCCGCCAACTGGCCACTCCAGTAGGCGATCTGGCCGTCGAGAACGTCGTCCATGACCTCACGCTGCCACAGCGTGTAGTCCGCGTACTGCACCGGCAGCGGCTCCCACCCGGGCGCCGCACCCTCCAGCCGGGCCGCATAGGCCTCGGCCAGGTCACGGGCCAGCGGCGCCATGGACCAGCCGTCACCAGCGATGTGGTGCAGTACGACGAGCAGGACGTGCTCCGACGGACCGGTACCGAACAGCCATGCCCGAATGGGCAGTTCGGTCGAAAGGTCGAAGGCGTACCGCGCGACCTCGTCCAACTCCCGGCGCAAAACTGCCGGTTCGACCTCGGACACCTCGAACGGCACCTGAACTCCGGCCAGCACCCGCTGGCACGGCTCGCCGTCCACCTCCGCGAACACCGTCCGCAGCGACTCGTGCCGACCCACCACGTCATCCAACGCGGCCGCCAACGCACCCCGGTCCAACGCGCCCGACAACCGCATCGCCAACGGCATGTTGTACGTCGCCGACGGACCCTCCAACCGGTGCAGGAACCACAACCGCTGCTGCGCGAAGGACAACGGCAACCGCTCCGGCCGCACCCCCGCCACCAGCTCCGGCCGCACCGCACCACCGGCACCCAACCGCTCCGCCAACCCGGCCACCGTCGGCGACTCGAACACCGCACGCAACGGCAGCTCCACACCCAGCACCGACCGCACACGGCTCACCAGCCGCGTCGCCAGCAGCGAATGCCCGCCCAGGTCGAAGAAGTCGTCGTCGATCCCGACCCGTTCGACCCCCAGCACCTCCGCGAACACCTCGCACAACGCCGCCTCACGCGCCGAACGGGGCCCCCGGCCACCCTCCGACACCGACCCGCCGAAGTCGGGCACCGGCAACGCGGCCCGGTCCACCTTCCCGCTCGGCGTCAGGGGAAGCCGGTCCAGGGGAACGACGGCCGCCGGGACCATGTGGTCCGGCAAGGCGGCCCGCAGGTGTTCCCGGAGCTGCCGGGTGTCGATCCCGGCGCCCTCCTCCGGCACCGCGTAGGCCACCAGGGTGTTCTCCCGGGCGACGACCAGGGCCTGGCGAACCGCCGGATGGGTGGTGAGAGCCGCCTCGATCTCGGCCGGCTCGATCCGGAAGCCCCGGATCTTGACCTGCTGGTCGGCCCGGCCGAGGAACTGGAGGACCCCGTCGGTCGTCCAGCGGGCGAGGTCTCCCGTGCGGTACATGCGGTCGCCGGGTGCGCCGAAGGGGTTGGCCACGAACCGCTCGGCCGTCACTCCCGGCCGCCGCAGGTAACCGTCGGCCAACTGGACTCCGGCGATGTACAACTCGCCGGGGGCGCCGGGAGCCACCGGTCGCAGCGCCGCGTCGAGCACGTACAGGCGGGTGTTCCAGACCGGCCGGCCGATGGGTACGACCCCCGGGTCGGCGACGCTGTGCCAGGAGGTGACGTCCACCGCGGCCTCGGTCGGGCCGTAGAGGTTGTGCAGTTCCGCCTGGGGCAGCGTGTCGTGGAACCGCGCGGCCAGGTCCGCCGGGAGCGCCTCCCCGCTGCACATCACCCGGGTCAGGCCGGTGCAGCGGGCGGTGGACTCGTCGGCGAGGAACGCTTCCAGCATGGACGGCACGAAGTGGACGGTGGTGACGGCCTCCGTCTGGATCAGCCGGCTCAGGTACGCCGGGTCCCGGTGGCCTCCGGGCTCCGCGACCACGAGCGTGGCGCCGGTGACGAGCGGCCAGAAGAACTCCCAGACGGAGACGTCGAAGCTCGACGGGGTCTTCTGGAGCACCCGGTCGTCGGGGCCGAGCCCGTACTCGTCCTGCATCCACAGGAGCCGGTTGACGATGGCCCGCTGCGGGACGACAACGCCCTTGGGGCGCCCGGTGGAACCCGAGGTGTAGATCACGTAGGCGGGAAGGCCGGGGTGCTGTTCGACGGCCGGCCCGGTGGCGTCACCGCCGTCCCCGTCGAGCAGCCCGCTGATCAGGTCGAGGTCGTCGACCACGTACGCGGGCTCCGCGTCACGGCACATGAACGCGGTGCGCTCCGCCGGGTAGTCCAGGTCCAGCGGCAGGTACGCGGCACCGGCCTTGTGCGTGGCCAGGAGCACGGCGACCAGTTCGACCGACCTGGGCAGTGCCACGGCCACCGTGTCGCCCGGTCGGACGCCCTGGGCGATGAGCCAGTGGGCGATCCGGTTGGCCAGGGCGTTCAGCTGCGCGTAGCTCAGCCGTGCGGCCCCGGCGACCAGGGCCGTGGCCTCGGGCGTCCGGGCCACCTGCGCGGCGAACAGCTCCGGCACGGTCGTCGCCGGCACGTCCCGGCCGGTGTCGTTCCAGCCCGACAGCAGCTGGTGCCGCTCCTCGGGGGTGAGGATGTCGGCCTGGCTGACCGGCAGTTCCGGCCGCGCCGCCAGCCCCTGCAACAAGCGCACCCACCGGTCGAGGAACAGCTCGACGGTGGACCGGTCGAACAGGTCCGTCGCGAACTCGGCGATTCCCCGCATCCCGCCGCCGGGCTCCTCGGCGAGGCTGAGCGTGAGGTCCATCCGGGACACGCCCGTGCCCACCGGTTCCTCCGCCACCTCCAGACCGGGCAGTTCGAACCGGGCCTGCTCGGTGTTCTGCAAGGCCAGCATCACCTGGAACAGCGGATGCCGCGCCGCCGACCGCCGGGGGTTCAACTCCTCCACCAGGTACTCGAACGGCACATCCTGATGCGCCAAGGCACCCAGACCCGCCTCACGCACCCGACCCACCAACTCGGCGAACGACGGATCACCCGACACATCCGTCCGCAGCACCAGCGTGTTCACGAAGAACCCGACCAGATCATCCAGCGCCTCGTCCGAACGCCCCGCCACCGGCGAACCGATGGGGACGTCCTCCCCCGCACCCAACCGGGACAACAGCACGGCGAGGCCAGCCTGCAACACCATGAACAACGTGGCGTTCGACGACCGCGCGAGCTCGCCCAGTGCACGGTGCAGGTCCGGATCGAGGGCGAAGGTGGTCACGTCACCCGTGTACGAGGCGACTGCCGGCCGCACGCGGTCAGCGGCCAGGCTCACCTCCTGCGGGAGCTCCGCCAACTGGCCGCGCCAGTACGCGATCTGGCCGTCGCGCACCTCGTCCAGGACCTCGCGCTGCCACAGCGTGTAGTCCGCGTACTGCACCGGCAGCGGCTCCCACCCCGGCGCCGCACCCTCCAGCCGGGCCGTGTACGCCTCGGCCAGATCACGGGCCAGCGGCGCCATGGACCAGCCGTCACCAGCGATGTGGTGCAGCACGACGAGCAGGACGTGCTCCGACGGACCGGTACTGAACAGCCAGGAACGGATGGGCAGTTCAGTCGAGAGGTCGAAGGCGTACCGCGCGGCCTCGTCCAACTCCCGGCGCAAAACTGCCGGTTCAACCTCGCACACCTCGAACGCCGCCCGGACCCCGGTCAGCACCCGCTGGCACGGCTCGCCGTCCACCTCCGCGAACACCGTCCGCAGCGACTCGTGCCGGCCCACCACGTCATCCAACGCGGCCGCCAACGCACCCCGGTCCAGCACACCCGACAAGCGCAGCCCCAAGGGCATGTTGTACGTCGCCGACGGACCCTCCAACCGGTGCAGGAACCACAACCGCTGCTGAGCGAAGGACAGCGGCAACCGCTCCGGCCGCTCCCCCGCCACCAGCTCCGGCCGCGCCACCGCACCCGAAGCCAGCCGCTCGACCAGCCCGGCCACCGTCGGCGACTCGAACACCGCACGCAGCGGCAGCTCCGCACCCATCCGTTCACGGACACGGCTCATCAACCGCATCACCAGCAGCGAATGGCCGCCCAGGTCGAAGAAGTCGTCGTCGATCCCGACCCGTTCGACTCCCAGCACCTCCGCGAACACCTCGCACAGCGCCGCCTCACGCGCCGAACGGGGCCCCCGGCCGCCCTCCGACACCAGGGCGCCGAAGTCGGGCGCCGGCAACGCGGCCCGGTCCACCTTCCCGTTCGGCGTCAGGGGTATGGCGGGGACGGTCGTGATCAGGGAGGGGACCATGTACTCCGGGAGCCGCCCGCGCAGTTCCCCGGCGATCGCGGACGGGTCGAACCCCGTGCCGGGCTCGGTCACCACGTAGGCGACCAGACGGACATCGCCCTCCCGGACGGTGTGGACGACGACGGTGGCGTGCGCCACTCCGGCGCAGCGCCGCAGCCCCGACTCGACCTCGCCCGGTTCGATCCGGAAGCCCCGGATCTTGACCTGGTGGTCGGCCCGGCCGGCGAACTCCAGCAGGCCGTCCCGGTTCCAGCGGGCGAGGTCGCCGGTGCGGTACATGCGGGTGCCGGCCGGGCCGTACGGGTCCGCCACGAAGCGCTGGGCGCTGAGCCCCGGCTGCCCCAGGTACCCGCGCGCCATACCGGCGCCGGCGACGTACAGCTCGCCCACCACGCCGGGCGGCACCAGGCCGAGGCGCTCGTCGAGGACGTACACCTGCTTGCCGGTGATCGGCCGGCCGATCGGCAGGGACGGCTCGGGGTCGTGGCCGGGCGCCATCGCGTGCAGGGTGGCGAAGGTGGTGGTCTCACCCGGTCCGTAGCCGTTGACCACGGTGAGGTCCGGGCAGGCCGCCATGACGCGCCGCACCGGGCCCTGCGGGACGACCTCGCCGCCGGTGAAGACCTGGCGCATGGACGCGAAGCAGTCGGGGTGGTCCTCGGCCATCGCCTTGAACAGTCCTGCGGTGATCCACATGGAGGTGATGCCGTGGTCGCGGACGATGTCGCGCAGATGCGGTCCGTCGAGCGGCACGTCGGGGGCGATGACGACCCGGCCGCCGAGCAGGAGGGGCATCCACAGCTCGAACGGCAGGGCGTCCCAGGCGGTCGGCGAGTGGAGGAGCACCCGTGCGGGGTACCCGCCGACCACGGGGTCGTCGGCCAGGGACGTGATGTCGGCGTGGGTGAGCCCGATGCCCTTCGGGGTGCCGGTGGATCCGGACGTGTAGATGACGCAGGCCAGCTGGTCGGGGTCGGGGGCCGCGCCGCGGTCGCCGGCGGGCGGGGCGGACGGGGACGTGGACGGGACGTGTGCGGCGTCGTCCTGGACGAGCAGCACCTGGTCCCCGGGCACGAAGGCCGGGACGCGGGTCGGCGAGTCGGTCAGCAGCAGGTTGACGTCGTTGTCCGCCCACATCCTGCGGACCTGGCTCTCCGGGTAGCGCGCGTCGAGCGACAGGTACATTCCGCCGGCCTTGACCACGGCCAGCACCGCGACCACGAAGCCGATCGACCGCGGCATGGCGATGGCCACCAGGCGTTCCGCGCCGACACCACGGCCGGTCAGCTCGTGGGCGAGGCGGTCGGCCCGCTCGTCGAGCTGGGCGTACGTGAGCCGGGTGCCGTCGGCGACGACCGCGACGGCGTCGGGGACCCGCTCGACCTGCGCCCGGAACGCCGTGACCAGGCTGCGCGCGGGCAGGTCCGTGTCGTTCCGGCCCGACAGGAGCTGCCGGCGCTCCTCGGGGGTGAGGATGTCGACCTGGGCCACCGGCAGTTCCGGCCGCGCGGTCAGCCCCTCCAGCAACCGCACCCACCGGTCGAGGAGCACCTCGACGGTGGACCGGTCGAAGAGGTCCGTCGCGAACTCGGCGACTCCGCGCATCCCGCCGTCAGGGTCCTCGGCGAGGCTGAGGGTGAGGTCGACCCGGGACACGCCCGTGCCCACCGGCTCCGCCACCACCTCCAGGCCCGGCAGTTCGAACCGGGCCTGCTCGGTGTTCTGCAACGCCAGCATCACCTGGAACAGCGGATGCCGCGCCGCCGACCGCCGGGGATTCAACTCCTCCACGAGGTACTCGAACGGCACGTCCTGATGCGCCAGGGCGCCCAGACCGGCCTCACGCACCCGGCCCACCAGCTCGGCGAACGACGGATCACCCGACACGTCCGTCCGCAGCACCAGCGTGTTCACGAAGAACCCGACGAGGTCGTCCAGCGCCTCGTCCGAACGCCCCGCCACCGGCGAACCGATGGGGATGTCCTCCCCCGCACCCAACCGGGACAACAGCACGGCCAACGCCGCCTGGAGCACCATGAACACCGTGGCGTCATGGGCCCGCGCCACCTCGCCGACGGCACGGTGCAGGGCCGGGCTCAGCCCGAACGACGCCGTCTCTCCCGCGTACGAGGCCAGGGCCGGCCGAGCCCGGTCGGCGGGCGGGCTCACCTCCTCCGGCAGGCCAGCCAACTGACCGCGCCAATACGTGAGTTCATCTTCCCTTACACCGTCCAGCAGCTCGCGCTGCCACAGCGTGTAGTCCGCGTACTGCACCGGCAGCGGCTCCCACCCCGGCGCCGCACCCTCCAGCCGGGCCGCATAGGCCTCGGCCAGGTCACGGGCCAGCGGCGCCATGGACCACCCGTCGCCCGCGATGTGGTGCAGCACCACGAGCAGGACGTGCTCCGACGGGCCGGTACCGAACAGCCAGGAACGGATGGGCAGTTCGGCCGCCAGGTCGAAGGCGTACCGCGCCGCGCCCGCCAACGCCGCATCCAGAGCTGCGGGTTCGACCTCGGACACCTCGAACGGCACCCGCACGCCGGTCAGCACCCGCTGGTACGACGCGCCGTCCACCTCCGCGAACACCGTCCGCAGCGACTCGTGCCGGCCCGCCACGTCATCCAGCGCGGCCCTCAACGCACCCCGGTCCAGCACACCCGACAACCGCAGCGCGAGCGGCATGTTGTACGTCGCCGACGGCCCCTCCAACCGGTGCAGGAACCACAGGCGCTGCTGGGCGAACGACAGCGGCAACCGCTCCGGCCGCACCCCCGCCACCAGCTCCGGGCGCACCGCACCGCCGGAGGACAACCGCTCGACCAGCCCGGCCACCGTCGGAGTCTCGAACACCGCGCGCAACGGCAGTTCCACGCCCAGCACCGAGCGCACCCGGCTCACCAGCCGCGTCGCCAGCAGCGAATGCCCGCCCAGGTCGAAGAAGTCGTCGTCGATCCCGGCCCGGTCGACTCCCAGCACCTCCGCGAACAGGCCGCAGAGGATCTCCTCCCGCGGTGTACGGGGCCCGCGTGCCGACCGCGACGCGTAGTCGGGAGCCGGGAGGGCCCGCCGGTCGAGTTTG
Organism: Kitasatospora sp. NPDC056273; assembly: GCF_042268845.1. Taxonomy (NCBI): domain Bacteria; kingdom Bacillati; phylum Actinomycetota; class Actinomycetes; order Kitasatosporales; family Streptomycetaceae; genus Kitasatospora; species Kitasatospora sp. NPDC056273. Next base: position 81,103 of record NZ_JBHJSJ010000010.1, on the reverse strand, counting down.
CCGCTGGAGGTGAGCGGCAGCGCGTCGAGGGCGATGACGGCGGACGGCACCATGTACTCGGGCAGCCGTTGCCGCAGGGCGTCCCGCAGCCCGGCCAGGACGCGTCCGGTCGTCCGGGAGCCCAGGGGATTGTTCACCAGGGCCGACAGGGGCTTGTCCTGGGTGTACGCCGGTCGGTGCACGTCCGTGTAGACGGCGTCCGCGCGCCCGCCGGGAACGAGTACGGCGTCGATGGCGTCCGGCGCCCCGGGTGCCCAGGTGGTCAGCACCTGGCAGCCGTGCCGCTCGCCCCACTCGTGCAGGGCCTCCGGGTCGACGGCCCCGGGTGCGGTCCCGTCGGCCCGCCCCGTGCTCAGCCGGGCGCGGAGCCGCTGTGGCGACGCCTCGTGCGCGAGTTCCTCCGCCGCCGCGACCTCTCCGGTCAGCCGGCTGTTGACGAGGCCGGTGACCCGGACAGGACCGGCCCCGGAGGTGAGGGCGTCCAGGCCTGCCAGGTCCTGGAGGCTCGTGAGATCGCGGCCCCAGACGAGTTCCGGCACGTTCGCGAGGGACTCGGCCCGGGCGGTCCCGTCCGCCTTGTGCAGGACGACCTCGTAGCGGTGCCTGGTCAGCTCGTTGTGGTGGGCGCCGCGCTTGAGCCGGATGTCGACGCCGGCCACCGCCTCGGGGTGGCGCCGCGCCCAGACGGTGAAGAAGTCCGGGTCGATGACCAGTTCCTTCTCCATGATCACCGCGTGTTCCACGGCCGCCCTGAGCTGCTCGCCGGTGCTGTCCTCCGCCGCGTGGCCGAGGTGGATCCCGGTCTGGAAGGCGCGCAGCGAGCCGCGGTGGCGGACGTCGCCCACGACGATGCGCCCGCCGGGGGCGAGCCGGCCGAGCGCGCCGTCCAGGACCCGGGCCAGGTAGTCGGCGTCGGGGAAGTACTGGATGATCGAGTTGAGGACGACGGTGTCGAAGTACTCGGCCGGGATGTCGTCCACGACGTCGGCGGGCCGGCACAGCAGCCGTACCCGGTCGGCGAGTCCGGCGGTCTCGCACTGCGCGGTGAGGCGTTCGATCACGGGCGCGGAGAAGTCCGTCGCCCAGTAGGTCTCGGCCCGGGGGGCCAGCGGGCCGAAGAGCAGGCCGGAGCCCACGCCGATCTCCAGGACGCGCCGGGGCGGGCGTTCCGTGATGCGCCGCACCGCGGCGTCGCGCCAGTCGCGCATCTCGTCGAGCGGGATCGGCTCACCGGTGTAGGAGCTGTTCCAGCCCGTGAAGTCCTGGCCGAACCCGGGTGTCTCCGTCCCGGCGCCGCCGTAGACGTCGTCGTAGATCTCGCGCCACTCGTCCACCTGGTCGTCCTCGGCGCCCTCGCCCTCGGGCACGATGTACGCGACGAGCCGCGGGTCGCCCTCGCGGTCCTCGCGGACCACCACCACGGCCTGGGCGACACCGGACTGCTCGCGCAGGACGGCCTCGATCTCGCCGGGTTCGATCCGGAAGCCGCGGACCTTGACCTGCTGGTCGGCCCGGCCCAGGTACTCGAGTTGCCCCTCCGCCGTCCAGCGCACGACGTCGCCCGTGCGGTACATGCGGGTGCCGGCCGGGCCGAACGGATCGGCCACGAAGCGCTGGGCGCTGAGCCCGGGCCGGTCGAGGTAGCCGCGGGCCAGGCCCGCGCCCGCCAGGTACAGCTCGCCGGGGACGCCCGGCGGTACCGGCCGCAGGCGTTCGTCCAGGACCCGGACCCGGGTGTTGTCGACGGGGCGTCCGATCGGTACGTCACCGCCGGTGAGCGGCTCGCTGATGGCCGCGACGACCGTGGACTCGGTCGGGCCGTAGGCGTTGACCATGCGGCGTCCCGGCGACCAGGTCCGCACCAGGTCGGCGCCGCACGCCTCGGCTCCCACGATCAGGGTGCGGAACCCGGTGAGCGCCTCGGCGGATCCGGCCGGCAGGGTGCCGAGCACGGACGGCGGGATGAGCGCGTGGGTGATCCGGCGGTCGGCCAGGACGTCGGCCAGTTCGGCGCCGACGAGGCGGTCCCGGCCGCCCAGGACGAGGGCGGCGCCGGCCGCGAAGGCCATGGTCAGTTCGAGGACGGCCGCGTCGAAGCCGGGCGACGACAGCTGGAGCACCCGGGAGTCGGGGGTGACCGCGCACTGTCGCAGCAGGGTGCTCGCCAGGCTCCCGAGGCCCTGGTGGGTGACGACGACGCCCTTGGGCACGCCGGTGGAGCCGGAGGTGTGGATGACGTAGGCCGGGTGGCCGGGGTGCGGCGGTGCGGCGGGCTCCGGGTCGTGGTCGGGGCAGCCGGCCAGGGCGGCGGCCGTCCCCGGGTCGTCGGTGGCCACGGTCTCGGTGCCGTCGTGCAGGGTGCCGATCGTGTCGGCGAGCGCCCGGGTGGTCAGGATCAGCTCCGGGGCGGCGTCGGCCAGGATGTGGCCGACCCGCTCGGCGAGGTACTCGGGGTCGAGGGGGACGTAGGCGGCGCCCGCTTTGAGGACGCCGAGGACGGCCGCGATCTGCTCGGGCGAGCGCTCGTAGAGGACGGCCACGTGCTGCTCGGCGCCGATGCCCCGGGCGCGCAGCCAGTGGGCGATCCGGTTGGCGCGGGCGTCCAGTTCCCGGTAGGTCAGTTCGACGTCCTCGCAGACCAGGGCCGTCGCGTCGGGGGTGCGGGCGGCCTGGGCGGCGAACAGCGTCGGCAGGCTCGACCCGGTGGTGTCGCGGGTGGGGCCGGCGTTCCACCCGGTGATCCGCGCGTGCTCCCGCGGGGTGAGGATGTCCGCCGCGCCGATGGGGGCCGCGGGGTCGTGGAGCAGGGCGCGCATGAACGCGGTCCACCGGTGGATCAGGGCGTCGACGGTGGAGGCGTCGAAGAGCTCCGTGGCGTACTCGACGTAGGCGTCGATGCCGGCGGGTTCGCCGTTCGCGCCGTGGCTCTCCGTCAGGCTGAAGAAGAGGTCGAAGCGGGAGGTCCCGGTGCCGACGAGTTCCGGGCGGACGTCGAGTCCGGGCATCCGGAACCGGGCCTGCTCGTTGTTCTGCAGGGTCAGGGCCACCTGGAACAGCGGGTGGTGGGCGGTCGAACGGTGCGGGTTGATCTCCTCCACCAGGGACTCGAAGGGGACGTCCTGGTGGGCGTAGGCGGCGAGGCTGGTCTCCCGTACCCGGCCGACGAGTTCGGCGAACGACGGGTCGCCCGAGGTGTCCGTGCGCAGGACCAGCATGTTGACGAAGAAGCCCACCAGCCGGTCGAGCGCCTCGTCGGTCCGGCCGGCGATGCCGCTGCCGAGCGGGATGTCGGTGCCGGCGCCGAGCCGGGTCAGCAGGGCGGCGAGAGCGGCTTGCAGGACCATGAAGACGGTGGCGTCGAGGGCGCGGGCCAGTTCGCTCAGCGCGCGGTGCAGGTCCGGGTCGAGCGCGAAGGGGGTCACGTCTCCGGCGTACGAGGCCACGGCGGGCCGCGCCCGGTCGGCGGGGGCGCTCACCTCCGTCGGGAGGTCGGCCAACTCCTGTCGCCAGTAGTCTACTTGGCGGCCGAAGAGGCTGTCGGGATCGTCCGCCCCACCCAGGAGGTCCCGCTGCCAGAGGGTGTAGTCCGCGTACTGCACCGGCAGCGACTCCCACCCCGGCGCCGCACCCTCCAGCCGGGCCGCGTAGGCCTCGGCCAGGTCGCGGGCCAGCGGCACCATGGACCACCCGTCGCCCGCGATGTGGTGCAGCACGACGAGCAGGACGTGTTCGGTCGGTCCGGCGCTGAACAGCCAGGACCGGATGGGCACTTCGGCCGCCAGGTCGAAGGCGTACCGGGCGGCCTCGTCCAACTCCCCGCGCAGGTCGGCGGTCTCGAGCCGCCGCGTCTCCACCGGCACCTCGAACTCGGCCAGCACCCGCTGGCACGGCTCGCCGTCCACCTCCTCGAACACCGTCCGCAGCGACTCGTGCCGGCCCACCACGTCGTTCAGCGCGGCCGCCAGCGCCGCCGGGTCCGGCTCCCCCGACATCCACAGCGCGAGCGGCACGTTGTACGTCGCCGACGGGCCCTCCAATTTGTGCTGGAACCAGAGGCGTTGCTGCGCGAAGGAGAGGGGAAGGACGTCCGGTCGGGAGACGGGCGCGAGGCGGGTGCGCCGCTCCCCGGTTCCGTGACCGAGACGCAGTGCCAGGGCGCCCGGGCTCGGGTGCTCGAACAGCTCGCCAGGCTGGATCTCGGCGTCGAGGACACCGCGGACGCGGCTGATCAGGCGGGTGGCGAGCAGGGACTGGCCGCCGATGTCGAAGAAGCTGTCGCCGGGTGCCACCCGGGTGAGGCCGAGCAGTTCGGCGAAGAGCCCGCAGAGGACCGCCTCCCGGGCGTGCGGCTCGTCGGCGCCCAGGATCTCGACGGGGGCGAGGTGGGCCGGCAGGCGGTCGCGGAGCTCCTGGAGCACCTTCGGGGACGGGCCGGGCAGGACGTAGGCCACGAGCCTGGTCTCGGCCCGGGCCGTCGTCCGCTCCTGCTCCTGCTCCTGCCCCGCGGGATCTTCGGCCCGCACCAGGACGGGGATCGCGTGGGAGACCTCGGGGTGTTCGAGCAGCTGGTCGCGCAGTCGGTCGAGCAGACGGCGGCCCCGCTCGTCCTCCCGGCCGCCGGACAGCAGGCCGGCCAGGGAGAACGACTCGGCGCCGGTGGCCGCGATCCGGCGCGGGCGGCGTACCAGTCGGCGCAGGACGGAGGGCACCGGCCCGGCGGAGCGCTCGCGCAGGCCGACAGTGTCCAGGCGGACGGGAGCCACCACGGGCCGGCGGGCGCGGATCGCGAGGTCGAGGAGGGCGAGGGCCCGCGGCGTGGGCAGCGGCAGGACGCCGGAGCGCCGGATGCGGCCGAGGTCGCCCTCGTCGAGGCCGGCGGTCATGCCGGACTCCTGCTCCCACAGCCCCCACGCGAGCGAGAGGCCCGGCAGCCCACGAGCTGACCGCTCCTGCGCCAGCGCGTCCAGGAAGGTGTTCGCCGCCGCGTAGTTCGCCTGACCGGCACCGCCGATCAGGCCCGACACCGAGGAGTACACGACGAACGCGGCCAGCCCGGGGCACCGCTCCCGCGTCACCTCGTGCAACGCCCACGCGCCGTCCACCTTCGACCGCAGCACCTCCCCGAGCGCCTCCGCACCCAGCGACACCAGCACCCCGTCGCGCAGCACACCCGCCAGGTGGAACACGCCCGTCAGCGGACGCCGGGCCACCACCTCGTCGACCAGCACCCCCAACGCCACCCGGTCGGCCGCGTCACACGCCCGCACCTCCACAGTGCGGGCACCCAACCCCAGCAGCTCGTCCCGCAGTGTCGCCGCCCCGGGCGCCTCCACACCCCGACGGCCCACCAGCACCAGGTGCCGCACCCCACACGCCACCACCAGATGACGCGCCAGCAACGCCCCCAGCACCCCCGTACCACCGACCAGCAAGACCGCCCCCTCCGGATCCAACGACACCGGGGCCCGGAACTCGGCCGGTGCCGTCCGGGTGAGCCGGGGGGCGAGCAGGGTGCCGTCTCGCAGGGCGAGTTGCGGTTCGCCGGTCGCGAGGGCCGCGGCCAGGACGCCGCGGTCCGGGTCGGTGTCGACGTCCAGGAGGACGAAGCGGTCCGGGTGCTCGGTCTGGGCGGAGCGCAGCAGACCCCACAGGACCGAGGCGGACAGCGCGCTCACGCCCTCGTCGGGGGCGGTCGCGACGGCCCCGCGGGTGAGGACGACGAGGCGCGAGCGGGTCAACCGCCCCTCGGCCAGCCAGTCCTGCAGCACCTCCAGCGCGCGCTGGGCGACGGCCCGGGCCGCGCCGGGCACGTCCCGCCCGTCGCCCTCCACGTCCAGGCAGGGGAGGATCACCGTGCCGGGCACCTCGGCGGCCCGGGCCAGGGCGGCCGGGTCGGGGTACGCCACGGCACCGGGGAGAGCGAGCCCGTCGGCGGAGCCGAGCACGCCCAAGGAGTCTTCGGAGGAGGGCCGGACGGCGTGGCCGCCGAGTGCGGTCCAGTCCAGGTGGAACAGGTCGTCGTGGACCTCGGACTCGACCTCGGCCGTGTCCTCGGTGTTCTGACTCATCGTCACTTCGGCGATGCTCAGCACCGGTTCGCCCATCGCGTCCACCGCGAACACCCGCGCGGTGCCGGCTCCCGTGGGCGTCAGCGACACCTGCAGCGCGGTGGCCCCGCTGGCGTACAGCTCGACGCCGGACCAGGTGCGGGGCGCACCGGTTCCGGCGAACGGTCGCAGTGCGGCGGCCAGCAGCACCGGGTGCACGCCGTACCCCACGGGGTCGGTGTGGGACGGGAGTTCCACATCCGCCCGGAGAACCTCGTGGTCCGGGCCCGTGGCGGCCGGCGCCGGCCCGGCGTCGACCGGGGTCTCGGTCAGTTCCCCGGTGGCGTGCCGGATCCAGGTTCCGGAAGCCCGCGAGAAGACGGCGAGGGAGCAGCGGCCGCGGCCCAGCGCCTCGACCACGACCTGCACGTCGGTCGCGGTCCGTCCGAGGCTCAGGGGCGTCTCGACGGTCAGCCGCTCCAGCCGGTCGCACCCGGCCCGGTCGGCCGCGGCCAGCGCCAGTTCGAGCAGTACGGCGTGCGGAACGTCCGCGGCCCAGGGGTGGGTCGTGGGCGAGAGCCGGCCGGTGAGCACCCAGCCGGTCCCGTCGGGCCGCTCGACCGCCGCGCCCAGCAGCGGGTGCCCCACCGTCTCGAGACCCGCGGAGGCCACGTCCGCGACGGCGGTGTCCTCCTTCAGCCAGTAGGACCGGCGCTGGAAGGCGTAGGTCGGCAGCTCCACCGGCCGCGCCCCGGCGAAGAGCGGGGACCAGTCGACGGGCAGTCCGCCGGTGTGGAGGCGGGCCGCGTTCGTGAGGATCTGCCGGACGGCCCCGTGGTCACGGCGCAGGGAGCCCACGACGACCCGCTCGCCGCCGAGGGTCTCCTCGATGCCGGCGGTCAGGACGGGGTGCGGGCTGGATTCCACGACGAACCCGTGGCCGCCGTCGGCCGCGGCCTGGACGGCCTCCTGGAACCGGATCGGCCGCCGGAGGTTCTCGTACCAGTAGTCGGCGTCCAGCCGCGCGGTGTCGAGGGCGGTCGCGGTGACGCTGGAGTAGAAGGCGGTGTCGCAGGTCGTGGGGGTGATGCCGGCCAGCTCCGCCAGGAGCTGCTCACGCAGCGGCTCGACGCTCGCGGAGTGGGAGGCGTAGTCGACGTCGATGCGGCGGCTCACGATCCCGCCCGCCTCGCAGCGGGCCGTGAGCTGGTCGAGGGCCTCGGGGCCGCCCGAGACCACGGTCGAGGAGGGGCCGTTGACCGCGGCGATCTCGGCATGGCCGTCGACGGTGGCCAGCAGTGCGCGCACGTCCTCGACCGGGGCGGCGACGGAGACCATGCCACCGGTGCCCGCCAGGCGCAGCAGGGCCCGGCTGCGGATGGCGACGATCTTGGCCGAGTCGTCCAGGGACAGCGCTCCCGCGACATGGGCGGCGGCGATCTCGCCCTGGGAGTGGCCCACCACCGCGTCGGGACGCACGCCCAGGGAGCGCCAGACCGCGGCCAGTCCGATCATCACGGCCCAGAGGGCCGGCTGGACGACGTCGACCCGGTGCAGCGGGGGTGCGCCGTCACGGCCGTTCAGCACGTCGAGCAGGGACCAGTCGACGTACGGGGTCAGGGCCTGGTCGCAGGCGCGGAGCTGTTCCTCGAACGCCGGTGACCCGGCGAGCAGTTCCCGTGCCATGCCGGCCCACTGGGAGCCCTGGCCGGGGAAGACGAAGACGGTGCCGCGCCGACCGTCGGGGGGCGTGGTGGAGGGCGTGACGGTGACGTTGTCCGCCGTGCCGCCCTCGGCCAGGACGCGCAGTCCGGCGAGCAGTTCCTCCCGGTCGGCGCCCGTCACGACGGCACGCTGCTCGAACAGCGAGCGCTGCGCGACCAACGACCAGCCGACGCTGCCCGCTCCGATCTCCGGGCGCTCCGTCAGGTGCTCCGCCAGCCGGCCGGCCTGCGCCCGCAGCGCCTCCACCGACCGGCCGGACACCACCCACGGCACCACATCATCAACAGGGTTATCGGGAAAGGTAGTTGCTTCTTCGGCGACCCCTTCCACGATCACATGCGCGTTCGTCCCACTGATCCCGAACGACGACACACCCGCCCGCCGCGGCCGGCCCACCTCAGGCCACTCCCGCGCCTCGGCCAGCAGCTCCACCCCGCCCGAGGACCAGTCCACATGCGACGACGGCACCTCCGCGTGCAACGTCCGCGGCAGCACCCCGTGCCGCATCGCCAACACCATCTTCATCACACCCGCCACACCCGCCGCGGCCTGCGTATGACCGATGTTCGACTTCACCGACCCCAGCCACAACGGCACTTCACGCCCCGCCCCATAGGCGGACAGCAAGGCCTGCGCCTCGATCGGATCCCCCAACCGCGTCCCCGTCCCGTGCGCCTCCACCGCATCGACGTCACCCGCCGCCAACCCGGCATCCCCCAACGCCCCGCGCACCACCCGCACCTGCGCCCGACCACTCGGCGCCGTCAACCCGTTCGACGCACCGTCCTGGTTCACCGCCGAACCCCGCAGCACCCCCAACACCCGGCGCCCAGCCCGCCGCGCGTCCGACAACCGCTCCAGCACCAGCACGCCGCAGCCCTCACCGAACCCCGTGCCGTCGGCCCCCTCGCCGAACGCCCGGCACCGGCCGTCCGGGGACAGACCGCCCTGTTTGCCGAGTTCGACGAGCGTGGACGGGCCCGCCATGACGGTGACACCGCCGGCCAGCGCCATCGCGCACTCGCCCCGCCGCAGCGACTGCACCGCCAGGTGCAGCGCCACCAGCGACGACGAGCACGCCGTGTCCACCGACACGGCCGGGCCCTCCAGCCCCAGCACATAGGCCACCCGGCCGGACGCGACACTGGCCGTGTTCCCCGTACCGGCGTAGCCCTCGGCCTCGGCGGGGACGGAGGACAGCCGGGAGACGTACTCCCCGGAGATCAGCCCGGTGAAGACACCGGTCGCACTGCCCTTCAGGGTGTCGGGACGGATCCCCGCCCGCTCCAACGCCTCCCAGGACACCTCCAGCAGCAGCCGCTGCTGCGGGTCCATCGCCTCGGCCTCGAGCGGCGAGACGCCGAAGAACCCCGCGTCGAACAGGTCCGCGTCGTGCAGGAAGCCGCCGCTCCGGGTGGGGATCGAGCCGGGTCCCCGCGCGTCCTGGTCCCGGGCCGGGGCGCCGGAGCCGTCCAGGTTCCATCCCCGTCCCTCGGGGAAGCCGGAGATCGCGTCGCGCCCCTCCGACAGCAGCTGCCACAGGTCCTCCGGCGAGCTCACCCCGCCCGGGTAGCGGCACCCCATCCCCACGATCGCGATGGGTTCGTGGGCCTTCTCCTCCAGTTCCCTGGTCTGCTGTCGTGCCTCGCGCAGGTCCGCCGTGGCGCGCTTGAGGTAGTCGCGGAGCTTGGCTTCGTTGGACATGGGGCTCACCTTTCCCTTACCTCAGCGCGACAGTTCGTTGTCGAGCGCGTCGAAGAGTTCGTCGTCGGTCACGTGGTCGAGGTCGTCGGCGGGTTCGGCGGGTTCGTCCTGCTCCCGCTGCCAGGCGCGAAGGATCTGCGTCAGTCGGGTGGTGACCCTGGTGCGGTCCTCGCGCTCGCCGGCGAAGAGCTTCAACGCCTCCTCCATCCGGTCGGCGTCGGCGAGGATGCGCGAGACCGGGTCCGGTTGCTCGGGTTCGAGGGCCGCCAGGAGGTGGGCGGCCAGTTCGTCCGGTGTGGGCTGGTCGAACAGCACGTTGACGGGGAGCCTGAGCCCGGTGGCCGCGTTGAGCCGGTTGCGCAGTTCGACGAGGGTGAGGGAGTCGAGGCCGAGCCCCCGGAACTCCGCGCCGGTGTCGATGGCTCCGGGCCCCGAGTGGCCGAGGACGTCGGCGATCTCCTGGCACAGGAGCTCCGTCACGACGTCGAGGCCGCGCCCTCCGGCCGCCCCCGCGATCCGGTCGGTCCAGGTGGAGGCGCCCGCCGTCCTCGGTGTCGCGGCCGGGGCCGCCGTACGCCGGGCCGGGGCGGAGACGAGGCCGCGCAGCAGCGGTGGCAAGTCGGCCACGGCGGCCCTCGCGTGCAGTCGCGCCGGGTCGAGCACCAGCGGTGCCACCGCCGGCTCGCTTCCCTGCCGTGCCTCGTCGAACAGCGCCATGCCCTGCTCGGAGGGGATCTTTCCGATGCCGTACCGCTCGAAGCGCTGGAAGGCCGTGTCGTCGAGGCCGGCGGTCATACCGGACTCCTGCTCCCACAGCCCCCACGCCAGCGAGAGGCCCGGCAGCCCACGAGCTGACCGCTCCTGCGCCAGCGCGTCCAGGAACGTGTTCGCCGCCGCGTAGTTCGCCTGGCCCGCGGTGCCCACCAGGCCCGACACCGAGGAGTACAGCACGAAGGCCGCCAGCCCGGGGCACCGCTCCCGCGTCACCTCGTGCAACGCCCACGCGCCGTCCACCTTCGACCGCAACACCTCCCCCAGCGCCTCCGCACCCAGCGACACCAGCACCCCGTCCCGCAACACACCCGCCACGTGGAACACACCCGTCAGCGGACGCTGGGCCACCACCTCGTCGACCAGCACCCCCAACGCCACCCGGTCGGCCGCGTCACACGCCCGCACCACCACAGTGCGCGCACCCAACCCCAGCAGCTCGTCCCGCAGTGTCGCCGCCCCGGGCGCCTCCACACCCCGACGGCTCACCAGCACCAGGTGCCGCACCCCGCACGCCACCACCAGGTGACGCGCCAGCAACGCCCCCAGCACCCCCGTCCCACCGACCACCAGCACCGCCCCCTCCGGATCCAACGACGCCGGAAGGGTGAGCACGTTCTTGCCGGTGTGGCGGCCCTGGCTGATGTGGCGGAAGGCCTCCCTGCCCCGGCGGACGTCCCGGACGGTGAGCGGGAGGTGGGTGAGCGCGCCGGCCTCGAAGAGGCGCACGAGCTCGGTGAGCATCTCCTGGATGCGGTCCGCGTCGACCACCATGAGGTCGAACGCCTGGTAGGAGACGTCGGGGAGGGACGCGGGGTCCCTGACGTCGGTCTTGCCCATCTCCAGGAACCGGCCGCCGGGGCGCAGCAGGCGCAGCGAGGCGTCCACGTACTCGTGGGCCAGCGCGTTGAGGACGACGTCGAAGCCGCCGTCCTCGCCGAGCACCCGGCGGAAGCCCTGCTCGAAGAGGAGGTCCCGGGACGAGGCGATGCGCTCGTCCGGCAGGCCCATCGAGCGCAGCGTGTCCCACTTGCCGGGGCTCGCGGTGCCGAAGACCCGCGCGCCGAGGTGGTGGGCGAGCTGGACCGCGGCCATGCCGACGCCGCCCGCCGCCGCGTGGACCAGCAGCGACTGGCCCGGGGCCAGGGCGGCCAGGTCGGTCAGCGCGTAGTAGGCGGTCAGGAAGACGACGGGAACGGCCGCCGCCTGGGCGAACGTCCAGCCGTCCGGGACGGTGACGAGCATCCTGCTGTCGGTGGCGACCACCGGTCCGAAGGCACCGGGCAGCAGGCCCATGACCCGGTCGCCGGGCGCGAACCCGGTCACCCCGGGGCCGACCTCGGTGACCACACCGGCGCCCTCGATGCCGAGCGGGCCCGCGTCGCCGGGGTAGAGCCCCAGGGCGTTCAGCGCGTCACGGAAGTTGAGGCCCGCGGCGCGGACGGCGACGCGCACCTCGCCCGGCAGCAGGGGGGCGAGCGCCTCGGGGCGGGGCCGGAGGGACAGCGTGTCGAGGGAGCCGCTGGCGCCCGGTTCCATCCGCCAGGCCGGCGCGCCCTCCGGGGGTGCGAGCAGCTCTCGGGGTGTCTGCCGGGTCAGCCGGGCGGCCTTCAAGGTGCCGTTGCGCAGGGCCAGTTGGGGCTCTCCGGTGGCGAGCGCGGCGGCCACCAGCCCGGGGGTCGGGTCGGCGTCGGCGTCGAGCAGGACGAAGCGGCCCGGGTGTTCGGTCTGGGCGGTGCGCAGCAGGCCCCACAGCACGGATGCGGCGAGGTCCGCCACGCCTTCGGCCGCTTCGACGGCCACCGCGTTCCGGGTGAGGACCACCAGGGGCGCGGAGGTCCGGTGCTCCTCGGCCAGCCAGCTCTTCAGCAGGCCCAGGACCTCCCGGGCGGCGTCATGGGCCGCGGACGGCACCTCGTGCTCCGGCGCGCTCGCCGTCCACGGGAGGACGGCCACCTCCAGGTCCTCGACCGCACCGGACAGCGTGGTGAGGTCGGCGTGGCGGGCCACGCCCGGCAGGTCGGGGCCGCGCGTGCCGAGGACGGCCCAGCGGTCCGTCGGCGGGCCCGTCGGCAGGTCCGGGGCCGGGCCGGCCGGAGCGGTGCCGGCGGCCGGGTCCGGCACGGGCACCCAGTCCACGGCGAACAGCGGCGTACGGCCCCCGCCCGCCGCCGAGTAGGGGCGCAGGGTCAACGCCTCGACGGTGGCGACCGGCGCCCCGCCGGCGTCGCAGACGGCCAGGGCCACGGTGTCGGTACCGGTGGGCGTCAGCCGTACCCGCAGCACGGTGGCACCGGTGGCGTGCAGTTCGGCACCGGACCAGGCGAACGGCAGCCGGAGCCCGGCCGCCTGGTCGCCCTCCAGGACGAGCAGGTGCAGCGCCGCGTCCAGCACGGCCGGGTGCACCCCGAAACCAGAGGGCTCCACGCCGGCCGGGAGCCCGACCTCCGCGTACAGCACGTCGCCGTCGCGCCAGGCGGCGCGCAGGCCCTGGAAGGTCGGCCCGTAGTCGTAGCCGCGGGCGGCCAGGGCCTGGTACGCGTCGGCCACGTCGAGGGGGGTCGCGTCCTTCGGCGGCCAGTCCGTCAGCGCGCTCCCGCTGCCTTCGGCCCCGGCGGCCAGCACGCCGGTGGCGTGGCGCCGCCAGGTGTCGTCGGAGCGCGAGAACACGGCCAGCGACCAGCGCCCCTCCTCCTCGGGGTCCAGCACCACGCGCAGGTCGGCCGGGGCGTCGGGGTGGAGGGACAGCGGGGCTTCCAGGGTGAGTTCGTCCAGCCGCCGGCAGCCGGCCCGGGCGCCCGCCGCGAGGGCGACGTCGAGCAGCGCCACACCGGGCAGCAGCACCTCCTCGCCGATGACGTGGTCCTCCGTCCAGGGGTGGGTCGTGGGCGACAGGCGGCCGGTGAACACCCAGCCCCTCCCCTCGGGCCGCTCGACCGCCGCACCCAGCAGCGGATGCCCCACCGTCTCCAGACCCGCCGAGGCCACGTCCGCGACGGCGGTGTCCTGCGTCAGCCAGTAGGACCGGTGCTGGAAGGCGTACGTCGGCAGCTCCACCGGCCGCGCGCCCGGGAAGAGCGGGGACCAGTCGGGCAGGTGGCCGATGAAGGCGGCCTGGGCGACCGCGGTGAGCAGGGAGCCGCTCTCCGGGCGCCGGGCCCGCAGCAGCGGCAGGGTGACCGCGTCGGTCCCGGCCGGCAGGCAGTCCGGGACCAGACCGGTCAGGACACCGTCGGGGCCGAGTTCGAGGTAGGTCCCCACGCCGAGCCCGGCGAGGTGCTCGACCCCCTCGCCGAACCGGACGGCACGGCGGATGTGGGACACCCAGTAGTCAGGGGAGCAGAGCTGCTCGGCGGTGGCCTCCCGCCCGGTCACGTTGGACACGACGGAGAGGACGGGGGCGCGGAAGGTCAGGCCTTCGAGGACGGTGCGGAACTCCTCCAGCGCACTGTCCATGTGGGGAGAGTGGAAGGCGTGGCTGACCCGCAGCCGCCTGGTCCGGCGCCCCAGCGCCGCGAAGTGGTCCGCGACCTCGGTGGCGACCGCGGCATCACCCGAGACCACCACGGACCGCGGGCCGTTGACCGCGGCGATCCCCGCCAGGTCCTCGCGCTCTCCGAGGACCGTCAGGACCTCCTGCTCGGTGGCCTCCACGGCGATCATGGCGCCGTCGCCGCGGGCGGCCTGCATCAGCCGTCCCCGCGTCGCCACCATGAGCGCGGCGTCCGGCAGGTCGAGCACGCCCGCGACATGGGCGGCGGCCACCTCGCCGACCGAGTGTCCGAGCAGGTGGTCGGGCCTGATGCCGTAGTGCTCCAGGAGCCTGAACTGCGCGGTCTCCAGGGCGAACAGGGCCGACTGGGCGTACAGGGTGCGGTCCAGGAGTTCGGCGTCCGTACCGAAGACGACGTCCTTCAGGGGGACGGGCAGGTGCGCGTCCAACTGCGCGCACGCCTCGTCGAACGCCTTCGCGAAGACGGGGAAGTCCCGGTGCAGACTGCGGCCCATGCCGAGGCGTTGCGCGCCCTGGCCGGTGAAGAGCAGCGCGAGCCTGTTCGAGCCGTCGGGGGGCGTGATGGAGGGCGTGACGGTGACGTTGTCCGCCGTGCCGCCCTCGGCCAGGGTCCGCAGTCCGGCGAGCAGTTCTTCACGGTCGGCGCCCGTCACGACGGCACGCTGCTCGAACAGCGAGCGCTGCGCGACCAGCGACCAGCCGACGCTGCCCGCTCCGACCTCCGGGTGCTCCGTCAGGTGCTCCGCCAGCCGGCCGGCCTGCGCCCGCAATGCCTCCACCGACCGAGCGGACACCACCCACGGCACCACATCATCAACAGGGCTCCCAGCTACGGCAGTTGGCTCTTCGGCGACCCCTTCCACGATCACATGCGCGTTCGTCCCACTGATCCCGAACGACGACACACCCGCCCGCCGCGGCCGACCCACCTCAGGCCACTCCCGCGCCTCGGCCAGCAGCTCCACCCCGCCCGAGGACCAGTCCACATGCGACGACGGCACCTCCGCGTGCAACGTCCGCGGCAACACCCCGTGCCGCATCGCCAGCACCATCTTCATCACACCCGCCACACCCGCCGCGGCCTGCGTATGACCGATGTTCGACTTCACCGACCCCAGCCACAACGGCACTTCACGCTCCACCCCATAGGCGGACAGCAAGGCCTGCGCCTCGATCGGATCCCCCAACCGCGTCCCCGTCCCGTGCGCCTCCACCGCGTCGACATCACCCGCCGCCAACCCGGCATCCCCCAACGCCCCGCGCACCACCCGCACCTGCGCCCGACCACTCGGCGCCGTCAACCCGTTCGACGCACCGTCCTGGTTCACCGCCGAACCCCGCACCACCCCCAACACCCGACGCCCCGCCCGCCGCGCGTCGGACAACCGCTCCAGCACCAGCACGCCGCAGCCCTCGCCGAACCCCGTCCCCTCGGCCCCCTCACCGAAGGCCCGGCACCGGCCGTCCGGGGACAGGCCCCGGTGCCGGGCGAACTCGATGAGGGTGGCCGGGGCCGCCATGACGGTGACGCCGCCGGCCAGGGCCATCGAGCACTCGCCCCGCCGCAGCGACTGCACCGCCAGGTGCAGCGCCACCAGCGACGACGAGCACGCCGTGTCCACCGACAGGGCCGGGCCCTCCAGCCCCAGCACGTAGGACACCCGGCCGGACGCGACACTGCTCTCGTTGCCGGTCAGGACGTGCCCTTCGAACTCCACCGGGACCCGGGCGGGGGCGGGCCGGTAGCCGCTGGTCATCACTCCGGTGAAGACGCCGGTCGCGCTGCCCTTCAGGGTGTCGGGACGGATCCCCGCCCGCTCCAGCGCCTCCCACGACACCTCCAGCAGCAGCCGCTGCTGCGGATCCATCGCCTCCGCCTCGCGCGGCGGAACGCCGAAGAACCCCGCGTCGAACAGGTCCGCGTCGTGCAGGAAACCCCCGCCACGCGTGTACGTCCGCCCGCCTTCCCCCGCGTCGGGATCGGGGTCGTAGAGGTGCTCCAGGTCCCACCCCCGCCCCTCCGGGAGGCCGGAGATCGCGTCGCGCCCCTCCGACACCAGCCGCCACAGGTCCTCCGGCGACCGCACCCCGCCCGGGTACCGGCACCCCATCCCCACGATCGCGATCGGCTCGTCGTCGTGGGGGGTGCGGAGGGGTGCGGTGCCGGTGTCGGTGCGTTCGCCCGCGAGTTCCGTGCGCAGCCACTCCGCCAGGAGGGCGGGTGTGGGGTGGTCGAAGATCAGGGTGGGTGGGAGGGGGACGCCGGTGGCGGCGGCCAGCCGTTCCAGGAGGTTGACGGCGTCCAGCGAGTTGAAGCCGAGGTCCTTGAAGCGGCGGGAGGTGTCGACCAGCCCGGGCTCCGGGTGGCCGAGCACGGCCGCGGCGTGTTCCCGTACGAGGCCCGTCAGTTCGCCGTGGCCGGGCCGCGACGGCCCGGGTGCGGAAGCCCCGGTCTCCGCGCCGAACGGCACACGCCGGTCCACCACCGCGGGCCCACGCCGGTCCGCCACCACGGTCTCGCGCCCGTCCACCGCCGCGGTCTCGCGCCGGTCCTCGCCGTCGAGCCAGTACGACTGCCGCTGGAACGGGTAGGTGGGCAGCCGGAGCCGGCGCCCGCTGCCCGTCCGGAGCGCGGGCCGCCAGTCGACCCGCGCACCGCGCACGTGGAGCCGGGCGACGGAGTCCAGCAGACGGCGCGGACCGCCCTCGCCCCGCCGGAGCGTCCCGGTGACCGCCGCCTCGGCACCGACGGTCTGCTGGAGCGCGACGGTGAGCACCGGGTGTGGGCTGACCTCGACGAACGTCCGGTGCCCGGCCTCCAGCAGGTGCCGGGTGGCGGTCTCCATCCGGACCGGCCGGCGCAGGTTGCGGTACCAGTAGCCGGCGTCCAGCTCCGTGGTGTCGGTGATCTCACCGGTGACGGTGGAGCAGAACGGGATCCGCGACGGGCGCGGGGTGATCCCGGCGAGTTCCGTCAGCAGCGCGTCCCGCAGGACCTCCACGTCGCCGGAGTGCGAGGCGTAGTCGACCGGGATCGCGCGCACCCAGACGCCCTCGGCCTCGTACTCCGCCAGCAGCCGGTCGACGCTCCCGGGCGGGCCGGAGACCACCGTGGACACCGGACCGTTGACCGCGGCGATCTCCACCCCGTCCCAGCCCCGTTCGAGCCGGTCGCGGACCTGCGCCACGGGCAGGGAGACGGTGGCCATGGCGCCGGTGCCCGCCAGCCGGCCGAGCGCGCGGCTGCGCAGCGCCACGATCTTCGCGCCGTCCTCGACGCTGAGGGCGCCCGCGACGCACGCGGCGGCGATCTCGCCCTGCGAGTGCCCCACCACCGCGTCGGGACGCACCCCGAAGGAGCCCCACACCTCGGTCAGCGCGAGCATCATGGCCCACAGCACGGGCTGGACGACGTCGACCCGTTCCAGGGGCGGGGCGTCGGGCGTCCCGCGCAGCACGTCGAGCAGCGACCAGTCGACGTGCGGCCGCAGCGCCGCGTCGCACTGCTCCATCCGCTCCCGGAAGACGACCGAGGTGTCGAGCAACTCCCTTGCCATGCCGTCCCATTGGGATCCCTGGCCCGGGTAGACGAAGGTGACCTCGCCGTCCTCGGCGACGCTGCCCCGGACCAGTGCCGGGTCGACTCCGCCGGGTTCGGCGGCGGCGGTCAGGGCCCGGAGGAACTCCTCGCGGTCGGCCGCGACGACGACCGCGCGGTGCTCCCGGGTCGCGCGCGTGGTGGCCAACGCGAGGGCCACGTCGGCGGGTTCGGCGTCGGGCTCCTCGGCCACGTACGACCGGAGGCGGTCGGCCTGGGCCCGCAGCGCCTCCGCTGTGGCACCGGACAGGACCCACGGCAGCACGCCGGAACCACCGTCCGCCGGCGCCCGGTTGCCCGCGGCGGGGGCGGGCGGCTGGGACAGCACGACATGGCAGTTGGTCCCGCCGAGACCGAAGGAGCTGACGCCCGCGAGGCGGGTGCCGTCCGCCCCGGTCCACGGCAGGCGGTCCGTCACCATGCGCAGCCGCAGGGCGTCCATGTCGATCAGCGGGTTGGGGGTACGGAAGTCGAGGCTCGGCGGCAGCGTCGCGTGCTGGAGCGACAGTGCCACCTTGACCAGGCCGACCACGCCCGCCGCGGCCTCCAGGTGGCCGACGTTCGTCTTCACCGAGCCGACGTGCAGGGGGCTTTGGCCGGCCGTCCGGGCCGCGCCGAACACGGCGCCCAGCGCGGCGGCCTCGACCGGGTCGCCGACCCTGGTGCCCGTCCCGTGCAGTTCGACGTACTGGACGTGCGCGGGGTCGACACCCGCCCTCGCGCAGGCCCGCCGCAGCACCTCCTCCTGCCCGGCCCGGGCCGGCACCGTCAGTCCCTCTCCGCCGCCGTCGTTGTTCAGGGCGCTGCCGAGCAGGACGCCGTACACCGGGTCCCCGTCCGCGAGGGCCCGGCTCAGGGGCTTGAGCACCACCATCGCCCCGCCCTCGCCGCGGACGTAGCCGTTCGCCCGCTCGTCGAAGGTGAAGCAGCGGCCGTCGGGCGAGAGCGCGCCGAGCCCGGCCATCGCGTGCGCCGTGTCGGGCAGCAGGTTGAGGTGCACCCCGCCCGCCACGGCGAGCGCGGAGTCGCCGCGCCGCAGGCTCTCGCAGGCCAGGTGGACGGCGGCCAGCGACGACGCCTGGCCGGCGTCGACGGTGAGGCTGGGGCCGTGCAGGCCGAGGGCGTACGAGACGCGGTTGGCCGTCATGCCGCGCTGGGTGCCGGCGACGGTGTGCGGGGTCCGGGCGGCCGGTCCCCGACGGTCGAGCAGGAGGCCGTAGTCGCCGGACGCCACGCCGAGGAAGACGGCGGTGTCCTGGGAGCGCCAGGTCTCCGGGCGGATTCCCGCGTCCTCGAAGGCCTCCCAGCTCAGTTCCAGGGCCAGGCGCTGCTGCGGATCCATCGCGGCGGCCTCGCGCGGGCCGATCCCGAAGAATCCCGCGTCGAACCGGTCCACGTCCTCCAGGAACGCCCCCCACCGCAGGGCGGACGGCTCGTCGTCCCCGGTTCCCCCGGGGCCGCCCCGGCGGTCGTCGGGAGTTTCGGTGACGGCGCTGCGGCCGTCCCGCAGGAGGTCCCACAACTGCCGGGGTCCGGCAGCCCCCGGAAGGCGGCAGGAGATTCCGACCAACGCGATGGGTTCCTCCGGCACCGACCGATTTCCCGCGGAATTCACGGAGGCCTCGGAATGCCCATGGCGGAGATCAGACATGACGCCCCCTGTTATCACTTCGAACCGACCGACGGCATGACGGAACGCATCCCGGAGAACCAGGGAAAGGAAAGAGAGATTCGGAATTCCCCGTCAGAACACTGTGGAACACGGCACACGGCCCCCAGAGACTGACATACGCACCGCACGGCCCGACAAGCCCGTTCGACGGCCGACCACGCGTTTTCGGCCCATCTGGCGGAAGACCGCAGGTCAACGTCGGCCCCGGTCCCACCTGGTGGTTTCCGGAAGATCACGGTCCGGCACGGCCGGTCGCGGAACCCGCCGTCACCACGGACGCCTGAGCGATCTCGGCAAGAAATCGACGGGACATGTTTGGGCACCCGTGGGACTCCCGCACCCGGGACACCGCCCCGATCGTCCGTATCCTGCGGGCATGACGAGCCCAGCCGCCGCCCCCGTTCCCGTCGCCCGCCACGCCGCCGCCCACGCCTCGTCCGTGCGGGAGATCCTCGAACTCACGGCGCGGCCGGAGGTGATCTCCTTCGCCGGCGGCCTGCCCGCCCCGGAGCTCTTCGACGTCGCCGGCCTGCGGGCCGCGTACGACCACGTGCTGGCCACGGCCCCGTACCGCGTCCTCCAGTACTCGACCACCGAGGGCGACCCAGCGCTGCGGGCGGCCGTCGCCGAGCGGCTGGGCTCCCGCGGCCTGCCCACCCCGGCGGACGACCTGCTGGTCACCTCGGGCTCCCAGCAGGCACTGACGCTGGTCTCGACGGCGCTGCTGGCCCCCGGCGACACCGTCCTCGTGGAGAACCCCACCTATCTGGCGGCCCTGCAGTGCTTCGCCTTCGCGGGAGCCCGCGTCGTCCCGGTCCCGTCCGACGAGGACGGCGTCGACCCGGTGGCGCTGGCCCGCCTCGTCGCCTCGGAGCGGCCCAGACTCCTCTACCTCGTCCCCAACTTCCAGAACCCGACCGGCCGTACGCTCCCCGTCGAGCGCCGCCGGGCCGTCGCGGAGGTCGCGGCCCAGCACGGCCTGTGGATCGTCGAGGACGACCCCTACGGCGAGTTGCGGTTCGACGGCGCTCCGCTGCCGTGGATCGCCTCGCTCGACGCCGCGGCCGACCGCACGGTGCTGCTCGGCAGCCTCTCCAAGACCATGTCCCCGGGCATGCGCCTCGGCTGGCTGCGCGCTCCGGCCGAACTGCGCCGCGCCTGTACGACGGTGAAGCAGACCACCGACCTGCACTCCTCCACCGTCGACCAGGCGGCCGCCGCCCGGTACCTCACCCATGCCGACCTCGACGCGCACCTGACGCGGGTCCGCGCCGCCTACCGGGAACGCCGTGACGCGCTGCTCGACGGCCTGCCCCACGCGCTCCCCCACGGAAGCACCTGGAACCGGCCGGACGGCGGGATGTTCGTGTGGGTGCGCCTGCCGGACGGGCACGACGCCACCGCCCTGCTGCCCCGGGCCGCCGCCCACGACGTCGCCTACGTACCCGGCGCGCCGTTCTTCGCCGACCGGCCCGACCCGGCGACCCTGCGGCTGTCGTTCACCGGACACCCCGCCGAGGCGATCAGGGAAGGACTGACCCGCCTCGCCGGAGTCTTCGGGTGACCATCGGGGCCCGCCGACACCCGGCGACGGCGGGGCCGGCGCCCGGCAACGGCGCAGGTATGCTCCCGTTCTGACGGTGCGCTCCCGTACTTGTGGACACTCGTGCGCAAGCCGCCGTCACCTACAATGCGGCCATGACTGGCTTACTACGCCTACGGGTTGCGCGAGGAGCTTCCTTGTCCGGTGACACGCCTCGACGACTGGGCACCATGACAGCCGTGGCAATCGCACTGCTGGCGTCGGATTTCATCACCAAACAGATAGCGCTGACACATTTCTCGGGGACCGATCCGACATCGACCCTCGGCGGGCTTCTGAAATTCACGCTGGTCTTCAATTCGGGCGGGGCGTTCTCCATCGGCGCGGGGGAGACCTGGTTCTTCACCACGGTGAAGATGCTGGTCATCGTCCTCATGCTGGTGGTGTCGCCCCGGATCCGCACTCCCCTCTGGGCGGTCTCCTTCGGGCTGGTCATCGCCGGTGCGGCCGGCAACCTCATCGACCGGCTGTTCCGGGACCCGTCCCCGTGGGAGGGACGCGTCGTGGACTGGATCCAACTGCCGCACTGGCCGGTCTTCAACCTCGCCGACTGCGGCGTGGTCTGCGGCAGCGCCCTGGTGATGTGGGCCTCGATGCGCGGCATCCGCCTGGACGGCACGCGCGCCACCGAGGAGCCGGCCGAGCCGGACGCGACGGAACGGACCGCCGAGGTGAAGAACCCGTAGGGCAGCCGGCCGTCCGGCCCGGGGAGAGCCGCCCGGCCGGCCCCGAACCCGCCTGCGGGGCCCCCGAGTCGTGCGCCGGGCCCCGCACGGGGCCCCTTCCTCACGCCGCGGCGTGGGCCCTGAGCAGTCCGTACCGCTCGGCCAGGACGGCGGCCTGGGTCCGGTTGCGGACGCCCAGTTTGGCGAGCAGCTCGCTGACGTAGTCCTTGACGGTCGCCGGGCGGAGGTACAGCCGCTCGGCGATGTCCGCGTTGGACAGGCCCTCGCCCAGGCAGACCAGGAGTTCCCGCTCACGGGCGTTGAGCCGGGCCGGGACCTGCCGGTCGGGCGGCTCGGGAGCCACCGCCGGGGCGGCCGACCGGAGTTGCGGGAAGACCACGGTGCCGCCCGAGGTGAGCACCCGGACGGCGTCCAGCAGCAGGCCGCTCGGGGCGTTCCGCCGGAGGTAGCCGACCGCGCCGTGCTGCAGCGCCCGGTTCAGCAGGTCGCCGTCCTCCTCCGTGGCCAGCATGGCCACCCGGGGCGCCCGGGGCAGGTAGATCAGCGAGAGCAGGGTGTCGAGGGCCGCGTCGGCCTGGCGGCCTAGGTCGAGCAGGACCAGGTCGGGCTGGAGCGCGCGGGCCTGCTCGACCGCCCGGTCCACCGGACAGTCCGCCACCACCGTCAGCACGGGGTCGGATTCGATGATCAGGCGCAGTCCCGAAGCGACCGGTGGCTGCCGGATATTCCCAACCACTCCCTGAAAGTGGCGAACTGGAGATTAACATGTCCGTTTTCTCGACCCCGAAGAAGCGCATCGCCGCCGCCGGCGCGGCCGTTGCCGGTCTGAGCGCCCCGCTCCTGCTGGCCGCCACCACCCCTGACGTGCTGACCGGCTACTTCGGTCTGGAGTACAAGAGCGCCGACCGCGTGCTGACCGCCATCGAGGCCGGCACCGACGTCGCCGCCGCCCTCTCGCTGTTCGGTGGCGTCACCGCCGCCGGCGGCGTGGCCATGTGGATGCTCAAGAAGGCGATCACCGCCGGCGGCCGCCGCGCCATCATCGCCTGACCCGGGCGCCGGCCGGACCCCGCCGCACCGGCGGGGTCCGGCCCACCGGCCTTGTGTAGCAGACGACTTGGGGAGGGACGACGTGATCGCGGGAGTCCGCGGAGGGCTCGCAGCCGCCTGGGCCCGGCAGCGCTGGGCCGTGGCCGCGGGGCAGTTGCTCTGGTTCGCCTGCATGGCGATCGGGATCGCCTGCTCGGGCGGCATCGAGTCCGCCGTCCGTGTGGAACCCAAACCCGCCGGTCCGGGCCTGTGGCTCGAGGTCTTCCTCAACAACGCCAAGGTGGCCGCGCTGGCCTTCAGCGGAGTCGCCACCCTCGGCCTGACCACGGTCGCCTTCTCGCTGCTCTCCGGCCTCGGTGTCGGCGTGCTGATCGGGCACGCGTACGCGCTGGGCGGGAGCCAACTGCTGCGGGCCGTCGGACCGCACGCGGTGCTCGAACTGCCGGCCCTCGGCCTCGCCGTCGCGGCCGGCCTGGCCCCGGTGCTCGGGCTGTCCCGCCGCCTGGTGTCCGGACGGGGCGCCCCGTTCAGCCAGCACGTGGTCGACGCCGCTGTCCTCTTCGGAACCTCGCTGGCCGCGCTCGCCGTGGCCGCGGGCGTGGAAACGTGGGTGAGCCCCCGATGACCTTGACCACCACGACGGACCACCGTCCCCTGCTCGATCCGGAGGCCGCGCCCGAAGGCCGGGACGACGACCGGGACGACGACCGGGCCGGGCGCCTGCGCCACCGCGTCGCCCTGGCGCTCGCCGTCCTCGTCCAGCCCCTGGCCGGTCTCGGCCTCCTGGGCCGCTACCGTGCGGCCGTCCTGGAGAAGATCCCCGACGCGGCACCGGGCGCGGTGAAGGCCGGCGTCTGGGCGGGCTGGCTGTTCGGATCGGTGCTCGGCGCGATCGGCGTGCTGCTGGCCGTCCTGCTCGCCGGCGCCGCCGGTGCCGCCGCCTGCCGACTGGCCGGCGCCCGCGACGGCTTCGCCCGGGACCGCGCGACCGTCGGTACGGTGGCCGCCCTCTACTTCGTGGGCAAGCTGCTGCTGCTCGGCGCGGGCGCCGCCCTGGTCGGCCACCCGTCCTGGGACGGACTGGTGGACGCGCTGGGCAGCGCCGACCTCGGCTTGGTCGTGCTGTTCGCGGCCTTCACCGAGGTCCTGCGCCGCAGCACCGGCCTGAGCCCCGCCCGCAGCGCGGCGGCCGCGCTCGCGCCCACGGCGGTGCTCCTCGCGCTCTGCCTGATCCCGCGCTGAGCCCGCGCCGGGCCGGGACCGGGCCCGGCGCCGCCCGCACCGCCCGCACCGCCCGCACCGCCTGAGAGAACGACCCCCGTACGACCCGCACGACCCCGCACGACCCCGCACGACCCCGCACGACCGAGGAGCCGACATCACCGTGGTATCGCAGATCAAGCCGACCGGTGTGGCCGTGGCCGGCCTGCTGGCCGTGGCCGCCGCCGTCCTGGCCGGGGTCCGGACGGTTTGGTACTGGACGAGCCGGCCGGACACCCTGGCCGCGGTCGACCGGGCCGACCGGGTCGTCGACGCCGCCCGGTCGACGGTGGTGCAGACCCAGGACCTGCTCAACTGGGGCTGGCTGGCGGCCGCCGTCCTGCTGCTCGCCCTCGGCGCGGTGGTCGCCCTGGCCTCCACCGGCCGCTGGCTGCTGTTCGGTTTCTCGGCCCTGGTCTGCATGCCGCTCGGGGTGGCGGGCTTCCGGCTGCCCGCCGCCGCCGGACTCAACGGGACGGCCGCCGGCTTCTGCGTCCTGGTCGTCGCGGCCAGCGCGGTCGCCCTGCTCACCGGCCGGCGGGACTGATGGACGGCCGCCGACTCGCCTGGACCGCCGGGCTGGCCCTGGTCGACGCCGACCTGCGGCGCCGGCGCAACCGCCTCCCGGGGCTGCGCACCCTCGCCCCGCCGGCCCGGGCCGTGCTCGCGCTGGCCGTCGGCGTCGGCCTGGCCACCGTCGCGGCCCTGCTCTGGGGGATCGGCTCGGCGCTCGGCCGGGTCTTCCCGGCCGGCCCCGAGGACGGCACCGTCGTGTCCGGCGCCTGCTGGTCGGTGGCGGTCGTGCTGGTCGCCGGCCACCTGCTCTCGGCGCGGCCCAACCAGGCCCGGCTGCTGCTCGATCCGCCCGACCGCGCCGTCCTGCTCTCCTGGCGGGTGCCGCAGCAGTCCGTGTTCCTGGCCCGCCTCTGGCTGCCCGCCCTGGCCGGGGCGGTCGGCTCCGTGGTGGTCGCGGGCCTGGCGGCCGGCCCCTGGCTGGCCGCCTCCCCCGCGGGCCGGGCCCTGCTGCCCGCCGTGCTCACCGCCGTCGCCGGTTCCGCGCTGGCCGGAGCGCTCGGCCACGTGGCCGCGACCGCCGCGCTGATGCTGGGCCCGCGCCGGGCCCTGCCGCTCGCCGCGCTCGGCGTCCTGCTGCCGGGGCTGTTCGCCCTCGGGCTCGTCCTCGGACCGCTCGCCGACCGCCTCCACCTGTCCGGCCGGGCCGAACCCGAGGAGTACGGGGCGGCGCTGCGCTCCGCCGTGGCCCGCCTCCGCCCGGACCTCTGGGACCGCCTGCTCGACCCCGACCGGCTCGGGACGGCCCTGCTCGGCTGGTGCTCGGCCCTGCTGCTGCTCGGCGGCCTCGCCCACCTCCTGCTGCGCCGGGCCGCCGCCCGCGGCGCGCTCCGCCCCGCCGTCCCCGGCGGGCCCGCGGCCGCCGCACACACCTCCGGCACCCTGCTCGACCGGGTGCCGCCGGTGCTGCTGCCCGCGGCCAAGGACCTGCTGGCGCTGCGCCGCCGCCCCGTCGCCAGCACCGGCGCGCTGTTCCGGACGGCCCTGGTCGGCCTCGCCCTGGCGACGCTCGGCGCGGGGGTCCGGCTCGGCCACGGCGGCGAACCGCCGTGGCGGCTCCCGCTGGGCGCCTGGAGCGTTCCGCTGGCGCTCGCCGTGTTCCTGGCGCTGTCCACCGTGGTGGCCCAGGTGGCGGGGGTCGAGGCCGAGCAGCGGTCGCTCGACCTGCTCCGCCAGGCGCCGGTGCCGTTCGGCCGGATCCTGGCCGGGAAGGTGGCCTCCTGCTGCGCCGTCGCGGCCGTACCGGTCGTACCGCTGTACCTCGGGCTGCTGCTGGTCGGCGGCGGGAGCGTGACCGCGGGCGCGCTGCTCGCCCTCCCGGTCGCGCTGCTGGCCGGAAGCTGCGCGCTGGTGGCCGCCGCCTTCCTGACCCCGGCCGCCGAGGGCTTCGCCGACGGCCGGGCCGCCCGTTCCGGCGCGACCGAGACCGTGGAGGGCCTGCTGGCCGCGGTGCTGGCCGCCCCCGCGGCGGCCGGGCCGCTACTCCGCTCGGCCACCGGCACCGGCGGGGCCGTCGAGGCCGCGGCCTGCCTGCTCGACCTGGCCCTGCTGCTGGCCGTCCTGCGGTTCGCGGCCCGAAGTGATCTCCGAATCCGGAAGGTGCGCCCGTGATCGCCGTCGAATCCGCCAGTGTCCGGTACGCCGGGCACACCGCCCTCGCCGAGGTCGGACTCACCGTCGGGGAGGGCGAGTTCGTCGCCCTGGTCGGCCACAACGGGTCGGGCAAGACCACCCTGCTGCGGCTGCTCGCCGGGCTGGAGGAACCCACCTCGGGCCGGGTCGCCGTCGCCGGCCGGCCACCGCGCTCGCCGTCCGGGCCGAGCGCGGCTACGCCCCCGCCGAACCGCCGCTCTACGACTACCTGACCGTCCGTGAGCAGCTGGTCCTGGCGGCCAGGCTGTACGGCGCCCCGGTGCGGGAGGCCCTCGCCGCGCTGGCCGGCACCGCCCTGGAGGACCGCCCGGACGCCCTCGTCCGGGAGCTCTCGCTCGGCATGCGCAAGCAGCTCGGCCTGCTCGTCGCCACCGTGCACCGGCCCCGGCTGCTCCTGCTCGACGAGCCGACCAACGGCCTCGACAGCGGCGCGGCCGGCGCGCTCCGGGCCGCCGCCGCCGACTGGCGCGACCAGGGGCGCACCGTCCTGCTCTGCACCCACGACCTCGGCTGGGCCGACGAGTTGGTGAGCCGGCTGGTCGTCCTGGACCACGGCGCCGTCCGCCACGACCTCCGGCTCGACGGCGAGACGGCCACCGCCGCGCTGCACCGCCTCGACCCGACCGGCACCCTCCTCACCACCGCCGACTCCCCGACCACCCGGCCAGCACGGAGCCCGCCACACCATGACCCCTCCCAGCGCCCCTCCCACCGCCCGGACGGCCGGCCCGGCGGTCGAGGTCCGCGGACTGCGCCGCCGCTACGGCGCCCTCACCGCCCTCGACGGCGTCGACCTGACCGTCCCTGCCGGCTCGCTGACGGCGCTGATCGGGCCCAACGGCTCCGGCAAGACCACCACCATGCGCGTCCTGCTGGGCCTGGACCGCCCCGACGCGGGCACCGGCACCGTCCTCGGGCACCCGCTGGACCGGCCCGAGCGCTACCTCCACGCGGTCGGCGCGCTGATCGAACAACCCGCGCTCTACCGGCGGCTCGACGCCCGCACCAACCTGCGGGTGCTCGCCGAACTCGGCGGCATCCCCCGCGGCCGGGTCGACGAGGTGCTGGAGCAGGTCGGCCTCACCGCCCACGCCGGCCGACCGGTGAGCGGGTACTCGCTCGGCATGCGCCAGCGGCTCGGCATCGCCGCGGCCCTGCTCCCCGAGCCCCGGCTGCTCGTCCTGGACGAGCCGATGAACGGGCTCGACCCGATCGGCATCCTCCAACTCCGGGAGCTGCTGCGGTCCCTGGCCGACTCCGGCGCCACCGTGCTGGTCTCCAGCCACCAGCTCAACGAACTGGACGCGATCTGCGACCGCTTCATCCTGATGCACCGGGGCCGGGTGCTGTTCCAGGGCGGCAGGGCGGAGCTGACCGCCTCCCGGACGGCCGTCGTCGAACTGGCCCCGGAGTCCGCCGCCGACGGCGCGGCCCTCCACGACGTGCTGAGCGGGGCCGGGTACCCCAACCGCCACGAGGACGGGCTGCTGCTGGTCGAGGCCCCCGCCGACGCGGCCGCCGAACTGAACCGGATCGCGGCGGCGGGCGGCGTGACCCTCGCCCACCTGGCCGTCCGACGGACCTCCGTGGAACAGGCCTTCCTCGCCCTGGTCACCGGCACCGGGCCCGCGCCGACCGCCCCGACCGCCCCGACCAGCCCGACCGAGAGGACGGCCGTCCCGTGCTGACCCACGTGCACCAGGCGTTCCGCAGCGAGCTGGTCAAACTGCTCCGGCCGCGGCTGCTCTGGCCGCTCCTCGGCTCCGTCGCGGCGGCCACCGCCGCGGTCGCCGCCGGCACCGCCGCCCTCCGGGACGACCCCGGCCCGGTGGACCTGCTCGGCGCCGCCCGTACCGCCACACCCCTGATCGGCCTGGTCATGATGTGCGTGGCCGCCAACGCCTTCTGCCAGGAGTACCGCGAGGGCACCTGGCGGAACCTGCTGGTCCGCCAGCCGGCCCGCGGCGCACTCGTCACCGGCAAGCTCGCCGGGCTGGCCCTCCTGTCCCTGCTGGTCGCCGCCACCGTCTGGGCCACCTGCGCGGCGACCACCACCCTGACCGCCGCACGCCACGGCTCCCCACCCCACTGGGACGGGGCCCCGTCCACCACCCTGCGCCTGCTCGCGGCAATGCCCGCCTACACGGTCCTGGGCTCCGCCGCCGGCCTGCTCCTGCGGTCGACCGCGGCAGCCCTGGGAACAGTCCTGGGGTGGACCCTGGTCGCCGAGTCCGCCCTCACCGCCCTCGCCGCCACCAAGGGCTGGGACATCTCCCCCTGGCTCCCCGCCTCCGCCGTCACCCGCCTCTCCGCCGCCCCCTCCCCCACCCTCCCCACCCTCACCACCACCGCCTGGTGCACCCTCCTCTTCACCACCGCCACCCACCACTTCACCCGCACCCCCCACCTCTGACCCACCCCCCCGGCTCCCTGAACCCCAACACCGAGGGCCGGCGCCGCAAACAGAACCACAAGCAGTTCACCAAGGTCACCAACCCGAACCCGCCCAACGACGACTCGCTGGTCATCCCCTACAGCCCCCGCCGGAATCCGCCCACCAAACCGACCACACCTTGCACGCCCTCGACGCCCCCACCTGACGAAGTCCGCCCTCGCCGAGACCATCACCAACTCGCCGCCGTCGAGACCGCCGACGACCGAAACGACCAACAGCCCGAACAGCACCAGCGCCGCAGCCGCGACACTTCGCCCAACCCGTTCACGAAACCCGCCGCCCGCGCAGCCTTCGACGCCATCGCCTGGATCCTCGACAGCACCGACCACACCGTCCTCGGCCACCCCGTCTGCCTCGCCCAGCGCCCGCACTTCCACCGGCAACTGCCCGCTTACCAGCCGACCAGAAGGACCGCCCACACCCTGGCCGATGCGGTCCGGCGACCACCAGCCGACACCACAACAGAAAGAGCCGGCACTCGGTTTCCCAAGTACCGGCTCTCACAACCGACATCACTGTCGGGACGACAGGATGTGAACCTGAGCCCCCTTGACCTCCAGTCGCCCGGCGATGGCCCTCGCTGCACGCCGGACGGTAGACAGCCCGCGCTGTTCGTTCACCGAAGGGCGCCTCAGAGGAGATGGTGAACGACGCGTGGTCCCCAACAAGTCCCCGAATCCCGCCCCCCTTCCAAGCCATCCCGGCTCGTCGAAGCAACTCGTCCGGGCCACAACATGCGACCCTTTGCTGTTGCGCTCGCTGCTGCCCTGCATGGCAGCTGCCACCTGCTCGCGGGCTCGGCGGGTACGCTCGGCCTCGACGTTTCACCCGAGTTCTGTCCAGCGGCCGCCACCCCGCGCCGGGCCGACGGAGCAGGTCCCTCACCAGCCTCCTCTAGCGATTGGCGTCCATGGCGCGGCTGCGAGCGGGGCGCTGCCGCACAGCGGTGCATGCCGGCGTCCGCGTCCCGGACGAGGCTCACTCCTTCATCGATGAGTCTCACCACTCCTGACTTTGGCCGAGTCGACGCCGTCAGCAGCACCCCTATCGGGCAGCACGTCCGCCGAGTCGCTACAAGCTCAGTGATCCATCGTCGTCGGTGGACTACCGACAGCTAGTCGTCAGAGGCTAGGCTTCCCGCCTGTACGTCAGGGGGGTGTCTTGCGGTACGAGCAACGGGCCTACGCGCACGTAAAGTTCCTTGAACTCATGGCAGAGCTGTACGAGAACGATTTCGAGGACTTCTTTCACCGGTTGATGTGCTCACGCTACCCGGACTTTCTCGATGTGCGAACCGCAGGCAGCCTGGGTGACATGTCGGCGGACGGTCTGACTCTCCACTCGAGGCGGCTGTACGCCTGCTACGCACCTCAGACTGTGAAGCCTTACAAGATTCGCGAGAAGTTCGAGGGAGACCTGGCTGGGGCCATAGCCAAGCGCAGCGGGCAGTTCGACACCTTCGTCTTCGTTCACAACGACCGGCGTGGGATACATCCGGAGGTAACCGGTCTCCTCGCAACGGCGGCCGCCGAAACCCCCACCCTGACTTTCGAACAGATGGGCGCTCGGCGACTCTGGCAAGAATGCATGAAGCTCGACCTGATGACCGCTGAAGACGTGTTGCGGTGCGAGATCCCGATCAAGGAAATGACCTTCGGTATCGGGATGGACGACTTGGAGCCGCTTTTGAAGCAGCTCCAGGACCGGCGCAGGGAACCTGACCCGCTCATTTCCCTGCCCGATGTGCCCGTCGAAAAGTTGGATTTCAACTGCATCGACGGTGAGGATCGGGAGGACCTTCTACGCGGCATGCGCCAGAGCTATCTAGTCGACGATTTCTACAATGGCACGTTGCGTGAACTGGAACACGACGAGGTGGCCGAGGGCTTCCGGGTGTACTACCAGCAAATGCGCAGGGACTGGACCGACCCAGAGGACGTTCTGTGGCAACTGCGGATGTACGTTCTTGGCAACGCGCACCCCAGGCCAAAGGTCATGCGTGCGGCGCTGGTGGTCCTCGCCCACTTCTTCGAGCGGTGTGACATCTTCGAGGCGCCACCAGCCGGCTGGCAGCCAGGTTTGGAGCGGTCCGCGTGATCACTCCGACGAAGGGCATTGCCCCGGACCGATGCCTGCTGGCAGTCGGAGCCCAGATCCTCCTTCAGCTGGACGAGCCACGGACCATCAGCCAGGCCTGGTCGCGACTCAAAGGCTGGCGCGCCAATCACGCGCACGTCTCACCGGTATCGTTCGGCTGGTTCGTGCTGGCCCTCGATGTGCTCTACGCCATGGGTGCCGTGGAGCTCGTCCAGGATGTCCTCATTGCTAGGAGTGCGGATGCTGCGCCGTCTGAGCGCTGACGATTCCCGATTCAAGACCGTGACCTTCACACCGGGCTTGAACCTGTTGGTGGCGGACAAAACGGCTTCGTCAGCTGACACGGACAGCCGCAACAGTGCGGGCAAGTCCAGCGTCATCGAGCTCATCCACTTCCTCCTTGGCGCTCGAGCCAGCAACAAGGTGCTGGCTCTGAACAAGGCCCTGCGCGGCATCACCTTCGGCCTCGAGATGGACTGGCCCGAACTGGAGCAGCCGCTGGAAGTGCGCCGGAGCGGAGCCCGGCACAAGGTCATCACCTTGAGCCAGGACGTCGTCGGTCTGCCTGCCGAAGGCCTCTTCCCCCATGAGGGTGCAGTAGAGCTGTCAGTGGAACAATGGACTGGCGCGATCGAACGAGATCTCTTCGGCCTCCGCGGGGACCATCCCGGCGTCAGCGGGCGCACCCTGCTGTCCTTCCTGGCCCGCCGCGCTTCGTCGCACGCCTTCAACGAGCCCACCCGCACGTTCTCCCAACAGTCCGCGTCTGAGGCGTCAACCAACCTCGCCTACCTGCTGGGATTGGACTGGCAGCTCGTCGATGGCTATCGGGAGCTCGCTGCCCGCAAAGCCACCCGGAGCCAGCTCCAGAAGGCCGTCAACGACCCCGTATGGGGACGCATCGTCGGATCCACCGCAGATCTTCGCGGGCAGATCACGCTGGCTGAGGCGCAAGTGGAACGGTTGCGCAACCAGGTCGCCGCTTTCCAGGTTGTTCCCGAATACGAACGACTCAAAGACCGCGCAGACCAGGTCAGCCGCCGGATCAAGCAGCTGACCCAGGAAGACGTGATCGACCAGCACAACCTGGAGGAACTTCAGGCTGCAGTCACCGAGACGACGGATGTCGACGTTGACTATCTGGAGCCGGCCTACAACGAGCTCGGTGTCATCCTCAACGACCAGGTGCGACGTCGGTTCGAGGATGTCAAAGCCTTCCACCACTCCATCGTCCGCAACCGTCGGCGCTTCCTCGAAGATGAGGTCAACGAGCTCACCGAACGTCTCAACGCTCGGCGGGCTGAGCGCGCGCGTCTGGGCGACGACCAGGCTCGCCTCCTCCGCGAACTGGCCGACGGTGGGGCGCTGGGAGCCCTGACAGCCCTGCAGACCGCCCTGGGACGGGAGGAGGCAGCGCTCGGCGCTCTTCGCCACCGCTTCGAGGCAGCCCAGACCCTGGAGGCAAGCGCCCGGCAGATCACGGCCAAAAGCGTGGAGCTGCAACAGGCAGTCGATACCGACCTGCAGGAGCGCCAGGAGCAGACCAACGAAGCGATTCTCCTCTTCTCTCGGTACGCACAACGCCTTTACGGAGAAGGCCGCGAAGCGTACCTCGCCATACAGGCAGGGCGTAGTAGCCTCACCATCACCCCCCGCATCGACAGTGACGACAGTCGCGGCATCGCCAGCATGGTCATCTTCTGTTTCGACCTCACCCTGGCCGTGCTGGCCCACCGCTACGGCCGCGGGCCCGACTTCCTCATCCACGACAGCCACCTCTATGACGGCGTAGACGAGCGCCAGATCGCAAGAGCACTGACCCTCGCCGCCGAGGTAGCCGAGGAGGAGCGAATGCAGTACATCGTCACCATCAATACCGACAACCTCAGCGTCGCTGCTCGACGCGGATTCGATCCAGAGCCATACATCCGCAGCCCCCGACTCACCGACGAACACGAAACCGGCGGCCTCTTCGGCTTCCGGTTCAAGACCGCGACCAAGCCATAGGAGTGCCGCAGCTCTTCAGGTCATTGAGGTTCGGAAGCCAGCCAGACGTGCGGACGGTGCCGCACGGGGACGGTGTCGAGCGTCGCCCCAACAGAAAGGCGGACTCGCCGGTGCGAGGGGGAGCCCTGCGATGGTGCCCCATCGGGATGGCGGGGAGCAGCAGGCGGTCAAGAGGCCTGTCCAGCGGCGCCGGAACCGTGCTGCGATAGTGCCGCACCAAGATGGTGCAGAGCGGCAGGTTGCTGGTGACGACGGTGGGCCGGCCGGTGTCGCTGCGATGGCGTCTCACGGGGTCGATGCGGAGTGACGGTTGAGGTGAGGAGACACCCGAATGGCACGGCCCGGATTGCGGTGGTACCGCGCCCAGGACGGCGCGGAGGGATAGTTGTCGTTCCCAGCGGCACGAACGTGCCGGCCTGACTGCGATGGTGCCGCACCGGGGTGATGCGGAGCCACTACGAGGTCGCGCACTGCTTGTCGCCGAGCACCGCAGTGCGATGGTGCCGCACCGGGAGGGTACGGAGAGGCTGTCCAGTGGCTACACCTAACGGATCTAGGTGACGAGCTGCGATGGTGTCGCACCAGCAAGGTGCGGAGGGACATTGCCGTCCTGGCGGTTCGCTGCTTCCAGCACTGGATGCTGCGATGGTGCCGCATCGGGATGGTGCGGAGGAACGCCGGGATGCTCGCCGTCACCCCGCTAATGCTGTCGCTGCGATGATGCCGCACCGAGGTGGTGCGGAGGGACCAGCCCAGGCCAGGTTGAACAGTTCCTCGACCGTGTGCTGCGATGGTGCCGCACCGGGACGACGTGGAGTGACGAACTCCGGAGCGTCGCCGGTCGGTCGAGCCAGGCGCTGCGATGGTGCCGCGCCAGGGACGGTGCGGACAGAGCACTGATCGGGTCGACGCAGAAGATGGGCACCGGAACGCTGTCATGGTGCCGCACCGGGAAGGTGCGGAGTTTAGCGGTCATCCTGCAGGTGCTCCCGCTCAGCAATGGCGCGCTGCGATGGTGCCGCACCGGCGAGGTGCGAGGAGCCTGGACATGGCCTACGCAGCCGTGCACCACGACTAGCCTGCGATGCTGCCGCACCGGGGATGCGGAGTGACGGTCGGCCGGAGGTTCGACGAACAGCGAGCTTTCGAAGCTGCGATGGTGCCGCACCAGGGTGGTGCGGAGCGACACGCGACCGACGCGCCAAGCTTCCGGGTCGCCTTCGCGCTGCGATGGAGCCGCACCAAGGTGGTGCGGAGCGACCGGGTCGTCGCCGGACGCCGGACGCTGATTTACAAGCTGCGATGGTGCCGCACTGGGATAGTGCGGAGAGCAACACCCGTACCCCCAGTCAATACCTGGTTGGGCGCATGGCACTGCGATGGTGCCGCACCAGGGCAGTGCAGAACGGCTTCCCCCAGGAGCACGTGTACCTGATCCCGCGCGACGAGCTGCGATGGTGCCTCACCGGGACGATGCGGAGCGACCATAGTCCTGGAGGGATACGGCCCGACCCTGCGTGCGCCTGCAATGGGGCCTCACCGAGATGGTGCGGAGGGAGAGGGACTTCCGCGCGGTGAGGTAGTCCCCGAACCGGGTGCTGCGATGGTGCCGCACCGACAAGGTACGGAGGAATCGGCCAGGAAGAACTGATCGTCACCGGGCTAGGCAAACTGGGATAGTGCCGCACCATGATGGTGCGGCGAGACTCGGTGAGCTTCTCGGCGTTGAGGCCGGCATCCTTGCTGCGAGAGTGCCGCACCTCGGTGTCGCAGAGCCGCAGGTAATCATGCTGTTCGGTACCAAGCCCCGGGTGTGGCCGCGATAGAGTCGCGTCGACGTGGTGCCGAGACGCCATCAGGTCCACCGATCCTGAGATCGGACGTCACCGCGACTGCAATGCTGCTGCACCAGGATGGTGCGGAGCGACCGGCGAGTGGGTATTCCTGGACCTGCCCTTGCCGATTCTGCGATGCTGCCGCACCCGGATGGTGTGCAGCGGCTCGACAGTCGACACCATCGGCTGTGCCTGGAAGTTGCTGCGATGGTGCCGCACCGGAAGTTGTGCAGAGCGACGCGGTGGTGGTTCCGTTGACCACGCCGGCCCACGCGATGCTGCGGTGGTACCGCACGGCGATGGTGCGGAGCGTTGCAACGTCTCGACCGTCTCGGACGCCAGGCCCTCGTAGCTGTGATAGTGCCGCACCGCGATGGTGCGGAAGAGCATCCAGCCCTCGGTGCCTTCGTCGGCCATGGTGATGCTGCGATGGTGTCGCAGCCGGTTGGTGCGGAGAAACCACAAGACCGACTCCGGTAGGCACCGGGAAGTAGAGCTGCGATGGAGCTGCACCAGCGAGGCGCAGAGGGACGCCGAGGGGTCGGCGGTGCCGGCGGTTGACGTGCCAGCTGAGATTCAGCCTCCCCCGGGATGGTGCGGAGCAACGGGGCCCCAGCCATCCTGGGACTTGGCGAGATAATCGCCGCTGCGATGGTGCCTCACCAGCAAGATGTGGAGGGACGTGCCAGCGTCCAAGCCCATGAGCGCATGGTCCGCGCTGCGATAGTGTCGCACCGAGACGGGTGCGGAGCAACTGTGAGCGAGATCGCTCACGTCCTCCACGTCCACAAGCTGCGATGGCGCCGCACCAGAAGGACACGGCGGGACGGCGTACAGGACGCGGCTACGTAGGGAGCTATGGCGCTGCGATGGTGCCACACCTGGCGGTTGCAGAGTAATCCCAACCCTTCGGTGGACAGCGGGGCAGCCAGAACTAATGGGCTGCAACGGTGCCGCAGCGGGATGGTGCGGAGCAACGGCGTCGCCAACCACTGGTCGGCGTGGGCGATCGAGGACCTGCAATGGTGCCGCACCCAGATGGTGCGGAGCGACGAGGGCGGCCGACTACCTAGAGGATTATCCGGCCTGGCTGCGATGGTGCCGCACCGGGATGGTGCGGAGGCGCGCGGCGTGGCGCCCGGCCATGGTCCAAGCGGTGGAGCTGCGATGGAGTCGCACCGTGTGGCGCTCGCCGTTCTCCAGGCGCTCGGTCGGGCTGCGATGGTGCCGCACCGGCGGGGTGCGGAGGAGCGAGCGCGTAGGAGTTGCGCATTCGGGTGCCGTCGAAGCTGCGATGGTGCCGCACCGGTGAGGTGCGGAGGAACGTCTATCAGCAGGTAGTAACAGGAGTCGGAGCTGTTGCTGCGATGGGGCGGTACCGAGACGGTGCGGAGGGCCCGTGGCACAGGAGCCGAAGTACTACATGACCGTCGAGCTGTGATGGTGCCTCACCGGGATGGTGACGAAGGGCGGCGATCACCCTAGTTGACGTGGACGAGTGCGCCATACTGCGATGGTGTCGCACCAGGACGTGGGCAGTGGCATCCGTCTGACGGTGGACGAGGTGGGCGACGATCCAGCGCCGTGATGATGCCGCACCATGGAGGCATGGAGCACAAGCACCGAGACGACGGCCACCGGCGCCAACATCCAGCTGCGATGCTGCCGCACCCGTGAGCCCGTGAGGTGCGGAGGAACTCGTCGTCTTCCACGACCTGGTGCTGCTGGTCGAGGTGCTGCGATGGCGCCGCACCACGGTGGTGCGGAGAAACAGCGGAAGCGGATCCCACGCGCACCACTTCACTGCGGCTGCGATGGAGCCGCACTGAAGTGGTGCGGAGAAACGTGCTCGGCGAGGGCGTCCTTGAACGCCTCGACGGAGCTGCGATGGAGCCGCACCGAAGTGGTGCGGAGAAACGCTATCTGACCTGCTGGTTTATTCGGTGAATGGTCTGTGTGCCGAATGGCGGCGGTGATTTTTCGGGCTATCTAGAACATTTTGCTTCGGTGTGGGCCGGGGGTGCGTGGCGTCCTTGTGGTTCCGAAGTTGGGGCGGTCTGTGACCTCGGTGGGGTTGGCGTTGTGGAGTTGTCAAGGTTCGGGTACTTGCGGGTGATCAACGGTGGGGTTCAGGGCCAGAGGGGGCGGCCCGCGCCGAGGGGGCTGGCGTACTTCGAGGTGCCTGTTCGGGGGGCGGCGTAGAGGGCGGTGACGCCGAGGTCGGTCAGCATTCTGCCATTGCGGGGTGTGGCGGGTTCGGGGGCTCGGACGGCGGGGTGTTCGAGCAGGACGGTGACGGCGGTGGTGGTCAGGGGTGGTGTCCATGCTGGCCAGCGCAGCGCGCCGCCCTCGGCGATGTCCCAGCTGGTGGCGGCTTCGGTTCGGCCGATGGCGGTGAGGCGGAAGGCGCCGAGGGCGTGGAGGGCGAGCCAGGTGGGGCCGGGGGCGCCGCGCTGGTAGGCCTCGCCCTCGGGGTTGGTGTGGGCGTCGCCGAGGGCGCGGTGGTCCAGGTTGGCCGGTGCGTATTCGGGGATACGGCGCCAGCCGGTCAGGGCGGACCGGATCTGCAAGGGATCCTGGTGGCATCCTTCGACGGCTTTCTGCATCACGATGGCCAGGGTCATGCGTCCGCTGGTGGCGATCAGCGGGGTGGTGCGGGTGCGGCGTACCACCGTGTTCCCGGAGCCCCCAGTTTTGCTGTCGGGCGTGAACTCCTGGAAGCACATGCTGTTGGTGAGCGCGGCGAGCCAGCGGGCGAGGTGGTTGCCGTCTTCTCTTTCGGCTCGGGCGAGTTGGCGCAGGAGGTCGTGGTTGGCGTCGAGAAGCATCCGTAGGGCGTCGTTGCGGGCGGTGGGGTCGTCGTCCCGGGGGATGGTCAGCAGGCCTGGGGCGTGCGGGAGCGGGTCGACAGCGGCTGCCGGGTTCTCGGGTTCCTCCCCGTTGACCTTCTTCTTGCTCCGTTGGGCGGGCTTGGGCGGGAGATGGCTGGTGAGAAGCTCGGTGAGGGTGTCGAGGGTGAGGGGATGGGCGGTGCTGAGGACGGCTGCTCCGGCCGGGCCCTTCCAGTGGAGGCGGGGCTTTGCGGGCAGGACGGCGGTGGTGAGTTCGAGGACGCCCAGGGCGGCGAGGAAGCCGAGCGGGTCGTCGGAGCGGAGCGCGGGGAGTTCGAGCTGGTGCACGTCAGTTGCCTTCTTCGGAGCAGGCGATGTCGGCGAGGCGCAGGATCGTCTCGAGGAGGGCCAGGCCCCAGAAGCCGTAACGCCGGTTCAGCGCGTCGAAGCGGTCCGGGCCGTTCCAGTCGGTGCCGATCACGATGCTGGAGACGGTGACGGTGGTGTCGTCGGGCATGGTGCACTCGACGAGGACCGGCTCGGGGTCGGCGAACGCGGGCAGCATCGGGCGGGCGTAGCCGTGGTGGGCGGCGACAAGGTGGGTGACGAGGTCGTGGTCGAGGCCTCGGGCGACTGTGGGGTTGGTGGCGAGCCAGGTGTGGACGGCGGCGGCGCTGAGGGCTTCGTGGCGCAGGTCCTTGGGCCAGTTGGCCAGGCGGGCGGCGCGTCGGCGGGCGGTGCGGTCGGTGGGATCCATGCCGGACTTGGCGAGGGGTTCGGGCAGGGATTCGGCGAGCAAGCGGTCACCGGAGCAGAGCATGCACTGGAACCGCGGGTGGTCCTTGCCGCAGTCGTGGGCCTGGGCCGCCAGCACGATGGCGTCGACCAGGTCGTCGGGCAGTCCGACGGCGCGGGCGAAGTCGCGGGCGCGTTCGCCGACGGTCTGGTGGTGGTGCTTGAGGGTGACGGGGCGGGTGAGGCTGCTGCTGTCCGGGTCCTCGTCGTCGACGGTGATCCGGTAGTGGCCGGCGTCGGTGATCCGGGGCGGGACGAGGGTGATCCGGCCCGGACCACCGTGATCGATCAGCACCACCCCGACGGCAGCCGCTCGTCCGGTGCGCCACTCGGCGACCTGCAGCAGGGGCTCCAGACGCCGGCGCAGTACCGGGGTGTGTCGGGCGGGGCCGTCTGCCGGGCTGTCGGTGGGCAGGGCGGCGAGCAGCCGGGTGATCGCGGCGTGGACCGCGTCGGTCGTGCTCAAGGCGTCCGGGTCGTCGGGGTCTGCGGTGAGGTCGGTGTGGGCCTGCTTGATGATCGGGGTGAACTGTTCGGGGTCGCTGCCGGTGGTGCTGGCCAGGACGGCCGGGTCGAGGCGTAGCGGGGTGCGGGTGTTGTCGGTGGGGTGGTCGCCGAGGTCGGGGACGGGGGTGTCGGGGCCTGCGGTCCAGCCGTAGGCGTCGTGGCCGCCAGCGGTGGTGGGCAGGACGAGGGTGGCGCCGGGCTTCAGGTCTTGGATGAGGCGCGGGGTAGTCCAGGTGCCGTCGGTCTCGCGTTGGAGGACCGTGGTGCGAAGGCGGGTGGGTGGGTTGCGGGGTTCGGGTGTGGTGTCGGCGTCGGGGCCTTCGAGGTCACTGGTGTCGGGGGTCGCGCGGGGTTGAGTGAGGAAGCGGCGCACCGCAGCGAGGGGCAGGGCGAGGGTTTCGCCAGGGTGGACGGGGGTGGTGCGGATGTGTTCGGCCAGGGTCTCGGGGTCGGTGGTGTCGGTGGGCAGGTCGGCGCGCCACAGGAGTTGGACTTCGGGCTGGCCGGTGTCGAGGCCGTGAAGGAAGGGGGCGGGGGATTCGTCGGGGACGGGGATGGGGCTGGTGCGGGCGAAGGCGCCCAGGCGCGTCTGCTCGACCGGGGGGATGTGTTCGCCGGCGCGGGTGAGCGGTGTGGTGTCGGTGCCGTCGAGAAGTTGGGGCAGGGTAACGGGGTTGAGGACCAGGCCGTCCAGGAGATGGGGGGTCAGCTCGGCAGGGTCCTGGGTGTCGTGGGTGGGGGTGTGCTGGGTGAGCCACTGCCAGGTGTGGGCGGCGGCCGGGCCGTAGACGGGGATGCGGTCGGGGTCCTCGGGTTTGTGGGCGCGGACGAGGATCGCGGGCACGGGTCCGAGTTCGCCGCGGCGGTCGAGGCGCCCGAGGCGCTGGAGGATGGAGGCCCAGTCGCCGCATTCGCTGACCATCGCCCCGAAGGTGCAGTCGATCCCCACTTCGAGGGTCTGGGTGCTGACCACGACGAGGGGGCGTTCACGGTCCCGGCTGACACCGTCGAGGAGTTCGGCCAGCGGGCCGGTGACAAGCAGGTCGCGCTCCGCGGGCCGGCAGCGGCCGGTCAGCAGCAGCACGTCCACGTCGGTGCGCCGGGCCAGCGCTTCGTGGGCGGCGCGGGCGTGGCTGATGGTGTTGGCGATCAACGCGACCGCGGGCAGCCCCAGGACAGGCAGAACGGCGTCCAGCGCGGTCTCGGCCGCGAGGGCGAACGCCTCTGCGGGCTTCTTCGACCAGCCGCCGGCGTCCAGCAGCGTCACGTGGCGCTCGGCCGCGATCCGCCGCCCGGCGATCGGATGGGCGCAGTCGTCTTCACCGATGCCCAGGCGGGGCCGGCCGCCGGTGGCGCTGGTCGCCGACAGGCTCACCACCCGAAGCGCCCGCGCCGCCAACTCCCCTCGCACCGCCGTCTGCTGGTAGAGCGCGGTGTCGGCGGCGGTCGCCAGCAGAGCCTTCGACAGATGGGCCTCATCCAGAGCGAGGAGAGCGTCGTGCCCTGTCAGGGCGGCGTCGATCGGGGCGCGCTGCGGGGAGGTGTGGTAGCCGCGGAACAGCAGGCGGCTGCCGTACTGGTCCACGGTCGACGTCACCACCAGCGGCTGGGCCGGGCTGCGCACCCAGTTCGACTCCCAGCGGGTGCCGCCACGCATCCGCACCACCTCCAGCGGCAACTCGCCGCCGCCGAGGTCACGCAGCGCGGCGGCGACCTTCGCCCGCACCGAACCGGCCGGCGCCTCGGCGAGCGCCGCGGCCAGCTCCGTGGAGTGCTGGTGGGCCTGGTCGACCACCAAGCGCCGGTCAACGCAGAAAAACAGCCGCAGCGGCACCGTCCGGTACTCGCGGCCCAGTTCCTGGTGCCGGTGGTGAGAGTGCTGCTGGGCGAGGAGGAAGAGCCAGATGTCGATGAACGTCGTCTTGCCCAGCGCGGTGGGAACATCGAGGTCGGGCCAGTCGGCCCCCTCGGCCACGGCGTTCAGGTAGGCGCTCTGCCACGGGAACGGCGCCCAGCCCTCGCACCCGGCGCACACCGCGGTCTCGGCCCCGCCGGGGCAGTGGGTGTGGTGGTGGAGCTCCCGGAAGAAGGCAGGGAACTCGGCCGTCTCGATCACCGGCAGCCGCTCGGTGCCCGTCACTGGTCGTCCTCCTGAAAGTCGGGCTCCGGGCGGCACAGGCCCAGGCCGAAGTTCTTCTTGCTGCCCAGCACCACCGGCCCCGTCACCGGGACCGGGAAGGTCAGGCGCACATGGCAGCTCGGCAGCGGCCTCTCCCCGTCCTTGCGGCGCACCGGGAACCCGTCCACGCCCCGGGCCCCGGGCACAAGCGCGCCGCGCGGGCTCACCTGCACCTGCGTAGGTTCAGGGAGACCGGCCGCGGCGCAGCTGGCCGCGACCGAGTCCGCCCACGCGGCTTCCTCGTACTTCTTGGGGAAGCGGTCGAGGACCATCGGCAGCACCGTGGTCCACGCCGTCGATGGCCCCTGCCACGTCCCCGGCTGGACAGTCTGCGGCCACTGGTCGTGGTCGGCGGGACTGACCCGTACCAGGTCCAGCGGTTCCCCGTCCGCGAACGGGATCCACCGCAAGCCCCCGTCATTTCGAAGGAGGGCCGCGAGCAGGGCCTTGCGGTCCTGCCTGGGCATCTCGCGGGGCAGGGCGATGCCGAGTCCGCGCAGCATCCCGTCGGCGTGGTGGTGGCCGGCGAACGGCAGCGCGAGGTAGGCGACCGGCCTTGGGTCGTCCGGGCTGTTCTTGTGGCCGTGGACCGTGGTCATCGCCTCGACGTCGTGGCCCATCGCCTCCAGGGTGCCCATCACCATGCTCCGCAGCCGGCTGGTCAGCTCCAGCGTCCACCGCGGGTCCAGCGTCACGCCTGGGGCGAACGAGAACGTCAGCAGATCACCGAACGGACCCTCCGCCACTGCCGGTTCGTCCCGGTCGGTGTGGTCGGGGTCGAGGTAGTGGTGGGTGACCGCCTGGCTCCAGGACGGCCGCTGCTCCTCGAACGCCTCCTCCAGCCACGCCAGATAGCCGCGGTAGGGGATCCGGATCGGCCGCGATTCCTTCGGGTACTCCCCGCTGGCGGCAGGCCTCCAGCTCTGCCGCCACCCGTCCTTGTCACCGGGTTCGTCGGGGCCGCACCAGGCATCCAGCAGCCCGGCCCCGGTCGATCGCCCGAAGTACGGCACCCGGCGGGCCAGTTCCTTCAGCACCGGGGCGAGCTCCTCACCCGGCTCCCCAGCCCAGCTGAACACCATCCGCGTACCGGACAGCGTCTTCTGCGCCCACGCTCGCGGCACACCGCCGGCGGTGCGTCCCGGCAGCAGGCCGTGGGTCACCTTTCCCGGGTCCACGATGTTGGTCACCACCCACGCCGCGCGCGGGTGCTCCGCCTCCAAGGGCCTGGCCGGCACCGTGACCACGGGCGGATCCTGGGCCTCCAGCCAGGTCAGCGCCATCCGGTGCGCGGCATCGTCGAGGTCGGCGTGCGCGACCAGTGCGCAGAACAGGCGGGCCGGGTGGGGCGGCCACTCGGCCTGCTCGCCGTCCATGGCGGTCGCCTGGTAGAGCGGCTCCAGCAGCTCCACCGAGATGTGGAAGGGCATGACGTTCTACTCGCCTTCCGCCTCGCCGATGCCCTCCAGGCGGAAGGAGCGCTCGATCGCCTGCTGGACCTGCGTGTTCGGCCGCAGCCGCACGGGCTCCTTCGACCACACCAGGCCAGCCTCCTCGGCCCGCGAGCGCGCGAAGTCGAACAGCTCCAGTGCCTGCGCCGCGGTGTCCAGCTCCAGCGGCTCCGTCACCGCCACGCCCTCGCGCCCGCGGCCGACCCACTCGATACGCTCCGACACCAGCAGCAGGTCGCAGCCCGATCGCAGCCGCACCGCCGGCGCCGCGAACGCCAGCCGGTCCCCCAGCAGCGCCAGGGCCGCCAGCAGGGCCCTGCCTGCCCGCACGTACTCTTGCGGCGCGTCGCCGAAGCGCAGCGCCCGCAGGCCCGCCATGGCCAGCGTCGCGTTCCGCTCGATCGCGCGGACCGTCACCCCGCCCATGCCCTCGACCGGCGGGATCATGCCGTGCCCGACCGCCGACGCCTTGAGCGTCTTCCCCTTGCCCTTCTTCCCGGTGCCCTCGACCGGCCTCCAGCCGTCGGCGGTCAGCTCCACGTTGTCGCCGGGGAAGTTCCACTTGTCGAAGCGCCCCGCCGCCCTCTTCCCGGACAGCGGATCCAGGCCCACCAGCTCCGAGGTGTAGGTGCGCGGCACCTTCAGCTGCACGCGGCGCTTGCGGTGCGAGTCCCACAGCCCGTACACGAGGTCCGACGGCGCCGACTCCAGGAAGGCGCGCACATCTCCGGTCCCGGTATCGCGAAGCGCCCGGCCCGTGTCCGTCTCGTCGAACTTGACCCCGGACTCGTCCAGCGCGTCCCGGAAGTAGGCATCACGGGAACGGTGCGGCGCATCCAAGTTCGTCATCCGAAGCACCCGGCCTTCCGCGGTCACATGCAGCGCCAGATGCGGCACCACCACATCCCCCAGGTCGACGGCCTCCAACAGAGCCGTCTCGCAGCGGTTCGCCTGCGACTGCCGCTGATCCAGCAGCACCACCCTCGTGCGTTCCCCGCCGACCCACCGGTTCTCGAACAACTGGCCCGGCCCGTCGCTCTCCTTGAGCTTCACCGTCGGCGGCGCCACGGGCGCCCCCAGGCCGGCCACCGGTTCGTACTGGGCCACGAGCCGGATCGCACCGTCCGTCGACAGCCCGTTCGCCGCCTCGGCCAGCCGCTCGTACAACGCTTCCATGAAAACCTCCTTGGGCAGAACCTCTCGGACAGTTCGCATCGAAGCAGCCCCCACCGACAGCCCCCACTCGTTTGAGTGATAAACCATCAGAACTTTTTTCAGAGACATGAGTTGAGCTACCATCCGGCAGATTCAGGCGACTGGCTGCCGTGATCCTCCCAGGGGGCTCGAGGTGGCGACACAGCACCGGGCATCACCAGTTGACCTCCGAAGCTCTCTTCCGCCCACGGAGCACCAGCCACGGCTGAGAGCGATGGAGGCAGCGAATTCTGCCCGGCGCGTCACCCAGGGACGGCCCGAGGAGTGATCGCACTGCTAGCGCCCAGCAGGGATCAGCTACCCAGCCCAGGTCACGGAACATCCCGAAGCCCCAGGCGCCCTCGAAGCAGGACACATCGCCCAGGTGCAGACGGCACTGCGGGTCCCGAACCGCAGCTCCGTCTCGCTCAAGCAGAAAGCACGTCTCGGAACCGAGACGTAGTCGACTTGGATGCATCGAGCGGCAGCTCGCCAACGCCGAGAACTCACGGTCAGAACCTCTAGGTCGGTATTAGATCACCGGGTGCGGCGGGGTTCGGCGCACACCGTTTCGCGGCACACGAGGAACGATCGGCAAAGGATGCGGTCTGGTGCGTCGACCGC
The DNA here is from genome assembly GCF_042268845.1 of Kitasatospora sp. NPDC056273. Taxonomy (NCBI): domain Bacteria; kingdom Bacillati; phylum Actinomycetota; class Actinomycetes; order Kitasatosporales; family Streptomycetaceae; genus Kitasatospora; species Kitasatospora sp. NPDC056273. The sequence continues at coordinate 37,272 of NZ_JBHJSJ010000010.1, read as the reverse complement.
AAGTGTCGCCAGGCGCGTGGCTGGCTCTGCAGAGAGACGGTGAGCGGGCCCCAGTGCGCTCCGCATCCATGCCTGACAGCAACGAGGAAGTCTCTGGGCCCCTTTCCTCTAGCGTTCGAGTACGAGCTCAGACCACCCGTTGTAAGTTTGGCCAGTCATCAGCGCGGCCCGCCGGGCTTCCCTCCAGGGACATGCCCCCACCCGCACGAGTCACTTCGTGCTGCCTGGGAGCATGTCTTGCTGTTCCGCGACTCCGCGTCTGCGGTCGCCACCGAGAGCCTGGCCGGATCACTGTTCGTGCGCCTCATCGACCAGTTCGTTCACAAGCACGGCCACAAGCCGAGCCCGTCCGAGGTGCGCTCCTGGGAGCGGAGCATCCCGGTCCTGACCAACGCTCTGCTGGACGCCGGGCTCGGCATGGTCGAGGTACTCCTTGAATACTCGCTGCCGCTCAACAGCAAGCGCGCGGACGTCATACTCGCCGGCGTGCACCCGGGCACGGGCGAGCCGTCGTACGTGGTGGTCGAGCTCAAGCAGTGGAGCAGCGCGCTGCCGGAGGACGGCGAGCCCCTGCTCTGCCGGGTCGACGCCTACGCCCGGCCGGTGCTGAACCCGATCGAGCAGGTCCGCGGCTACTGCGACTACCTGATCTCCTTCAACGGCGCACTCGCCGCCCATCCCGAGCGGCTGTCCGGAGTGGCTTTCCTTCACAACGCGACGGAGTTCGGCGTCCAGGGCCTCTACGAGGTGCCGCAGGACGAGCGCGGCCGGCTCTTCACCGCCGAGCGCCGCGGGGAGTTCATCCAGTACCTCCGATCAAAGCTGGAGCCGGTCTCCGGCGCCGAGGCCGCAGACCAGTTGCTCGCGGGCAAGGTGGCCCCGTCCAAGCAGTTGATGGCGGTCGCCGCCGAGGAGGTCCGCGAGCGCGAGCAGTTCGTACTGCTCGACGAGCAGCGGGTCGCCTACGAGTTGGTGCTGCGCGCGGTCCGCCAGGCGCAGCAGTCCGATCACAAGGAGGTCGTCGTCATCACGGGCGGCCCGGGGACCGGGAAGAGCGTCATCGCGCTGTCCCTCCTGGGTGATCTGTACCGGCGTGGCGTCACGGCTCTGCACGCGACCGGGTCCAGCTCGTTCACCACCACCATGCGTCGGGTGGCCGGCGCGCGGAAGCGTGAGGTCCAGGACCTGTTCAAGTACTTCAACAGCTTCATGGCCGCCGAGCGCAACGGGCTGGACGTGCTGATCTGCGATGAGGCGCACCGGATCCGGGAGACGTCGGCGAACCGCTACACCCGGGCCGCCCAGCGCACCGGCAAGCCGCAGATCGAAGAATTGATCGACGCTGCCCGGGTTCCTGTCTTCCTGCTGGACGAGCACCAGGTCGTCCGGCCGGGCGAGATGGGCACGGTGGCCCAGATCAGGGCGGCCGCCGCCGTGAAGGGCCTGGGCTGCCAGGTGGTCGAGCTGGACAGCCAGTTCCGCTGCGGCGGCAGCGACGCCTACCTGAACTGGGTGGTGCGACTCCTGGACCTCGAGCCCGGCGGCCCGGTCGGCTGGGAGCCCGACGGCAAGGTCGTCCTGGAGGTGGTCGACAGCCCCCAGGAGTTGGAGACGTTCCTCGACGCCCGGCGCGCGGAGGGGTACGGTGCCCGGATGTCGGCCGGGTACTGCTGGAAGTGGACGACGAAGGTCGCCCCTGGAGACCCGCTCCCCCTCGACGTGCGCATCGGTGACTGGGCCCGGCCGTGGAACGTGTACGGCGACCGCTCGATCGCCGGTGCCCCGCCCGCCGCGCTGTGGGCCACCGACCCGGCCGGCTTCGGCCAGGTCGGCTGCGTGTACACCGCCCAGGGCTTCGAGTACGACTGGAGCGGCGTCATCCTCGGGCCGGACCTCGTCTGGCGCACCGACCGGTGGATCCCCGACCGGACGGCGTCCAAGGACCCCGTGTTCCGCAAGTCCACCACCGACGCCGACATCAGCCGCCTGATCCGCAACACCTACAAGGTGCTGCTGACACGAGGAATGATCGGCACCGTCGTGTACTCCACGGACCCGGAGACGCGCGCCAAGTTGCGGGAGCTGGTCTCCGGTCAACACGTCGGCTTGGTCGAAGTGGAGCACACGTCGGACTGAGCACCGAGCCGGAGCGGCGCCTCAGGGAGCGGTACCGACTCATGCGGCCTACCATCTCTTCAGCGGGGCGCCGCCCGACGATGTCGGCACCACCGAGCACTTCATCTGGACTCGGGCTGACTCTATGGCTGCGGTGGCTGTCTCGGCGGGGCCGGTTGGACGGCCTGAAGGCCAACTGAGCGCCGGGCCGGTGGGCCAGGCGATGTGATCGCTCGGCCTGCCCGCTGCTCGCTGTTTGCCGAGCTGACGTCAGGGCACGCCAGTTTCTGCGCCCGTTGGAGGCCTCGTTGCCGCTGCGGGCCTTTTGCGGGTCCTACGCATCGAGGACTGGCGAGGGACGCCGTAGAGCAGCGCCCCGTCGAGGTCGCTCCGAGGTTGTTGACTCGTGGCCGCTTCTGCGGCCTTCTTCTCCGTGTCGCGCTCCGCCTCCAAGTCCATCTTCTTCGTCGTGTACATCAGGGCGGAAAATGCAAACCCCATGACTGGGGCGGCGATGACGCACGATGAAAGGAATTCATGGGCGCCATAGGAAAGGTATCGGTCCCAGAATCGAGCCATCTGCTGCACCGGCAAGAGTGGTGCGATGAAGTCATGCAGCATCAGGCTGAAGCGTAACTTGCTGTAGCAGTACCAAATACCTAGGACAAGCCACGGAACGCGACGTAGGGCTCGTGAGTCGCTGGTCAATACACGCAGTGCCAGCCACGCCATGCGGATTGTTGCCTGCGGGACCAGGACGAGGAACCGGAACCACCACTCGCCATGGCCGATCGACTTGTTCATGGAAGCCTCGGCCAAGGTCTCGAAGAGCTTCCCGTCCCAGAGTTCGCCGAATTCATCGATGACTTGATCACGCCGCCTGGCTCGGCTCTGTGCTCGGGCTTCACGACGCATTCGCCATCGAGCGCGCCAACCCGGGGACCAGTGATGGTCCAGCAGAATGCTGGCCGGCTCAGAATCGGATCGCAGGTCGGAGACGTTGGTGTGGTAGTACGGCGCGTTGAGAAGACGGTGGCCGGCCGCTACGTGCTCGCTGATCTGCCGCTGCTCTTCGGCGTCGAGCTGGCTCTTGTCGACCGTGGCGAGGACCGAGATCCTGGGCGTCTCGCCGTTGGCGTAGAGGATGCCGAGCCAGGCGTTCATGCCCTTGTTGGTGGGCTTCGCGAGGTGCTGGGCCAGCCGCTCGTGGACAGGGTTGACCGTCTGTCCGATGTATCTGATCTTGTCGTCGCGAGGATCGGTGAGCTTGTAGATGGAGCCGTTCGTACGTGCTTCTGAGCGCCGTCCGGCCATGCCGTTTTCCTCTCCCTGTTAGACCCCTCGGGGGAGGCTACCGGCACCCACCGACACTGATGCTCGTAGCCGGATTCCCGGCGGCCCTGGCCCTTCCACTGACTGCGCCCTGCTGGGCTGTCTTCGAGGTGTTCTGTCCGGCCGCCGGGGCCCGCTCTCGATCGCCCCGCCGGATGGAGCGTCATCCCTCACTCCGCAGGCCCTGGTGCGCCCTTGGAGTGAGAGAGGGAGGACTGACCCAGCGAGGTGGAAGCGGTGCTCGTCCGACGGGTAGCGGTTCGGGCCGGGCCGGTGCTGGCTCTGAGTCGGGAGGGTTCGTCCTGCTGCATGGTCAACTCGGGCTTGTGGGCGTAAGGGTGAGCTTGACCAGGACCGGGGTGGGCTTCTGGGTGTTGCCGGACGCGTCGGCCAGCAGCCAGCCCTCAGCTCGAGCGGCGCTCGTGCGCTTCATGGTGAGGTCGGTGGCCCGGTTGGCGGTGAAGGTCAGGAGTTCGGTCCAGTCCGGTGCCTGCCGGAGGTCAAGGCGTTGAAGGCTTCCGTCGACGGAGCTGCGGATGCCGGCCGCGAGGATGGTGTATTCGTCTGGGCCGGTGGCCGCGCGAGGGTCGGGAACGGCGGAGTCGATCCAGTCCTCCTTGTCGGCGGACGGGTTCTTGCTGACGTCGATGGGGGTGCTGCGCCCAGTGCCGCTGAGGAAGTGTCGCTCGTCGCCAAGGTGGATAGCCCGCATGCCGTTGGGAAACGGGACGTCGTGGCGGGTCTCGTCGCCGGGCCGTTCGCCGATGCGGTTGATGGTGACCGATCCGTCGGCCAGTCCCCCGACCTGGTTGTAGACCCACAGGGTGCCGTCCCGCCCGGCTTCCAGGGTCGCGTAGCCGCCGAAGCCGCCGGCCACGAGCTGAAGGTCGCGGGTCTTGGGGTGCCAGCGTACAAGCGCGCCGCGGCACAGCACGGTCACCGAGCCGTCGATGCTGCGGACGGCCCGGTCTTCGGTGCCGGGCAGCGCCAGGGCCCACTTGATCTTGCCGGTCGTGGTGTGGAGTTCAATCACGCCGGCGTTGGTCGTGATCAGGAGCCGGTTGGCGGGAGCAGCGCTGATTCCGCTCGGGTGCTGGTCGGACTGCCAGACTCCGGTGAACTCCACGCTGGCGTCCACACCTTCGGCACTGGTCTTGACGATCGGCCAGGGCGGCGGGGCGGTGGCTGTCCGCGTAAGCACGGGAACGTCCGGTTCGGCGTGCCGGGGGACGACGATGTCGGCCAGGGGGACCAGCCGGTTACCGGAAGCGGCAGTCTCGCCGTAGAGTCGGTGCAGCAGCTCCTCTGGGTCGAGTAGCCCGCACAGGGCTGCCTCTATGTGGGAGCTGTCCATCAGGAGCAGCTCGTTGTGGCGGTTGATCCACTCCAGTGCGTTCGAGTTGAAGCCGGTCGCGGACAGGACGATGGCGCGGGTACCTGGGGGGCGGGTGGAGAGCCGCTCGGAGAGCTTGGTCAGAGGGTCCGCGCTGAGGGGGTCGGCTTCCCACTTGGCTTCGAGAATGTAGTTGTGGCCGATCGTGAAGAAGACGTCCGTCTCGTCCCTGCCGCCTACCCCGATCACACTGGGCCGGGCATCGTGTCCCCACGCCTTGAGGACGTCGGCGATCAGTGTGTTGAACGCCTGCCCCCGCTTCTGGGGCGTCAGGCCGGAATCATCGCGCAGACCCTTGTAGGTGGCCAGGAGGCCACGAAGGCGCAGAGTGAGGTTCAAGTCCACCGCGTCATCCTCGCGGATCGAACGCGGATAGCGAAAAGGCGCGGCCAAAGCAGGCCGGCTACCGCCGATCACAGATCCGGCCATTGCGGCTCCCCTCTGGCAGGGAAGGCAGATGGCTGTGGCTCGCCGGGGCGGCGGTTCGGCGGCGTTCCAACGCCAGTGGTCTTCATCACCTTGACCCGTGATCGGACCGCACCGCTATTGACTTCCTCTACGGGGTAGTCGCGGGCGCGGCTGCGGAAGGGAACGATCTGGCGTCCCGCCGCCAGCAGGGCCGCCGTTGTCACCGGGGCGCGCCGGGCGGCGGGGTTGCTGGTGGGGTCGGCAACTTCCTGGAACTCCACTGCCTCCAACGTTGGCCGCCAGGCCGCCACCGTGGGCGGAGAGGGCGGCCCAAAAGGCGGGGTCGTGGTCCAAGACGTAGGCGGGGAGCACGTTGAGACGCCCGCAGCCGGAGTCCGTCTGGTCGTAGGCGACAACACCGGTGAGGTAGCAGTCGCAGAACACCGCCGCCCCGGACAGCCCCGCAATCGGTGAGGTACCAACCGCCGGCCACTCGGTGGCGGGGGCGCAGGTCCATGATGTACTGGTTGCCGACGAAGCTACTGCCCCGGGCTTACTTTCCTGTGCAGGTGCGAGCGCTCGACCACGTGGCCGCGGCGCTAGGTCTCGTCGGGGACGCCCCAGGTCTCGCACGGGGCGCCGGGGCGTGTGGTGTCTGGCCGCCCCCACCGTACGGGCGCGGTCGGCGGCTGCCAGTGAGGGGAGTCGTCGACGAGGACCAACGCAGCGTCGTCGCGCCCACCGGAGGTGCCGGCCCAGACGACCTGTGCGGTTGCGGTGCCGGTGCCGACCGGGTGGAGGACGGTCACCCTGGTGCCGGTTGGACCGGTGACGTGGGCGGAGGTCAGGACCAGATGTCCGCCGACCGCGTACCCGGACCCGCGTCCGCCCGGCCCGTTCACCCCGGCAAGACGTACCCGCTCCACCCACGCCCCCTACAACCCGCCCTGCATGCCGCCCGCTGGCCGCGACCGGACGACGGCCGCGATCCCGGTCCTCAGTCGCTGATGCGCCCGCTGGTGTCGCCGGGCCCCGCCGGGCGCTCCTGCGCGGAGCTGACCAGGAGGTCGCCCCCGTCGGGGCGCTTGGGGGTGAGGGTGAAGGAGACCCGGTGGGTGCGGGTGCGGGAAAGACCGGCCTCGGTCTCCGCGCCGACCGCGAACAGCTTGAAGCCGGCCTTCGCCTTCGCGTCGGCGCGCAGCTCGACCTCGAACTCCATCTCCACCGGACCCACCGCGAACACCACCCCGGGGTCGTCTCCGACCTGGGCCGCCGCCTTCAGCAGCTCGTCGCGCACCGCCGCGACCGCGTCCGCCAGCGGAACATCCATTCGCACCCACCCCTTGAACACCTGACCTGCGATCATGCCGATGCGGACACCGTAGAGCCCGCGCACCGGCACACGCAGGCGAAAGCCCAACTCAGCCGAACCTGCCCGCCTGTCCATCGGCTCTGGGCGGGCGGGCTCACCGCCGGCTACGCGCAGGTGTCCAGCATCTCGACCAGCGCCGTCTTCTCGGACTCGGTGACGGTCAGGCCGTAGAGGTGCTTGATGTCGGTCCAGGCCCGGGAGTAGGTGCACCAGTACGACCGCAGCGGCGGCCTCCAGGCGTCCGGTCCCTTGTCGGCCTTGGCCCTGTTGCTGGCGGCGGAGACGGCGACCAGCTGGGAGTGGGTCAGGTCGTTGGCGAGGGCGCGGCGCTTGTCGGTGGTCCAGGTGTCGGCACCCGCCCGCCAACTCGCCGCCAACGGAACCAGATGATCAATGTCGAGGGCCTTGGCGTCGGTGAAGGTCTTGTCGTCGTAAGGGCTCACCCAAGTGCCGGAGACGGCGCGGCACTGGTCGTCCTGGACGACGTCCTGGCCGTCGCGGGCGAGAACCACCTCGCGGGTGTCGCAGGTACCGTACTGCTGGACCCAGTGCGGGAAGCGGTCCCGCGAGTACCCCTCCATGGAGTGCGGGGCTTCGACGACGAGTTCGTCCAACTCGGTACGGGCTTGGTCGGCCGGAGGCGGTTCGGGCAGCTGCCGGTGCTGGGCGGTGGCTGCGGAGGTGGCCGGTGGTACTGCGGCTGCCGCTGCTGGCGCGGCTGTGGGGGCGAGGACGAGGGTGAGTGCGGCAACGGTGGTGGCGCCTCGGCGCCACCAGGCAGAGGTGGTCATGCGGCAAGGGCTACCGGCCGGGGACAGCCGACCGTCGTACCGTCACCCGGTGGTCGGCGCGCCGCCGGTCCCGTTGACGTGGGCGGGCCAGGCGGCAGCCCGGGCCTGGAGGTAGGCGGTCCAGTCGGTCACGGCCCAGGAGCGCCATCGGGTGAGGGTGTTGAGGTTGAGGCCGAGCATGGGGGCGAGGACGGCCGGGGGCATGTCCTGGGCGAGTTGGACGAGGGCGGCGGCCCGGGCCGGGCGGCTGGGGATGCCGTGGGCGGTGAGGCGTCGCGCGAGTGCGGAGCCGGTGATGTGCCGTCCGGGTTCGGCGGAGGGGAAGAGCCATGGATTGGGGTGGTTGGCTGCCCAGCCAGGTGGTCGCGGCCGGTCGGCGAAGTCGGCGAGGAGCCGGACCAGGGGGTCGGGCAGGTAGATGGGCACGCGGTCCAGGAGAAGGACGGTCTCGCCGGCCCGCTCGGCCACGGAGTCGGTCGGCAAGGCGGCGATCCGGGTGACCTCCTGGCCGAAGAGGTAGAGGACGGCCCCGGCGGCGCGGACGTCGGGCGGTAGTTCCGGGTCGGTCAAGCACTGGTGGAGGCTCTCCCAGTGGGAGTCGTCGTCCAGGACGACGGGTCCGGGCGGGGACGGCGAGGTCGCGGCTGTGGCCGCGGCGTGCGGCCCAGAGGAGGAAGTCGCGGACCTCGTAGCGGGTGCTGCGGCCTCCGGCCAGCCACCGGTCGACCTCGTGCTGGCTGACGTCGGCCAGGGCCAGGTCGGCCTTGGCCATGGTGGCCAGGAAGTCGGCGGCGGTGTCGGGTCAGGCTCGGGCGCCCTCTCGATCGGCCGCTGCCTGCTTCCTCTCTGCCGACTCTCGCCGGAGACACTCGCGCCGCTGTCCCGGGCCTCCGGCCGGGGACGGCGTGTCCAGGATGGGCGAGGGGCCGGGCCGGATTCCCGGACGGCGCTGGTGGTCAGTCCTCGTAGACGAACTCGTGCGTGTGGCGGCGGTAGGGCCCCGAAACGGCGGCGAGGCGGTTCGGCGGCCACACGTCGGAGCTCTCGCTGAGGCTCAGTTGGCCGTCCTGGCGCACCATCCAGACGTCCTCGTAGTCGAGGTGCAGGACCGCGTCTCCGGGCACCCGCGCGAGGAGGGCGTCGGCCAGGCGGACCATGTCGTCCTGCTGGCCCGAGAGGTCTGCGTTCTTCCCCAGCCGGAAGTCGATCGAGACGGTCGGGGTGAAGACGCGGCCGCCGATCTGCGGGTCCCCCCAGGCGATGGGCCTGCGCTGGGTTACCCGGATCCAGGTGCCGTACGCAGTGAGTGCTCCGGGCGCGACCAGTGTGTCGACGGTCTCGGAGAGTCCACCGCGGGCAAGCGCTGCTGGTTCGAAGCCGCGAACGCCGCGACCAACTGGAATGGCCCCAGGTCATTGGCGAACCCGCGGTGCTCTTCCATGGTCCAGACGTCGGCAGCGGCTGACGAGAGCGTCATTGCGGGCCTGATCTATTCCTGGGTCGGTGCTCGCTGTCTTTGTACTCGCGAGACGGTGGCCGCTGCCCTGCCCGTCCTGCTCCGCGTCACCTGGCCCGGATCCACACCCCGCTCCCGTCCGACGGTCCGCCGCCCGCCGTCACCTGCACGGCGGGCGGTACGGCGTGCCGGGGAAGTAGCGGTGCCACTGGTCGGCGGTGATGATGCCGCCGACCAGGTCGCAGAGGCGGGCAGTGACCCGGTCGATGTCGGGGTCGATGAGGTAGGCCCGGCCCTTCGCCCCGCTGTCGTCACCGGCCTTGTCGATGAGGAGCCCCTGCCCGTCGGGGCTGAACGAGGCGGCGTCGATCACACCGGGGAGGGTCAGCGTGCCCACGTCGGTGGCGGCGCGCGGATCCTCCACCCGCCACAGATGGAACTGGCCGACGAGGGGATCGGTGCGTCGACCCGCCTTGGCAAAGCTGGCGAGCAGACGGCCGTCGGGGCTGAACCCGATCGCGCCCGGCCGTTCGGCGGTGAGTGCGTTGGTCTTCACGGGGTGGTGAATGTCGGAGACGTCCCACAGGTCGATGGTCTTGTCGGTCGTCACCGCCAGGGTCCGTCCGTCGGGGCTGAGCGTCATGCCGTTCACGATGCCGTTGAGAAGTTCGGCGTGGTCGGGATGACCGGGGTCGGCGAGGTTCCACAGCTGGATGGACTTCGGGTTCTGGGACTCGCTGCCGGTGGCGATGCCGAGCAGGTCCGATCTCCTGCTCTCGAACACGACACCGACACTGATCGGGAGTGAGGGCGAGGCGACGGGTCGGCTGGGATCGCCGAGGTCCCAGACATCGATGCTCCGGCGGTCCTGCCGCTGGTCGATGGACACCAGTTTCCGCTTGTCGAGGAGGAGGCGGCCGGGCGGCTGCGGAGACTGCATGGTGGACAGCTGCTTCGCGGCGTTCGGGTCGCCGACGTCCCACAGGTGGATCAGCCCGTCACTCCCGTTGAGGGCGAGGATCCCGTCCGCCAGAGCCACGTGCGAGTCCTGATTGCCGAAGCCGCTGTGGGGGACTTCCTCAGCGATCTCGTTGAGCGTGCTCCCCGGCGCCGGGTGGTCGGGGTCGGTGATGTCCCAGAGCCGTGCCGGACCGCCCTTGACGTACGAGAGCAGGGTGCGGTCGTTGACGAGCAGGACGTTCGGAGCCGTTAGTGTGCCGGCCGGGCGCAGGTCGTAGGGCCCGGTGGTCCGCCACAGCCGGTATCTCTGCGTGAAGCTCTCGTAGTGGATGCGGGCGTCGGTGGCCCAGGCCAGGATGCCGCCCTCCGGCGAGTAGTCGCCGTCCTTGCGGGTGTTGGGCAGGGTGGAGTCGATGGAGGGGTACCAGTGCCGGATCTCCGGTTCGGTGCCTGCGCTGATCAGGGACCCGCGTTCGCCGATCTGGACCGAGGTGAGCACCCCGGGGGTGGGGAAGTCGGCCAGGACGGCCGGCTGGTGCGGGTCGGTGATGTCGACGGTCTCGGCATGGCCGAGCTGGTAGCCGTCGTCGTTGGAGCCCCCGAGGGTCAGGGTCCGGCCGTCCGGGGAGAACCCGATCGCCCCCACGAGCTGACCGGTCGCGATCGCCACGGGGTAGGTCGAGTAGGGCGGATCCGCGATGAAGTCCGGAGTGGGTGTGGTGACCGGGTCGGGCTTGGCCGGGTTGGTGGTGTCCCATAGCAGCACGCCGCGGCCGTTGGTACCGACCGCTAGCAGCGGCTGGCGCGGGCTGAAGGCCAGTGAGAGGGCGTGGCTGTCGTTGAGTGCCGCGGTCCGCGCGGGGTTGGCGAGGTCGGCGACGTTCCACAGCTCGGCCGCGTAGTTGCCGTCAGCCGCTTTGACGGATATGGCGAGAAGGCGCCCGTCCGAGCTGAACGCGACGGACTGCGGCGCATCGGTGCCCGGGGGGACGGTACCCGCCCGGACCGGATGCCGGGGATCGGTGAGGTTCCACAGCTCGGACCGGTCTTTGTCGACGGCTGCCAGTGCGTGGCTGTCCGGGCTGAAGGCCAGGGTGCCGTGGGTGTCCGCCAGGGTGGCGACGGCAGCGGGGTGGGCGGGGTCGGAGACGTCCCATAGTTGGACGGAGTCACCGGAGTTCGTGGTGGCCAGGAGCCGACCGTCGCTGCTCAGGGCGAGGCTGGTGTCGTGGGTGTCGATCAGACCCACGGGTCGGGGCCGGCGGGAGTCCGAGAGGTCCCAGAGCCGGACGGTGTGATCGCGGCCGCCGCTGACCAGCAGGTGCCGTTCGGCGTTGAAGGCGAGCTTCCGGACGGTGTCGGTGTGTCCCTTGATCGGCGTGTAGTACGGGGCGAGCGCGGCGTTGTAGACGCTGCTGCGGGCCTCCGGGGTGTCGGCGATGTGGCGGGCGGAGAGGGCGAGTTGGAGGGCGAGGGTGGGGTCGGTCGTCCGGAGGCGGTCGGCTGCCTGGGCGCCGAGCTTGGAGGCCAGGAGGTCGCGCTGCTCGTTGGCGACCCGGTTCTGCCAGACGGCTGCGCCCACGCCGGTGACGGCGACCAGGAGCAGCACGGCGAGGGTGGCGGCCAGGGCGCGCAGGCGGGTGGTGCGGCGGCGGGCGGTGTGCTGTTCGGCGGTTTGTCGGGCCAGGCTCGCCGTCACGAACTCCCGGGCCGCTGGGACGGTTCCGTGCCGTTGGGCGGACTCCTCGATCCACTGACGGGCGGCGGCGAGCCGTACGCCCTGGTAGAGCGCTCCCTCGTCGCGGCCGTCCTGCTCCCATGCCTTCGCGGCGTCGTGGAGGCGTTGGCGGACCACCAGGCCGGCGCGGTCCTCGCGGATCCAGTCGGCCAGCCGTTTCCAGGCGCGCAGCACGGCCTCGTGGACGAGTTCGGCGTGGCCGTCGTCCACGACGACCAGGCGGGCCCGGATGAGTGCGTCGAGGGCGGCGGGTGCGGCCGGGTCGGTGTCGAGGCCGAGGTCGGCCAGCGGGGCGCGGCGGCGGGTGTCCTCGGCGCCGTCGACGACGTGCACCAGGTGCAGCAGGATCTGCTGGACGGCCCGCTGCTCCTCGGGGGTGAGGGCTTGGTAGGTGTCCTCGGCGGTCTGTCGGACGGCGTGCCAGATGCCGCCTGATGCCTGGTAGCCGGTCAGGGTGAGGACTCGGCCGGTGCGTTTTTGCCAGGTGGCCAGCAGGGCGTGCGACAGCAGGGGGAGCGCGGTCGCGGTGTCGTGCCGTTCGTCGCTTCTGGTGCGGAGGTCCTGGAGGAGGAGGTCCACCAGGCCCTGTTCCACGCGCAGGCCGGCGAGGTGGGCGGGCTTCTCGATGGCGTCGCGCAGTTCCTCCGGGAGCATCGGGCCGACCAGGACCTGGCTGGCCTTCAGTGCGGTGTGCAGGGCCGGGTAGGCGGCGCAGTGTCCGTAGAAGTCGGCGCGCAGTCCGAGCAGGATCACGGCCGGCGGGGTGTGGCCTCGCTCGGTGCGTGAGCAGAGGGCGGATAGGGCGCGGATGAACGCCTCCCGTTCCTGCTCGTCCTTGCAGGCGGTGAACAATTCCTCGAACTGGTCCACCACCAGGAGCAGGCGGGATCCGTCCGTCGGCAGGTCGGCGATCGATTCCGGGCTCGTGGTCAGGGTGTCGAGGAGGACTTCGCGGCGGGTGCCCGGGTCGTCTGGGAGCAGGGCGGCGAGGACGTCGGCGAGCCGGGAGAGCGGGTGCTCTCCCGGGGTGAGTACCGCGCGGGGCCAGCGCCAGGCGTTCTCGGCGCCGGGCAGGCCGCGGTCGAGTGCGGGCAGCAGGCCGGCGCGTAGCAGGGAGGATTTGCCGGCGCCGGAGGGGCCGACGAGCACGATCGGGCCGTCGAGCGAGAGCTTGGCGGATACCCGGGCGACGAGTTCGGCGGTCAGCTGCTCGCGGCCGAAGAAGAACCGGGCGTCCTGTGAGCCGAAGGGTGCCAGGCCGCGGTATGGACAGGTGTCCAGTTCGGGAGCGGCGCCGGGCTCCTCCTCCGGTCCGGTCGGCGGTGGCGGCTCCGGTGGGGAGGTGTAGGCCGGGTTGGTGGTCAGTACCAGGTCGCCGGCCCGGTCCTCGGAGTGGCAGTACGGCTTGGGGAAGCCGCGGCTGGGCAGCGTCCGGGCCAGGTGCCGGTGGATGTGGCCCAGTGTCAGCTTTGGCGGGCCGGTCGGGTCGCCTTCCCGTAGCAGGCGCAGCAGTTCGCCGCTGAAGGCGGTGTATTGGGCGCCGACCGGGGCCAGTGCGAGTTCTTCCGGGGCGGCCGAGGCCAGCGTGAACCCGCCGCCGGGGTAGGAGGTGTCGAACAGGCTGGCCGCGCCGGCGACGGGGGCGGCCCGGCCGGAGTAGCAGCAGTCGAGGACGAGGACGATCGAGCGCGCCCGGGAGGAGGCCAGGACCTCGCGCAGCGCGGAGTAGCGAAGGGCCCGGAAGGCCAGGCCGCGGGTCAGGTGGTCGGTGGTGCGGGTCGCCAGGTGGAGTTCGCCGTCCAGCCCGACCAGGCCGTGGCCGACGTAGTACACGAGGAGTACTGATTCGGCCGCTTCGGCGGTGGCCGTCAGCGCGTCGCCGAGGACGAGCGGGTCTTCGGGGTCGATCACGGTGCGCACGTGGTCGGGGTCAAGGCCGCAGCGGGTGACGAGCTCCTCTCTGATCGCGTGGACGGTCCCGGCGGCCGCGGGGACGTCGGGCAGGACGGATCCGGGGATGTGGGTGCCGGTTCCGATGATCAGGGCCCGTGTGCCGGGCAGGCTCAGGGGCAGGCCGAGGGGGCCGGCTGGTGTCATCCGGGGGCCTCCGGTGTCACTCGTCGCCACCTGGCGTTACTCGTTGTCGGCCGATGGGGCGGCGGCCGACTCGGATGGGCTGGCGAGTAAGGTTCCGACCTCGCGGACGAGGGTGGCGAGGGCATCCGGGTCGAGTCCGTGGACGGCCGTCGCCCGCAGCTCGATCGAGCTGCCGTCCGAGCGTGTCACGTGGACGACCGTGTCGCCGCTCTGCCGGCGGATCCACGCGATCAGGGCGCTGATCAGGCCGGAGGCGACTCCGCCGGCGCCGAGGGCGACGGTGAGCACGTCCGCGAGGGTGCCCAGCGAACCGGGTCGCGGAGCCGTCCCGACCGGTTCGACGCGCCCGCGCAGGGTGGGCTCGGCTCGGAGCCAGGCCAGTAGGGAGCCGATCGCGGTGGTGTCGGCGTCGTCCACGCGGATGAGCACCTTCTCGTCCAACGCTCCCCCAAGTCTCGTTTCTTGAACGTCTGTTGACTTAGCGTCAGTGTTGCGAAGGGCTCGGGTCAAGTGCCGAGGCAGGGGGCTGCGGCTCCGCGGTGGGCGGACTGGGTGTCCGGCCGGGCGAAAACAGCCGTAGCCCACCGTGTGCGTGGCATCATTCTGTGTGCGTGTCGCCGTTGAGGGGGAGCGATGGCCATCGAGTTACCCGGTGGACTGGTATGGGTCGTGGACTTGCTGGGCGTGCCGTGGCCCCAGATCAACGAGGACAAGGTCAGGGAGTACGCCGGTCACGTTCGGGGCTTCGCGACGAACATCGACCACACGCACGCGGCGGCAACTGCCACCCTGCGGGAGATGGCGCAGCACTATCAGGCGCAGTCGTACAACCAGTTGGTCGCGCGCTGGTCGAAGATGACTCAGGATCACCTGCACGAACTCGTTGCCGTGTGCAATGCGTCAGCGACCGCTCTCGACGTGGCTGCGGATGCCATCGTGGCGATGAAGGGCGCGGTGATCGTGGAGCTCGGCATCCTGGCCGCCGAGGCGGTGGGTGGGACGATCGCCTCTGTCGCGACCCTTGGCGTTGCTTCGGTCGCCGAGGCGGCGGCGATCGCGGCGACGCGGAAGATCGTCAACCAGTTGATCAAGGAGGCCGAGGAGGAGGTCGTCGCCATTCTCATCACCAAGGCCATGGATCCGCTTCAGAAGCAGGTCGAGAAGGCGGTGAAGGGGTTGGTATTCGAGGGGGTGAAGAAGGCTCTGGCCGGTGCGGGGCCTGGCGCGGCCGGCAATGTCGGGACCGGGTTCCGGGTCGATCCCGCGAAGCTTCTGGCGACCGCGGAGAAGCTGAAGAAGCATGCGGATGACGTGCGGGGGCATGCCAGGACCTTCACGACGGCGACTGCGGCGGTGAGCTTCGGATGAGCCGGCACCCGATCACAAAGGCACTCGAAGATGCCGCCAAGAAGATTGGGAGGACCATCAGCAAGGAGGCGGCCGACGCGGTCAGTGGCATGTACGAGCATGCCAGCGCGGGCGCCAAGCAGGTCGTGAAGAACGTCACCGCGGCCGACGAGGCGCACAAGCGCAGCATCATCGAGCTCGCGGAGAAGATCGCGAAGAACCCGGGTACAGGCGGCAAGGGAGGCAAGGCGAGGCTTGTGGCCCAGGCCGACGCCAGGACCAAGCTCGCCGCGGCCGTCGGGGCCAAGGGGGACTTCGACGTCGAGTACCTGATCGACAGCGGCAAGTATCCGGAATCGGCCAGGCACATTGCGGAGGCTCAAAACGGGCAGATCTGGCGCGGCGCCTCGCACAGCCCTGGCGCGCCGCTTCCCTCCGTCCTGACCATCGACCGGGCGGGCGGTGACGACAATCGAGATAATTCGCTTCGCGGAATTCCCACCAGCCCTTCCGGTCAGCGTGACGAGTACCCCCCGGCCATGTTCAAGGAGGGAGGGAGAGGGGCTAGTGTAAAATACATCAACGGATCGGATAATACCGGCTCCGGCTCGACCATGGGGAAGGCCTTAGGCGGACTCCCCAACGGGACGAGAGTAAAGATAAAAGTGAAATAGATGAAGATCGGAGGTGGTTGTGAACAAGAGTGAGAAGATTATCTCCAACGCAAGGGAGGGCAACTTCCTTGCCGATCTTCCTGCCCTGTTGGAGATCGCCGGCAGGAAGGGCGGGGCCCGCGGGCCGGTGTGGGAGGCCGCAGCCGCCGCTGTGCAGATCCTCTTCTGGACCGGGGAGTTCGGGCAGGCCGCCGACCTGGCGGAGGCGTTGATCGAACGCGACGGTCCCCTCGGCGGGGAACTCTGCGACCAGTCCACTCCCTTCCGGCAGGCCCTGCTCGCCGCCCAGCTCCATGCGCAGAAGCCGGCCGCGCCGCGTCTGGCCGCATGCGCCGAGCATGTTCCGGCGGGTCGCGTCATGCGCAGGGACTTCGAGTGGGCCTCCGGGGAGCTGGCCCGGCAGGGCGCGGAGCGTCTTCTTCCCTGCCACAGCGACTGGGGCGGTCCGGTTCTCCCGCGGGACGGCGTCATCGGCGCGGAACTCCTGGACCGCGACTTCCGCGACCTGGACCAGCGGCAGGGCCGACTGGTGTGGGAGGCGCTCTGCGAGACCAACGACTTCACCCGGGCCCACCAGCTCCTGGCCGAGACGGGAGCGGAACCCGAGCAGTACGCCATCTGTCTGTGGATGGCCGGCTGGTACGCCACGCGCGGCGAGACCGAGCACGGCGAGCGCATGCTCCTGGCCGCGCACAGCCGTTGGTGGCCCTACGCGAAGTGGGACGCGATCCCGGACGCGCCCGTCCTCCAGCCCACCCTGCGCCTCGTGGCCACGGACCGGGTGCGGCATCATTACCTCACCAGGGCGATCGGCCCGGAAGCACGAGCAGCGGAGTGAAGATGCCCGACAGTCCACTGGACCAGCTGCTCGGCCGTGCCCGCGGCCCGATGGGCCCGGCCATCGACCTCGACTTCGGTTTCGACACCGGACCGCTCCAGGAGCTCGGGGCCCTGCTCGGCCGGATGAACGGCTTCTTCGTCTTCAACGCCGGCGTGCAGGTCTTCCGGGCCGGGGACGAGGGGCTGGGGCCCGACCTGCTGTCCTGGAACTCGGACGAGGTGTGGAAGAGCACCTACGAGGGCCTGGCCGATCACGTCTTCTGTTTCGGCCAGGACCTTTTCGGCACCCAGTTCGCGATCGTCGGCGGTGAACGCGTCGTCACCTTCAATCCCGAGACCGCGGAGGTGAAGGACCTCGGTGCCGGCCTGGACGACTGGGCCGCGTGGCTGCTGAGCGACCCGGACGTGAACGGCGTCGCCTCCTTCGCCCACGCCTTCCAGCAGCAGAACGGCGCTCTTGCCCCGGACCAGCGTCTTGTACCGCTCCAGTTCTTCGTCGCCGGCGGTGAGTTCGCGTTCGAGAACCTCGTGGTCCGGGAGGCGGGCGAGGCGATGCGGATCAGGGGCCCGATCGCACAGAAGATCCACGAGCTGCCCGACGGCGCCACCCTCCGTCTGGGAACCACGCAGTAGGCAGGAACCTTCTCGATCGGCTCGTCTCGGCCACGCGGGGTCGCCCTGAGGCTGGAACTCCCTGAGGGTTCCAGGGCGACCCCGTGCCGCCATGGCCGACAGCTGAAGGCAGTCCGACCTCGGCTTCGACCGGCCCCCTCCTGGAGGATCACCTGCGCGGATCCTCCATGCTGGCAGGGCAGTTCACACTTCGATGCCGACGACCTGGCCGAATTCCCCGAACCGGTGCATGACGTCGGCAAGGGTCCTGCGTCTGGCAGCACGGCCGGCACACCTGCGAGGCCCGCAGCGGGAGGGCCGGTGCTCCTCACAAGGGGCCGGCACGCGGCTGGCTGCGTCACGGCGCCGGGCATCCGTTCGCCGCCATCGAGCAGGGTCATCAACGCGGCCTTCCCGGTTACCGGGACCTGCGGACGCCCATCGACTCGGTGAAGACGCGAACCCACAAGGACCAGGTGGTGGGGACACGACCCGGGTCCGGATCCTGGACGGCTACGATCTCGATGGCCCCCGTGCCTTCCACGCCCACGACTTCTCCCGAGGACTGGTCACGTGACCCCAGAAGCGGTTCCCTCCGGCGACTTCGGACCGGACGAAGTCACGACCGCCATAGGCAACAACGTGAACCGGCTTGTGGACTTCATCAACCAGCGAGCCTTCGACCAGGTCAACGTCATGGCCGAGAGCCTTCGCTCAAACCCTGGCGCCCTGCTCCGCGCTGCCGCATACGCACACGGCGCCGTCGACACGGCGATCGCCGCCGGGCGGCTCGACCTGGCCGCCAAGCACGTCCGACACCTGATGGAGCAGGCCCGGAAGTGGGCCGACCACCCCGAGTACCCCGTCGGCACGCTGGCCGCCCTGGCCCGGGAGGCGGGCGGGCCCCTCCCCTGCCCGGAGCCCCCGGCACCGCCCCGGCCGGCAACCGACTCTCCTCGCGTCGCCACCCGAAAGCCGGCAACGAACGAAGACTCGCCACGGAAGATCACGCTCGTTCAGGCCCAGCGCTTGTTCCGCGAGATGGGACTGGCCGTCGGCGGCGACGGCCAGGCGGGCTTCACCTTCCGTGCCGTCGGCGGCCGCACCGGCAACCTGCCCGTCAAGGCCGCCCACCGGATCGATGTGGAATATCAGGTCCAAGGCGGCTACACCCTCACGGGACGTCACATGGAAGACAACCCCGACGTGCTGGAGCACTTCCGATGGGCGGCGGAGAGAGCCCCGATCCACGGCTATACCATCACCTGGGAGCCGGACAGCGCTCGAATGGAACTGACCCGCTCTGCCGATATTCCTGGCAGCGGGGACGGCCGATGACCACCACGGGCATACGATCTCCCTGGCGTGAAGGGCAAATCGCGGCCCCGCCACGATTCACCGTGGCCTGGATTCCAGGCATGTCACGTCCGGTCCGTTCCCGGGCTGCGGCACGGATTGCGGACGACGGAGAACAGGCATGACCACGCCACCGGAACTCACGGCAGACGAAGCCGACCTTCTCGGCTACATCCGTATTCACGCCGAGCTGTACGAGCACTCTGCCCCAGGCACCGCGGGCTGGGCATACCGCTCTGCGTACCATCTTCTTCTCCAGCACGGTCGCTTCTTCGAACCGGCCGCCCTGCCCATCGGCATCGCGCCCATGACCGAGAAGCTCTGCTACGGCAACGCATCCACCACCGCCCGGCGACGCCCGGGTCTGGTCTACGTCGAGGGCTTCGCCGCCGCCGGTGTCGGGGGCGACAGCGTGGTACCGCTCGCGCATGCCTGGTGTGCGAGCACCGACGGTACGGTCGTCGACCCGATGTGGAAGGACGGATGGGGCCAGACGTACTTCGGTGTCCCTGTGGTCGACCCGGACCGGTGGCCCGACCCTGCGGCCGGCGGCAGTGTTCTGGACGCCTTCGACCTTCTGCGCACCGGGCTGCCCTCCCAGGCCTTCGGTGACATCGGCCGGCGCTCTCCGTGACAGGCCGCAGGGCTGCGGCGCCGAACGGCGGTTCGGGGACGCGGCCGCCGAGGTAGGCGTAGGGGCGGCCGGATACCGGGCGGGGTCGTGCGTGCAGACGTGTGGTGCCGGCAACCTTCTACAGCCTTGCGCTGGTGACCCAGCGGACCGCCTCCCAGGTCGGCCAGAGGGGTGTCAACGTCGCCCAGCCGCTGCGGCTCTTCGACTCCCCCGCAACCTCCGACACACTGCTCGGAGACGGAGTGCTCACCGCGTACGGAACCTGAATCCAGGTGCCCCCGCCGCGAGCCCAGGTGCTGGTGGGACCGGCGGATCGGCGGCCGTGTCTTCACCCCGACCGTCTCGGTCACCTTCCGGATGGACAAGGACACCGACACCTCCGGCGCGCAGGGCGACATGACCCGCCCGGCCGACGGCCTCCTCGCTCAGCCGCCCGTCGAAGCCGTCCTCCACCTCGACCACGAAGACGTCTGACTGGTGCGCCAGGACGGCGATCTGGCCCTCAGCAAGCGATCCGACGCCTTGGTCGCCGAACCGCCTCACCGCCATCTCGGAGGCCCTACCG
Source organism: Kitasatospora sp. NPDC056273 (assembly GCF_042268845.1). Classification (NCBI taxonomy): domain Bacteria; kingdom Bacillati; phylum Actinomycetota; class Actinomycetes; order Kitasatosporales; family Streptomycetaceae; genus Kitasatospora; species Kitasatospora sp. NPDC056273. Next base: position 17,582 of record NZ_JBHJSJ010000010.1, on the reverse strand, counting down.
TCGCCGGACGCACGAGTTCGTCGACGAGGACCGAAGCGCAGAGCCTCTGGCGACCCCGGGCCCGCGCTGTCGCCGACGCGGGCCCGGAGGCGCAGTGGGCGGCCAGGTCCTCGTCAATCCACGTTGCACGCACCGGCTCCGGAAACCGCGTCTTCCCGTCACGGTCGAAGTCGGCAAGGCATACCTTCTCCGGGACGACACCAGCAGCAGCCAATACACCGCCCCCGGCCGGAGCGCTCCCTCCCAGCACTCCTCCCACTACATGAGCGCGCCCTGCCAACGCCTCTTCCAGGTGACCGGCCGTTCCGTCGCCATCGAAACTCATGAAGTGCGGTGTGAAACCAGGGAGTTCGTCGACGCCTCGCCTACAAGAGCATTCCTTCGCGACCGGTGACGTCCAGGAGCTGCGCGCTCCCGATCCTAGAAGGGAGCGCGGGCACGGGTGGTGTAGAGGGCGAAGGCCGACTCGGTCATGTCGATCGCCATTTTGGTGATGACCAACGCGGCCTTCGTCGAACCGGTGAACCTGATCCAGCTGACGTCACCGTCGGTGGCCATCGTCTCGCGGTCCAGGACGGTGAGGGTGCCGTGCAGGTCGCCATGCGCGAGGGAGCTGCAAGCACTCCAGACCAGTTCGGCGCGTTCCCCTCCGGCGGGAATGTGCGTGCCGGCCGCGCGCACGATGCCGCCATACCCAGGCATTTTGAGCTTCCCGTTCGACAGCTCGCCCTCCGGTATGCCGACCGTACGCAGCAGGCTCTTGATCCGTTCCTGGCGTTCCTGACCGCCCTCCAGGGTGTGGCCTAGCAGTTCGATCTTCGCGGTGCTGCTCTTCAGGTCCGCGAGGTGCATTCGCAGGCAGCGGTGGACCCGCTCGCGGCGGGAGGCGGGGCCGAGCAGCCACACGGCCCGCGCGGCGTTCTCCAGAGCGGCGCGCAGCAGGGTGAACGGAGCGTGGGTGGGCAGCAGCATCTCGCGGTGGCCGGCGTTCTCGGTGCCGCTCACGAGAGCCGCCAGGGCTCTTAGGTGGTCAACGGCCACGACCAGGGCATGGTGAGCGCTGTGGGAAAGCTGGTACGGGTTGGTTCTCGCGTCATCGCCGGCGAGCGCACTGCCCGCCTCCACACGCCATCCGGGCCATGGACCGGCGGTACGTTCGCCAAGCAGCGCGACGCGCTCGAAGTGACGTAGCAAGGCGTGCAGGACAGCCGTCTCGTCAATCTCGTCAGGGGTCGTCATGGCCGGTCAGGCTATGGGTCCTCCACAGCCGTGATCCAGCGATTTCCCGCCTGCGCCGTAGCGCCTTCGGTGCTCCAGCGACACCAAGACCCCATGCCGCACTGGTTCCGTCGAGTCCGCCTTCCACCGCGTTTTCGTCAGTACACGGAGAAGGGTTGTCGTCATGCTGACGGCTCATTATCCGGGGCTACTGGCCTGCGGGAGCGGGCCGATCCGGCGTCGGGGGCGCGGAGGTGCTGGCCGAGGTGCCCGTGGAGGCGGCGCCGGGGCTCTTGTCCCAGCTGGGCGAGGCCTTCGCCTCCTGGTGGTCAACCAACGTTATGTAGCCGGTTAGCCCGACGTTATGTCGGGTTGACCGGCCACATAGCGCTTCATGTGCGTTGGCGGGGTGGTCGCTCGGCTGTCGGGGACTGGTGGTACGTCCGGCAAGGCTGAGCCGGGGGTGCCGTCGGGCTGAAGGTTCATGAGTGGCAGACCGGCCTGGAGGATTTGGGTAGGTACGCCGCTTTCTCCTCAGAGGTGAGGTCGCGGGCGACGGCTGCGCAGATCGCACTGATCGCGGCGTCCGGTTCGGTGTAGAACCAGAGCCGCGTGGTGGTGTTGCTGCCGCCGCTGGCGAGGGTGTGCCCGTCCGGGCTGAACGCCACTGACAACACGAATCCGCTGTCGGTGAGGGTGGCGGTGGTCTTGCCGGTGGTGGTGTCCCACAACCGCACGGTGGCGTCGTCGCCGCCGGTGGCGAGGGTGCGCCCATCCGGGCTGAACGCCACCGAATTGACGTTGGTGGTGAGGGTAGCGGTGGCTTTGCCGGTGGTGGTGTCCCACAGCTGCACGATGTGGTCGGCTCCGCCGGTGGCGAGGGTGCGCCCGTCCGGGCTGAACGCCACCGACAACACGGCACCGACGTGGCCGGTGAGCGTGGCGGTGGTCTTGCCAGTGGCCGTGCCCCACAGCCGCACGGTGTGGTCGGCTCCGCCGGTGGCGAGGGTGCGCCCGTCCGGGCTGAACGCCACCGACAACACGGCACCGACGTGGCCGGTGAGCGTGGCGGTGGTC